>NZ_AZUS01000019.1:0-187871 GCF_000527195.1 Streptomyces sp. CNH189
TTCGGCGGCCGGCGCGGACGCGACAGACCGGCCTTGCGTGTTCGGCGGCCGGCGCGGACGCGACAGACCGGCCTTGCGTGTTCGGCGGCCGGCGCCGACGAGGCGGGCGGTCTTACGCGTCGAAGGGCGGCGCACGGACAAGGCGGGCCGGCCTACGCCTCGCCGGGCGGCGCGGACGGGACCGAGACCGGCCCTACGCGTCGGCCGGTGGCGTGGGCGTCAACTGGGCCTGGACGAGGGGGCCGTAGCGTTCGACGGCCTCCTCGACCGGCGTGGACCTGAGGTCCGTTCCCCGGGCGATGCCGAACATCACGCCGAGGCCGACCAGCGCGGCCAGGGCCAGTTCCGCGCGCAGACCCGCGTCGCGGCCGGGCAGGCGGGCGGCGAGCCGACCGGTGACCTGGGCCCGGAAGTTGGCGCGCAGGATGTCGCCGTGGTCTCCCTGCAGCGGCGCGAACGCGATCCGCAGCAGGGGGTCGGACCCGCGTTCGCGCTGGCTGACCAGGACGTGCCGGACCATGTGCCGGCCCAGGTCGTCCAAGGGCGCGTCGAGGAGCGCGGCGGCGTCCTCGTCGAAGGACATCACGCGTGCGAAGACGGCGTCCTTGTTGCCGAAGTATTTGAGGACCAGCGGCGGGCTGACGCCGGCGCGCTCCGCGACGGCCTTGAGGGTGATGTCGGCGTGGGCGTGGCGGGCGAGGAGGTGGCGGGCGGCGCGCAGGATGGCCGCCTTGGTGGCCTCGGCGTCCCGCCGGCCGGTGCGAGGTGCCGCGTCGGGCGGCGGGGTGTCGGTGCTCATGCTTCCTCCATCTTGCTGCCGTCGGCGACGGGCCGAGCGTCCTTCTCGCGGGCGGGCCCGGTCTCGGGGGCCGGGTCCCCGGGGATGAGCAGGGCCACCGCGCAGGCGACGAGGGCGATCGTGCCGGCGATGCCGAAGGCCATGAGGTAGCCGTGGAGCGTGGGCAACGGGAGGCCGCCGACCGGGCTGGTGTGGTGCACCAGGACGGCGGCGACGGCGGCGCTGGAGACGGCCTGCCCCACGGTGCGCATCAGGACGTTGACGCCGTTGGCGGAGGCGGTCTGCGTGGCGGGGACGGCGCGCAGGATCAGGGCGGGGAGCGCCGAGTAGGCGAGGGTGGTGCCGATCGAGACGACCGTCGCACCGGCCATGATCATCACCAGGGAGCGGCTGTCGGCGATGCGCACGCCGTAACCGGCGGCGATGACCGCGGCGCCGAGGGCGAGAGTGATCCGCGGTCCGCGCGCCGCCGATATGCGGGCGGAGAGCGGGGACAGCAGCAGCATGACCACGCCGCTGGGCAGCAGCACCAGTCCCGTCTGGACGATGGACAGCCCCAGGCCGTAGTCGCCGGCCTCGGGGGCCTGGACGAGCTGCGCGGTGACGAGTGTGTTCGCGTAGAAGGCGAAGCCCGTCAGGAGGGCGGCCACGTGGGAGAGGCCGACGCGCGGGCTGGACACCAGCCGTAGGTCCACCAGCGGGCGTGCGGCGCGCAGTTGGTGCAGCCACCACACGGCGAGGACGAGGACGGCCGCGGCGAACAGGCTCACGACCGGGGCGCTCCCCCAGCCCCACTGGCCGCCCTGCGAGACCGCGAGCAGCAGGCAGACGAGGCCGGCGGCCAGTCCGAGGGCGCCGGTGACGTCGAACCGGCCGGACTCACGCACCGGTGACTCGGGCACCGCCCAGCGGATCAGCGCGACACCGGCGACGCCGAGGCCGGCGGTGACCCAGAACATGGCGTGCCAGTTCGCGTACTGGATGATCAGGGCCGCGGCGGGCAGTCCGAGTGCGGCGCCGATGCCGACGGTGGAGCTCATCAGCGCGATGGCGGAACCCCGGCGCTCCGGAGGCAGTTCGTCGCGCAGGATGCTGATCGACAGCGGCACCACGGAGACCGCGGCACCCTGGAGGGCCCGGGCGGTGATCAGGAGCGCGATGTCGGTGGTGAGCGCGCAGACGACCGACCCGGCGGTCATGAGGGCGAGGGACAGCAGCAGCACCCGGCGCTTGCCGTACATGTCGCCGGCCCGGCCGAGGACGGGGGTGAGGACGGCGCCGGACAGCAGGGAGGCGGTCACCATCCAGGAGACCGCGGATGCCGACGCCCCGGTCAGCCGGGGCAGGTCGGGCAGCAGGGGGACGACGACGGTCTGCACGACCGCCATGAGGATGCCGCCGTAGGCGAGGACCGGGATCGTGAGCCGGGCCCGCAGTCCGGCGCCGCCGGTCGGGTCGGGTGTCGGGACGGGCGACGCCATGAGGACTCCAGCGACGGAAAGTGCGGTGAATGGTGATTCACCTTAGCAATGAATTCCCATTCACCTGAATGGACGGTCGCCGAGGGACGCAGAGGGCTCTCGCGTCAACTCCGCTACCGGCTTGTCCAGTTATGACGGATTCGCCACCTCCCCCCTCTCCCACGCAAAGCAGTTGCACGTTTCTGCTCGAAGACACGCCTCTTCGAGCACCTATTGACATGTCTCCGTCGCTCCCGTCAGAGTCGTTGCCGCCAGTGATGCCCGGTCATGGATCGAAGGAGCGTTCACTCATGCCCGAACTTCCCGCTGTCTCCCGCCGATTGCTTCTGGGAGGTGCGCTGGCCACCGGGGTGGCGGCCGCCGGTGCGGGTGCGGCGCACGCGGCACCGGCAGCCGGTGCCGGCGCGGCCGTGCCGGTACGGACACCGCCGCGCCGTCCCGGTCAGAGATCGATGATCGACGTCCCCTTCGACGCCCACGAGACCGTCCGCGTCGGACTGATCGGTCTCGGCAACCGGGGGTCCGGCATGGCCGAGGGCTGGGCCGCCGTCCCCGGGTGCAGGGTGACCGCCGTCTGCGACATCCGCGCCAACCGCGCCGCGTCCTTGGCGAACCGCCTCGTCGCCCTGGGCAAACCCCGTCCCGCCGAGTACGGCGGCTCCGAGGACGCCTACGCGCAGATGCTGCAGCGCGACGACATCGACCTCGTGTACATCGCCACGCCCTGGGAGTTCCACCACCGCCAGGGCAAGGCCGCGCTGGAAGCGGGCAAGCACGCGATCGTCGAACTGCCCGTCGCCACCGAGCTCGACGAGCTGTGGGACCTCGTCGACACCTCCGAGCGAACGCGCCGCCACCTGATGCTGTCGGAGAACTGCTCCTACGGCCGCAACGAGCTGGCCATGCTGAAGATGGCGCACGACGGGCTGTTCGGCGACGTCACCAACGGCCACGGCGGCTACCTGCACGACCTGCGTGACCTGCTGTTCTCCGACACGTACTACACCGACGCATGGCGGCGGCGGTGGCACACCCGCAGCACCGCGTCGTTCTACCCGATGCACGGGCTGGCGCCGATCGCCGCCGCGATGGACATCAACCGCGGCGACCGCATGACGGTGCTGCGGGCGACCGCCACCGAGCCCAAGGGCCTCGCCGACTACCGGGAACGCTTCATCGACAGGTCCCATCCCTCGTGGAAGGAGACCTACATCAACGGTGACCTCGTCACCTGTCTCATCGACACCGCCAAGGGGCGGGTCATCAGGGCGGAGCACGACGTCAGTTCACCCCGTCCGTACAGCAGGATCAACAGCCTGGCCGGCAGCCGCGGGATCTTCGAGGACTACGCGGGCACCTCGGCGACCGGGGGACGGATCTACGTCGAGCCGGACCACAGCGGGCACTCCTGGCGCGACTTCGACGCCTACCGCAAGGAGTTCGACCACTGGCTGTGGAAGAAGATAGGCGACGACGCGGCGAACAACGGCGGCCACGGCGGCATGGACTACGTACTGCAGTGGCGGACCGTCCAGTTGATGCGTGCCGGGCTGGTGCCGGACATCGACGTCTACGACTCGGCCTCCTGGTGCGCCCCCGTGCCGCTGAGCGTCAAGTCCCTGGCCGCGGGCGGGCGTCCGGTGGACATCCCGGACTTCACGCGTGGCTCCTGGGTCAACCTCCGCATGGGCCTGGACTCCCGTGAGTCGGCCATGCCTCCCGTCGCGTGACCGTCGTACCGGACGACCGAGCTGAGGAGCAGGACGTATGAAGGCGACCCGATGGGTCAGTTCCCTGAGAGCCCTGGCGGTGGCGGCGGCGATGACGCTGGCCGCCGTGCCCGCCGCCACCGCCGCGGAGTCCCCGGGGGAGTCACCCGCGGCACGGACCGAGGTGTCGATCTCGCCGGTGGACCTGGACGGTCCGGCCATCGAGACCGTCGAGGTGACCGTGAAGAACGCCGGGCCGCAGCGGATGCGGTCATTGAAGGTGGCGTTCGCGGGCCCGGTCGGCTGGGCGGTCCAGCCGTCCGCCACCACCGTCTCCGGTTCGTTCGCCGCGGGCGCGACCGCGTCGGCCGAGTTCCGCATCCAGGTGCCGGAGAAGAGGAGCGGGTTCACGCTGCGCACCTTCAGCGCCACCGCCACCTACACCGGTGGTGACGGGGCGGGTTCGGCGACCGGCACCCGCACCGAGACCGTCGGCAGTCCGCTGCCCGATCTCGCCGCCGCCTACAACAACGTGGGAGTCACCGACGAGAGCGACCCCGCGCCGGGCAACTACGACGGGGACGGCAACAGCTTCTCCGCGCAGAAGCTGGCGGCGGCCGGACTGACGCCGGGCAGCACGGTGCGGGCCCTCGGCGCCGACCTGACCTGGCCGGCCGTCGAACCGGGCACCAAGGACAACGTGTCCTCCCAGGGCCAGGCGATCACCCTGAGCGGGCAGGGGAGCAGACTCGTCCTCCTCGGCTCCGGAGTCACCGGCGGAGCAACCGGTACGGCGACCGTGTACTACACCGACGGAACCAGCAGCCGGGGCTCGTTCGGCTTCCCCAACTGGTCGTTCGACCCGGCCGACGCGCACGGTGCCACGCTGGTGGCGTCCAGCGACGGCCGCAACCGGCCGGACGGGTACGGCAACGCGGGGATCGACTACCGGATCTTCGCCCACTCCGTGCCCCTGGACGCGACGAAGCAGGTGCGGTTCGTGGTGCTGCCGTCCAACGGCAACGTCCACGTCTTCGCGATGGCCGTCGCACCCTAGGGGAAGGGCCGTCGACCGCACGCCGACGGTCCGCCGCGCCTCGTGGCGGCCGTCGGTGCGGCGGTTCAGACGGCGTGGACCTTGATGCCCGCCTCGGTGAGCCGGGCCGCCGTCTCGGAGGGCAGCCCGGCGTCGGTCACCAGCACGTCGACGCGGTCCAGCCCGCAGATCCGCGCGAAGGCGCGCCGCCCCATCTTCGAGGAGTCGGTGACCACGATGACGCGGCGGGCCCGCTCGGCGAACAGCCGGCTGACACTGGCCTCGTCCTCCTGATGGGTCATCAGCCCCAACTGCGGGTCCACGCCGTCGACACCGAGGACGGCCACGTCGAGGACGACCTCGTTCAGCACTCCGACGGTGAGCGGTCCGACGAGCTCGTACGTCTGCGGGCGGGCCACTCCGCCGGTGACCACGATCTTCACCTGGGGGCGGACCGCGAGCTCGCCGGCGATGTTGAGCGCGTTGGTGACGACCGTGAACGCGGGCGCCGACGTCTCGGCCGCTTCGCGCCGCCCCCGTCCCTCGCGGCTGCCGCCCGCACGCAGGGCGAGGGCCCGGGCCACCTCGGTCGTGGTGGTGCCGCCGTTCAGGCCCACCACGTCCCCGTCGGCGATCATCCCGGCGACGGCGGTGGCGATGCGCTGTTTCTCGGGGGCGTGCCGGGAGGACTTGTAGCGCAGGGGGAGCTCGTAGGAGACGCCGTGTGCGATGGCTCCGCCACGGGTGCGGACGAGCATCTGCTGTTCCGCGAGCTCGTCGAGGTCGCGGCGGATCGTGGCGGGCGAGACGTCGAGTGCGGCGGCCGCGTCGTCGACTTCGATCCTGCCCTCGCCGGCCAGCAGTTCCAGCAGTTTGCTCCACCGATCGTGCTTGGACATGTGTCGGACTCCCTCGGCCTCGGTACTGCGCTCCGGACACCGTAAGGGACGCCGTGGGCGGCGGAGCCCCAGGGAACCACCGTGCGTGATGTTGCTCGGAACATCGTCACTCCTCGCATCGGCATGCAACCTGTTCGCCCGTTTTCGCAACGGTCGGGTAACGACGTATGGACCTGACCTGCGGCTTGCCTGAATACTGCCCGACACGACAGGTGTTCATTACTGCTCGGAAAGCTTATCGATTGAGCATGTTCACGCATTGCTTGTGGAGACAAGGCGGTAGACGGCAGTGAAGAAGAGAATGCTCGTCCTCTCGGCGGCCTGTGCGGCCGGTGCCCTGGTGCTGACCGCGTGCGGGGGCGGCGGCAGCGGGGAGTCCGCGGACGGAACGGTGACCCTGAAGCTGGTCGCCGCCGACTACGGCGACAAGGCGTCCAACAGTTCCACGGTCTACTGGGAGGACGTGGCCAAGCGTTTCCAGGCCGCCAATCCGAAGATCAAGATCGATGTGCAGGTCGTCAACTGGAACGACATCGACACGCAGGTCAAGACGATGATCCAGAGCGGCAACCTGCCGGACGTCCTGCAGACCGGCGGCTACGCCGACAAGGTCGCCGACGACCTCCTGTACAAGGCCGAGGAGGTGCTGTCCCCGGCCACCCGCGACAACCTGATCGACTCCTTCGCCGAGGCGGGCGAGGTGGACGGCGTGCAGTACGGCATACCGTTCGTGTCCTCCGCCCGAGCCCTGTTCTACAACAAGAAGGTCTTCGCCGACGCCGGCATCACCGAGGCGCCGAAGAGCTGGGCCGACGTCAAGTCGGCCGCCGAGCGGATCAAGAGGAAGAACCCCGACGTCGTCCCGTACGCGCTGCCCCTCGGCCCTGAGGAGGCGCAGGGCGAGAGCCTCATCTGGGAGCTCGGCAACGGCGGCGGCTACACCGGCGCCGACGGCACGTACACCCTGGACAGCGAGGCCAACGTCGAGACCTTCGAGTGGCTGCGCGACAACCTCGTGAAGCCCGGCCTCACCTACAGCAATCCCGCCGCCACCGACCGCAAGACGGCCTTCGCCGACTTCGCCGCGGGCAAGGCGGGCATGCTCAACGGCCACCCGTCGCTGATCCAGATGTCCAAGGACGGCGACGTCGACTACGGCGTCGCACCGATTCCCGGCAAGGACGGCGCCCTCGACTCCACCCTCGGCGTGGCCGACTGGGTGATGGCGTTCAAGGACCGCGGTCACCAGGAAGAGATCAAGAAGTTCCTCGACTTCGCGTACTCCAAGGAGAACACGCTGAAGTTCGACGAGATGTACAACCTGATGCCCGTCACCGAGGACACGCTGCGGGAGATGACCTCCAGCGGCAAGCACAAGGACCTCGAGCCGTTCTTCGAGCTGCTGCCGAAGGCGTCCTTCTACCCGCTCGGCGACACCACCTGGGACGCCGTCTCCGCCGAGATCAAGAAGAGCGGTGGCACGGCTGTCGGGGAGGACCCGGCCAAGGTGCTCGGCGACCTGCAGAAGAAGGCCGAACAGGCCCTCGCGAACCAGTAGATCCGCAGGCACCGACACACGGAAGGCACCCCCGTGTCCAGCAATGTCACCTCCGGCGGCCGCAGGCCGCCCCGCACGGGCCGGAGCGGCGCCCGCCGCGGCCTCGGCCGGCTCGGACCGCTGCCCTGGATCGGGCCCGCCGTCCTGCTCATCGTGGTCGTCGTGCTGTGGCCCGTCTACGAGATGGTCCGCACCTCGTTTCTGAAGATCAGCGTCAGCGGCTTCGTCCGGGGCTGGGCCGGCCTGGACAAGTACCGGCAGCTGTTCGACGAGCCGGGCCTCGGCTCCGTCGTCACCGCCACCGTGGTGTGGACCGTCGGGGTGGTCGCGCTGACCATGCTGATCTCCCTGGCCCTGGCCCAGCTGTTCAACCAGCAGTTCCCCGGTCGCCGCCTGACCCGGTGGGCGCTCATCGCCCCCTGGGCGGCGTCCGTGCTGATGACCGCCATCGGCTTCAAGTGGATGCTGGACCGGACCGCCGGTGTGCTGAACACCGTGATGACCGACCTCGGCGTCATCGACTCCCCCAAGGACTGGCTGGGCGACCCGTGGACCGCCTGGCCCTGGATGATGTTCGTGGCGGTCTTCGTCTCCCTGCCCTTCACCACGTACACGCTCCTCGCGGGACTGCAGACCGTGCCCGGCGAGGTGTACGAGGCCGCCCGCGTCGACGGCGCCGGCGTGTGGCAGACCTACGTCCGCATCACCCTGCCCCTGCTGCGCCCGGCGTTCCTGGTCGGCGTCGTCATCAACCTGATCAACGTCTTCAACTCGTTCCCCGTCATCTGGGGCATGACCCGGGGCGGCCCGGACAGCGACACGGCGACCACCACCGTGTTCATGTACCAGCTCAAGAGCTCCGACATCGGGGAGTCCGCGGCCATGTCCGTCGTCAACTTCTCCCTGGTCGTCGTGATGGTGGCGGTCTTCCTGAAGGTCAGCCGCTGGAACCAGGAGGAGGCGTGATGGCCCAGCAGACGATCCCGGCCCCCCTCGCGAAGACCGTGTCGGCGGACGCGAAGGACCGCCGGCCGGCCCGCCCCCGGCGCGCGCTGCGGCCCCGTACGGTGCTCGTCGCCGCCGTCGCCTGGCTGGTCGCCGTGGTGTTCCTGCTGCCGTACCTGCAGATGGTGATCACCGCGCTGCGCCCGGCCGGCGAACTGCGGGACGCCACCTACCTGCCCGACGAATTCGCCTGGTCGAACTTCGTCGACGTCTGGCGGGAGTCGAACCTCGGCAGCAACCTCCGCGTCACCCTTCTCGTGGCCGGCGGCTCCACCCTGCTGGTCCTGCTGGTCGCCATTCCGGCCGCCTACTACACGGCCCGTGTCAAGTACCGCGGGCGCAAGGTGTTCCTGCTGCTCGTGCTGGTCACGCAGATGTTCCAGCCGACCTCGCTGCTGGTGGGCCTCTACCGCGAGTTCTACCAACTGGGCATGCTCAACTCGGTGTGGACCCTGGTGCTGTGCAACGCCGCGTTCAACCTGGCGTTCGCGATCTGGATCCTCACCGCCTATTTCTCCGCCATACCCGTGCAGTTGGAGGAGGCAGCGATGATCGACGGTCTCGGCCGGGGCGGTGCGCTGCTGCGGGTGACGCTGCCGCTGGCCATGCCCGGCGTCGTCACGGCGGTCATCTTCACCTTCATCGCCGCGTGGAACGAGTTCGTCATGGGCCTGACCCTGTCCACCGTCCCGGAGAGCCAGCCGCTGACGGTCGGCATCAACAGCTTCATCGGCAACTACACCGTCCAGTGGAACTACCTGTTCGCCGCGTCCGTGATCGCGATTGTGCCCGTCGTGGTGCTCTTCGCCTTCATCGAACGCCATGTGGTGTCCGGGCTCACCGCCGGCTCGGTGAAGTAGACGGCCCGCCGCGCCGCATCCCCCACTCCCCCGTTCCTGAAGGAGCACATCGCCTTGTCCACTTCCTCCCGCACCTCGGCCGAGATCGCCTCCCAGCCCGCCGTGTGGCGTCAGGCCGCCGCCTCCCTGCCGCGCCAGGCCTGGGCCCTGCCGAGGCGGGGCGAGCGCGTCGCCGTCGTCGGCTGCGGCACCTCCTGGTTCATGGCCCAGTCGTACGCGATCCTGCGTGAGACGGGCGGCCACGGCGAGACGGACGCCTTCGCCGCCTCGGAGTTCCCCGTCGGCCGGCAGTACGACCGCGTCCTCGCCATCACCCGGTCGGGCACCACCACCGAGGTGCTCGACCTGCTGCGCCGGGTCAAGGGCACCGTGGCGACCGGCGCGATCACCGCCGACCCGGAGACCCCGGTCATGCAGGCGGCCGACGCCGTCGCCGTACTGGACTTCGCCGACGAGGAGTCGGTCGTCCAGACCCGGTTCGCCACCGCCAACCTGGCGCTGCTGCGCGCCCATCTGGAGGCGGAGGGTGCGCTGCCCGCCGGTGTCCTGCCGCTGGACGCCGCCGTCCGGGACGCCGAACGGGCCGTGTACGAGAGCCTCGACGCGGCCGTCGTCGGCGCCGAGCAGTTCACGTTCCTCGGCACCGGCTGGACGTGCGGGCTGGCGCTGGAGGCCGCGTTGAAGATGCGGGAGGCGGCGGGCGCGTGGACGGAGGCCTACCCGGCGATGGAGTACCGTCACGGGCCGATCAGCGTCACCGGTCCGGGACGGGTCACCTGGGCGTTCGGCCGGCTTCCGGAGGGGCTGGACGACGACGTGGCCCGGGTGGGCGGCACCCTGGTGGCCGACTCCACCGGTACGGCCGGGAGCCTGGACCCGCTGGCCGACCTGATCCGCGCCCAGCGGCTCGCCGTGGCCTGCGCCGAGGCGCGCGGCTACGACCCCGACCGGCCCCGCAACCTCACGCGGTCCGTCGTCCTTCAGGACGGTCATGCCTGAGTCCGCGCCGGGGCGGGTGGCGCGCGGTACCAGGGACCGGGCGGGCGGGCTCCTGTCGGCCGCCGGTACGCCGACGGGGGGCCGTCACCCGTGATCCTCACCGTCACCCTGAACGCCGCCCTCGACGTCACCTACGGGGTCGACAGCCTGCGTCCGCGCACCTCGCACCGCGTGGGCGCCGCCCACCGGCGGGCCGGGGGCAAGGGCGTCAACGTGGCCCGGGTCCTCGCCGCCCTGGGGCACGACGTCACCGTCACCGGGCTGGCCGGCGGCCCCACCGGAGCCCTGCTCCGCGCGGACCTGCGCGCCGTGGCGGGGCTGCGTGACGAACTCGTCCCGGTGGCGGGCGAGGCGCGGCAGACCGTCACCGTCGTGTCCGGCGACGACGGCGACGCCACCGTGTTCAACGAGCAAGGGCCGGAGGTGAGTTCGCGGGAATGGCGGGCCTTCGCCGACCGTTTCGCGGTGCTGGCGCGCGAGGCGTCGGTGGTCACGCTCTGCGGCAGCCTGCCGCCGGGGCTGCCGTCCGACGCGTACGCCCACTTGGTGCGCACCGCCGCCGGGGCGGGGGCGCTCACCGTGCTGGACACGAGCGGTCCCCCGCTCCTCGACGCGCTGGGTGCCGGTCCCGACGTCGTCAAACCCAATGCCGCCGAACTCGCGGCCGCCACCGGCTGCGAGGACGCCGGAGAGGGGGCGGCGCGGCTGCGTGCCCTCGGCGCCCGCTCCGTCGTGGTGTCGTCCGGCCCCGACGGCCTCCTCGCCGACACCCCTGACGGCCGCCTGCGCGCCGCACCGCCCGAACGGCTGGCCGGCAATCCCACCGGGGCGGGCGACGCCTGTGTCGCCGCGCTCGCGGCCGGGCTCCCCGGCGGCGCGGGCTGGCCGGCCGTCCTGCGTGAGGCCGTGGCCCTGTCGGCCGCCGCCGTCGCCTGCCCCGTGGCCGGTGACGTCGACGCGGCCGTCCACCGACGTTTTGGTACCGCCGTGATCGTGGAGGAACTCCATGCCCCTCAGTCCCACTGACGACATCGTCGGCCCCGCCTCCCACGCCGGCGTCGGTGTCGGGGCGTTCAACGTGGTGCAGCTCGAGCACGCCGAGGCCATCGTGAGCGGCGCCGAGGCCGCCGGGCGGCCCGTGATCCTCCAGATCAGCGAGAACACCGCCCGCTACCACGGTGCGCTCGCGCCGGTGGGACTCGCGACCCTCGCCGTCGCGCGGGCGGCGCTCATACCCGTCGCCGTGCACCTCGACCACGCGGAGACCGTCGACCTGGTGCACGAGGCCGTGCGGCTCGGCTTCTCCTCCGTCATGTTCGACGCCTCCCGCCTCCCCTACGGGGAGAACCTGAAGGCGACCCGGGAGATCACCGAGTACTGCCACGCACGGGACGTGTGGGTGGAGGCGGAGCTCGGGGAGGTCGGCGGCAAGGACGGCGCGCACGCCCCGGGGGTGCGCACCGATCCGGTGGAGGCACGGGACTTCGTCGCCGCCACCGGGGTCGACGCCCTGGCGGTGGCGGTGGGCAGCTCCCACGCCATGACCACCAGGGACGCGGTGCTCGACTTCGCGCTCATCACCGCCCTGCGCGACACCGTGGGCGTGCCGCTGGTGCTGCACGGCTCGTCCGGGGTGGCCGACACCGAGCTCGCTCGGGCCGTGGGGGCGGGCATGACGAAGGTCAACGTGTCCACCCACCTGAACAAGGAGTTCACCCGGGCCGCCCGTACCTACCTGCACGCCCACCCGTCGGCCGTCGACCCCCGCACGTACCTCGGCCCGGCCCGGGACGCGGTGGCGGGCGCGGTGTCACACCTGTTGAAGGTGCTGCACAGCGGGGAGGAGTGAGGTACCGGCGGATCAGAGGCCCTCGCAGAGGGAGCGCGCTTCCGCCAGGTCCTTCTTCACGTCGGCATCGACGCCGAAGACCTGCTGATAGCGGTTGCGGGCCCGGGTGAGCGTCTCCGCGAGCAGGTCGTAGGCGGAGTCGCCCGCGGCGGCGGCCGTCGCCAGATCGACGGCCCCCGCGAAGCGGTAGAGCGCCTGCTCGCCCTGCTTCCCCTTGGCGAGGATCTTGGACTCGTCCAGGCCGACGAGGGCGGCGCAGGCGCCGTGGGCGTCACTGCCCGCGCCCGCCTTCCCCTGAGGCGTGCTGTCGCCTCCGGTCAGTGCCCAGGCCGCGCCCACACCGGCGCCGCCCACCAGCAGACCGAGGAGGAGCGCGGCCACCAGCGGACCTCGGCCGCGGGCGGGGGCGGGCGGGACGGGCGCCTGGGGCGGCTGCGACGACTGTGGTGACTGCATGTACGCGACATTAGTGGGGCGTCGGTCCCCCTGAGAACGGGGGTGGTGGGCGTTCGGCAGGGTGAAGGGTGGCATATGTCGCCCGGAGTACCTTTGATCATGACGTTGTGAGGCTCGCCCGGTTGGAGCGCCCCTCGGGGCATCTGGCAGGCTGGTCCTGCGGCAACCACGCACGGACGACGAGGACCGGCGCCGGACCGCCCCCACCGACCAGGCACCGCTGCCACCGGACGTACACCGGTGACGCGGTGCCGAGCGGTGTGTGCCCACACCCGGCTCCCACTTCGGAAGGCTCCTCCCTGCCATGCCCTTGGCTTTGTTCGCCCTGGCCGTCGTCGCGTTCGGCATCGGCACGACCGAGTTCGTCACGATGGGCCTCCTCCCGCAGATCGCCGACGGCGTGGCGGTGTCCGTGCCGGACGCGGGCAACGTTGTCTCCGCCTACGCCCTGGGCGTGGTCGTCGGAGCGCCGCTGCTGACCGCGATGGGTGCCCGTGTGCCGCACAAGCGGCTGCTGCTGATGCTCACGGGCCTGTTCGTCGTCGGTAACGTGGCCTCCGCACTCGCCCCGAACTACGGACTGCTGTTCGCCGCGCGCATCCTGGCGGGCCTCCCCCACGGTGCGCTGTTCGGCGTCGGCGCGGTCGTCGCCTCCAAGCTGGTCGCGCCCGACCGGGCCGCACGCGCGGTGTCGATGATGTTCCTCGGCCTGACGGTCGCCAACATCGTCGGTGTCCCCGCCGGGACCGCGCTCGGGCAGCAGTTCGGCTGGCGCTGGGCGTACGCGGCGGTGGCCGTCATCGGCGTGCTGGCGCTGGCCGCCCTGGTACGGCTCGTGCCCCACCAGCCGCGCGGCGAGCAGGCTGGTGTCCTGCACGAGCTGCGCGCGATGAAGAACAAGCAGGTGCTGCTCGGCATCGTCACGGCGGTCGTCGGCTTCGGCGGCTACTTCGCCATGTACAGCTATCTCGTGCCGATGCTGACCCACCTGACCGGCATCTCGGACTCCTCGACCACGCTGGTGCTCGCGCTGTTCGGCGTCGGCATGACGCTCGGCACCCTCGTCGCCGGCCCGCTCACCGACCGGGCGCTGCGCCCGACCCTCTACGGCGGTTTCGCGCTGCTGGCGGCGGCGCTGGTGACGCTTCACTTCGTCATCGGTCACCTGGTGCCCGCGCTGATCGTCATCACGGTGACCGGGGGCCTGAGTGCGCTGATCACCACGCCGGTGCAGATGCTGTTGATGACGAAAGCGCACGAGGCGCCGACGATGGCGGCCGCGTCCAACCACTCCGCGTTCAACCTGGCCAACGCGGGCGGTGCCTGGCTCGGCGGCCTGGTCATCGCGGCCGGCTGGGGCTGGTCCTCCCCCACCCTGGTCGGCGCCGCCCTGGCCCTGGTGGGCCTGGCCCTCGCCGCGACCGGCGGCTACCTCGACCGGGGCTCCCGCGCCTCGAAGGTCGTCCTCGCGTCCCCGGGCGCCGACACCCACCGCGCGCCCGGGAAGACGCCGACGGCGGCCTGTCCCCAGGACCCGTCGGCCTGACCCACCGACCGGCGACCTCACCGCCCCCGGGCCGACCCCTGGCCGCCCGGGGGCGCGTTGTTTCCTCCGCCGACCGGCCCCGGAGCCGCGACGGAGGGCGGCCGTTGCCTAGCCGACCAGGCGGCGCCAGTCCAAGGGGGTGACGGTGATGGCGTGTCCGGGCTCCTGGTTCCAGGCAGTGCGGAGGCCCACCGCTTCGAGGGCGGCCACGACCTCGTGGCCGACGGCCACCGTGGTCTCGGGTGAGCCGTCGAAGCCGCAGTACAGCAGGGTCAGTCCGTAGCCGGCCGCGGCGCTGTCCGTGCACTGGGTGTGGAAGTGGACGAAGCCGCGGGCGTCGGCTCTCCCACGCCGCCGATCTCGGTGTCGCCGCAGTTGCGGCAGCAGGCGAAGTTCTCGCACCACGGAGGGGCGGGCAGCCGTACGGCTGCCCGCCCCACCCCCGTCCGTCGGGTCCGTCAGCCGCGGTCGGCCGCCGACGTCTCTTTGCCGTCCGCGGGGTCCTTGCCGTCGTCGCGGGACAGCGCGCCGGGCCACCACGCCTTGGGGCCGATGTCGATCACCAGCGCGGGCACCAGGAGCGAGCGGACCACGAGCGTGTCCAGCAGCACTCCGAAGGCGACGATGAAGGCGATCTGCACCAGGAAGGCCAGCGGAATGACCATCAGCGCGGCGAAGGTCGCCGCGAGGACCACGCCGGCCGAGGTGATGACGCCGCCGGTCGTGGTCAGTCCGCGCAGTACGCCCTGCCGGGTGCCGTGCGTCAGGGCCTCCTCGCGGACCCGGGACATCAGGAAGATGTTGTAGTCGACGCCCAGGGCCACCAGGAACACGAAGCCGTACAGCGGGACCGACGCGTCGGTGCCGCTGAAGCCGAAGAGGTGCTCGAAGACCAGCGCGGAGATGCCGAGGGTGGCGAGGAAGTTGAGGCCCACGGTCGCCACCAGCAGCACGGGCACGAGCACGGACCGCAGCAGCAGCGCGAGGATCAGCAGGATCACGACGAGGATGATCGGGACGATCAGGGTGCGGTCGTCGGAGGCGGTCTGCTGGGTGTCGACCTGCTGGGCGGTGTAGCCGCCGACGAGCGCGTCGGCCCCGGAGATCTCGTGCAGGTTGTCGCGCAGCCGCTGGACGGTCTTCTTCGCGGCGTCGCTGTCGGCGGCGGCCTCCAGCGTGGCGTCGACGCGTGCCCGCCCGTCGACGACGAGGGGCTCACCGCCGCCGGGCCGTCCGGAGGCGGAGACCGGGTCGGCGGTGGCGACGCCTTCGGTCTTGCGGGCGGCGGCCGTCACCTCGTCGAGGCGGTCGGCGTCGGCGATGACGACGGCCGGGTTGCCCGACCCGCCGGGGAAGTGCTCCCCGAGCGTCTGCTGGGCGGCGACCGACGGTGCGTCGTTCACGAAGATCTCGTCGAGCGGGGTGCCCTTGGCGGACAGGGACGGGGAGAAGGCCGCGAAGACGGCGAGGACCAGCGCGGTCAGCGCCCACACGCGGCGCGGCTTGCGGTCGACGGTCGCGGCGACACGGCGCCACACCTTGTGCCCCTCGACGGAGGCGTCCGACTCCTTGGGCTTGGCGGGCCAGTACGCGCTGCGGCCCAGCAGGGCGAGGGCGGCCGGCAGGAAGGTGAGTGCCGAGACCACGGCGCACACGATGCCGATGGCGCCGACCGGCCCGAGGGCGCGGTTGTTGGTGAGGTCGCTGGCGAGCAGCGTCAGCAGACCGAGGGCCACGGTGGCCGCGCTGGCGGTGATGGCGCCGAACGACCTGCGGACGGCGGCCAGGGCGGCCGTGAACCGGTCGCCGTGCACGGCGAGTTCCTCCCGGAAGCGGGCGGCGAGCAGCAGGGCGTAGTCGGTGGCCGCGCCGATGACGAGGATCGACAGGATGCCCTGCACCTGGCCGTCGACCCGCACCACGTCGTGGTCGGCCAGGACGTAGACGACCGCGCAGGCGAGGCCGAGCGCGAAGACGGAACCGAGGATGATGACGAAGGGCAGCAGGACGCTGCGGTAGACCAGCAGGAGGATCACCAGTACGGCGGCGAGTGCCACACCGAGCAGCAGTCCGTCGATGCCGGCGAACGCGTCCGACAGGTCGACCTGACTGGCCGCGGGGCCCGCCACCTGGGCCTTCGTGCCGGGAACGCCTTCCGCGGCGTCGCGTACCTCGTCGACCACGTCCGCCAGGCCGTCGCCGAGGTCGGTCTTGAGCTGCACGACCGCCTGCAGCGCCTCTCCGTCCTTCGAGGGGAAGGCCGGTGACGGTGTTCCGACGACGCCGGGCTTGCCGGCGAGTGCGGCGACCGCGCGGGTGGCGTCGGTGCGCTGGGCGTCGGTGACGCGGTCTGCGTCCGCCGTCCCGTCCGCCGTCCACACGACGATGGCCGGGAGCGTCGCCTGCTGGTCGAACGCCTTACGCTCGTCGAGCACCCGCGTGGACTCGGCGCTCTGCGGCAGGAAGGAGGCCTGGTCGTTGGTGGCCACCTCGCCGAGCTTGCCCGCGTACGGGCCGAGCATCCCGCCCACGCCGAGCCAGACGATCAGCAGAGCGAGCGGAACGAGCCAGCGGGCACGGCGTGGTCCGGTTGTCATGTGAGTTCCTACTGACGCGAGAGATTATGTCAATGGTCGATTATGTCAATGATCGAGTGATCCTATACTGGCCGCTATGAGCGGCTCCGAAACCCCCGCATCTCCTCCGCCGGAGGAGTGCCCGACAGGGCTGCAGTCATTCGCGGTGCAACTGCGTCGGATGACCGCCGAGTTCAATCGCATCGTCCAGGAGTTCGCACAGGAGCACGGTCTGCACCACACGGACATGCAGGCCCTGATCGCGATCCTCGACGCCGGCGGGCCGGACGAGCCCATGACGCCGGGTCGCCTGCGCAAGCAGCTCAACCTCACCTCCGGTGCGATGACAGCATGCCTGGACCGGCTGGAGCGAGCGGGTCACATCCGGCGTGTCCGGGCGGTCGACGACCGTCGCGTGGTGCACCTGGAGTACGCGGAGCGCGCCAAAGGGCTGGCCCGGGAGTACTTCCAGCCGCTCGCGCGGAGCACCGACGCGGCCCGTGAGCGCTTCACGAGCGACGAGCTGCGCGTGGTCATCCGGTTCCTCGGCGAGCTGAACCAGGAGTTGACGCTGCTGCGCCGGCACGGGGACTGACACACCGGACGGCGGACGGCCAGGTCGGGGCACACGCCCGACCCGGCCGTCCGCCGTTCCGTCTCCGTGCGCGACCGGCCGGCGAACCTTCGGACGCGACCGCCCGGTGGCCCGACACATCGTCAGGACAACCGCACCCCCTCGACGGCTGACATTGAAAATGATTACCGTTATCGTGTCCAGTACGGCGGCCCGACTCCTCCCGTAGGGGTCCGATCGGGCTGCCGCGACATGGCGACCGCGCCTCAGGACATGGCATGAAAAGGGGAGTTGTGGCTCATCTGCTGGTGGTCGAGAGCTGGGTCGGATCGATGAGCAGGCTGCTGCCACGGGCGATACAGGAGGGTGGACACGCGTTCACGTTCCTCACCCGCGACCTGCACCACTACCTGCGTACGGCGCCCGAGGGCGCGGCGCACCCGCTGCTCGGGGCCCGCAACGTGATCACGGCGGACACCAACGACCCGGACGCCCTGCTGCCCCTCGTCGCGCGGCTGCACGAGGTGCTCGGGTTCGACGGCGTGCTCACGTCCTGCGACTACTACCTGCCGACGGCGGCGCTCGCGGCCGAGCGGCTCGGACTGCCCGCACCGGACGCCGCGGCGGTGCGGGACGCCTGCCGCAAGGACACGACGCGGCGCGTGCTGGAGGAGGCGGGGGTGCCCGGTCCTCGGTTCGCGGTGCACGAGGAGTGGGCGCGGATCGCCTCGGCGGCGCGGGACATCGGTTACCCATTGGTCGTCAAGCCCGTCGACCTGTGTGCGGGGATGTACGTACGCCGGGTGGACGACGAGACCCAACTCGCCGCCGCGGTCGCTGCGCTGGCCGACTTCCCGGTCAACGCGCGCGGTCAGCGGCGGGCTCCGGCGGTGCTGCTGGAGGAGCTGCTGGACGGGCCGGAGGTGAGTGTCGAGACCGTGTCGCACGCGGGCGCGGTCCACGTGGTGGGGGTGACCGACAAGAGCATCGGCGGCGCGCCCGGGTTCATCGAGACCGGCCACATGTTCCCCGCCGCCCTGACGGCCGCCGAGGCCGACGACGCGGTGCGGACCGCGCTGGACGCGCTCAAGGCGCTGGGTCTCACCGAGGGCGTCGTCGCGCACACCGAGATCAAGCTGACCTCGGCGGGACCGCGCGTGGTCGAGGTCAACCCTCGGCCCGCCGGCAACCGCATCACCGAACTCGTCCGCCATGTCACCGGTGTCGACCTCGTCGCGGCCTTCGTGGACGTCTCGCTGGGCCGCGCGCCGGATCTGCGGCGCACCGACACGGGACTGCGGTCCGCCGCCGTCGGCTTCCTGGTGCCGGAGGCCACCGGCACGCTCACGGCTGTTGACGGGAACGGGCTCCGGTCGCTGCCGGACGTGCTGGAGGTGGAGCTCGCCGCGCCGGGAAGGCAGGTGAGGGCTGCGGGCAGCAACAACGAGTACCTCGGGCACGTCATGGTCGGCGACCCGGAGGGAACCGGCGCCCGGGCCAGGGCCGAGGACCTGCTCGGCGAGCTGCGGTCCGGGCTGGTGATCCGATGACCACCGTCGGTCCGACGGCCGCCGTCGACGCGGCGGCCACGGTCCGCCGGGCGGCTCCGGCCGAGCGGACGACCCCGGTCCCTCCGACGATCACCGGCCGCCCGGCGTCCGCCGGCGCGCCGACGTACGAGACGCTCCTGGCGCGGGTCCGGGCCGGAGCGCTCGGGCCGGATCCGGCGGCGCTGCGCGTCGCCGTGGCGTTCACGACGCGACAGGCCGTGCGGCACGACGGACGGGGCACCGGCTACCGCAACGAGGTGCTCGGGCTGCGTCTCGGCGGAGCCGTCGGCAGTTGCGCGGTGGAACCGGGCACGCTCGTTGACACCGTGGTCGAGGAGTGTGCCGGCGCGGGCGTGGACCAGCTGCTCGCGCATCCGCTGGCCCCGGTGCGCGTGGCCGCCCTGGACGCCTACCTGATGCACGTCACCCCGCACTCGCCGGCCCACGGGGCGCTGCCGGTACCGGTGCCGGCCGGCAGCTCGCTGGAGAAGTCACGGGCCCGGGCGCGCGCGGTCGTCGGGCTGCTCGACCTGCCGCCGGGATCCATGGTGCTCGTGGTCGGCGTGGTCAACTCCCTGCTGGAGGCCCTGCGGGACCGGCACCTGGCGTATGTGCCCTGCGATCTCAAGGGCGGGGTCACCGAATGGGGTGAGCCCGTCGTCACCGACGCGTTCGCCGGGGCGGACCGCTGTGACGCGCTGCTGGTGTCCGGGATGACCCTGGGCAACGAGACGTTCGAGCCGCTGCGGCGGCACGCGCTGGAGCACGGCAAGCAACTGGTCGCGTTCGCGCAGACGGGCAGCGCCGTGCTGCCCCGCTTCCTGGGCCACGGGGTGAGCGCGGTGTGCGCGGAGCCGTACCCCTTCTTCTGGCTGGACGGCGGTCCGAGCACGCTCCACCACTACCGCGCCGACCCTCCGGGAGGCGTCGGGTGACCGCCACCGTCGCTCCGGCGGCCCGCCCCACCGCCCGCCCGGAACTGCTGACCCTCCTCGGCCGTACCCCCGTCGTCCGCGTCACCACCGGTCTGCCGCATGCGCACCCGGGCTTCTGGGCGAAGCTCGAAGGGCTGTCGGCCGGCGGGATGAAGGCACGGCCCGCCGTGTCGATGCTGCTGGACGCCCGCGAACGCGGCGAACTGCGTCCTGGCGCACCGGTCGTGGAGTCGACGTCCGGCACGCTCGGGCTCGGCCTCGCCTTCGCCGGGCAGGCCCTCGGGCATCCCGTCGTCCTGGTGGGGGACAGTGAACTGGAGCCTTCCATGCGGCAGTTGCTGCGGGCCCACGGGGTGCGGCTGGAGATCGTGGACCGTCCCGCCGCACGGGGCGGCTGGCAGGCGGCCCGGCTGGCCCGGCTCCGGGAGCTGCTGGCCGAGCTGCCGGGGGCGTACTGGCCCGATCAGTACAACAACCCGGGCAACAGCGCCGGTTACGCCTCGCTCGCCGCCGAACTGGCCGTACAGCTCGACCATCTGGACATCCTCGTGTGCAGCGTCGGCACCGGCGGGCACAGCGCGGGTCTCATCGGTCCGTTACGACGTCACTGGCCCGCGCTGCGGCTGATCGGCGTGGACTCCACCGGCTCCGCGATCTTCGGGCAGCCCGCCCGGCCGCGGCTGATGCGCGGGCTGGGCAGCAGCATCCACCCGCGCAACGTCGCCTACGACGCGTTCGACGAGGTGCACTGGATCGGCCCGGCGGAAGCCGTGGACAGTTGCCGGCGGCTCGCCTCCGGCAGTTTCGTCACCGGCGGCTGGAGCACCGGCGCCGTCGCCCGGGTCGCCGCCTGGGCGGCCCGCGTCCACCCGGGCGCGGTCGTCGCCACCATCTTCCCCGACGGCCCGCACCGTTACCTCGGCACCGTCTACGACGACGACTTCACGACCGCCCACGGCCTCGACCCCGCCACCGCGGCCACCCGCCCCGTGGAGATCCCGTACCCCCGCGCCGCCGAGGCCATCGGCTGGGCGCGCTGCACCCGTGTCACCGACCCCTTGAAGACCGCACCCCCCGCAGGGAGGACCCCGTGAAGGCCGCGACGCGCACCGTGCGGCTCGAACTCACCGAGCCGCTGCGCATATCCCGTTCGACGATGTCCGCCCGCGACGCCGTGTGGCTGAGCGTCGAACACGACGGGGCCACCGGTCACGGCGAGGCCGTCACCAGCGTCTACTACGGCCTGGACACCGCGCGCCTGCGACGGTGCTTCACCGACGTCGTCGGGGATCTGACGCGTTACGCCGATCCGGTGAGCGCCCTGGAGTCGCTGCGCGCCGGTGAGCTGGCCGGCGGAGCCACTCCCCCGGCGGTGCGCGCCGCCGTGGAGGCCGCACTGCTCGACCTCGCCGGGACTCTCGCGGGCCTGCCGGTGCACCGGCTTCTGGGCTTCCCCCGGGTTCCGGTGGCCGCCACCGCCCGCACCATCGGCATCACCTCGCCGCTCGACGCGGCGGCGCAGGCGAGGTCACTGACGGCCGGCGGTTTCGAGATCCTGAAGGTCAAGGCGGGCTGCCCCGACCCGGAGGACGACGTCGAGCGCCTGCGGGTCGTCCGGGACGCCGCGCCCCGCGCCCGGCTGCTCCTCGACCCCAACGGCGCCTGGACGGCCGGTCAGGCCGCCTCGCTGCTGCCCCGCTTCGCCGACCTCGGCGTCGAGGCCGTCGAACAGCCCGTCACCCCCGGCGATCCCGAGGCGCTCGCCGCACTCGCCGAACGCTCACCGCTGCCCGTCGTCGCCGACGAGGACGCCGTCGGTCTGGAGGACGTACGCCGGCTCGCCGGACGCGTCCACGGAGTGAACGTCAAGCTGGCCAAGTGCGGCGGTGTGCACGCGGCCCTGCGTATCGCCGAGACCGTCGCCGGAAGCGGTACCGAGCTGATGCTGGGGTGTCTGACGGCCAGCAGCCTCGGCATCGCGCCCGCGGTGCATCTGGCCGGACGGGCCCACTGGACCGACCTCGACGGACATCTGCTGCTGGCCCACGACCCGTGGACCGGCATCGGCGGCGAGGACGGGTACGTACGGCCAAGTGGCCTGCCGGGGCTGGGCGTCGAACCACGAGGCGAGCGCCACCGCATCGGGGCGCCGGTGGGTGTGTCGTGAGGACCTGGCACGAGATACGCCGCTTCCCGCTCGCGGTCCAGCTCCTGCTGGTCAACCAGTTCGGCGTGAACACCGGCTTCTACCTGCTGATCCCCTACCTCGCCACCCACCTCACCGAGGACCTCGGCATGTCGGCCGCCGCCGTCGGCATGGTCCTCGGTGTCCGCACCCTCAGCCAGCAGGGCCTGTTCGTCGTGGGCGGGTCCGCCGCCGACCGGCTCGGCGCCCGGGGTGTGATCATCGCCGGCTGCGCGCTGCGCACCCTCGGGTTCGCCCTGTTCGCGCTCGGGGACGGCCTGGCGGTGCTGCTGTCCGCGTCCGTGCTCAGCGGCTTCGCCGGGGCGTTGTTCAACCCCGCCGTGCGCGCCTACCTCGCGCATGAGGCGGACGGGCGTACGGCGGAGGCGTTCGCCTTGTTCAACGTGTTCGCCGCCACTGGTGCGCTGGTAGGGCCCCTGCTGGGCAGTGCGTTGCTGCTGGTGGACTTCCGCACCTCGGCCCTGACCGCCGCAGCCATCTTCGCCGTCCTCACCGTCGCGCAGGTCATGGTGCTGCCCGCCCGCGCGGCCGGGCCGCGTGCCGGCACGGTGTCGGCGGACTGGCGTGAGGTCCTCGGCAACCGGGCATTCCTCGCCTTCGCGCTCGCCATGGTCGGCATGTTCACCCTGGAGAGCCAGCTGTATCTGCTGCTGCCCGACGGCGCGCGGCGGGCGACCGACTGGGACGGCTCCGCCGGGCTCGTGCTCCTCGTGGGCACCGTCGCCCATCTGTCCCTGCAACTGCGGGTCACCCGCGCCCTGAAGCGGCGGGGGCACCGGGGGCT
Organism: Streptomyces sp. CNH189; assembly: GCF_000527195.1. Classification (NCBI taxonomy): domain Bacteria; kingdom Bacillati; phylum Actinomycetota; class Actinomycetes; order Kitasatosporales; family Streptomycetaceae; genus Streptomyces; species Streptomyces sp. CNH189. Next base: position 22,823 of record NZ_AZUS01000019.1, read on the forward strand.
CTGGGTCGTCGCGGGCCTCGCCCTGATGGCGCTGGCGTTCCTGCCGCCGGCCCTGGCCTCGGGCGCCTCCGGTGGGCCGGACGGCGTGGCGAACGGGGTGGTGCGTGTGCTGCCCGTGCTGACGGGGGCGCTGCTGCTGAGCCTCGGGGTGATGGTGGCGCAGCCGTTCGTGATGGAGCTGATTCCCGCCTTCGGCCGCGCGGGGCTGACGGGCACGTACTTCGGTGTCTTCTACGTCGTCTCGGGTGTGGCGGCGGCCGTGGGCAACACCGTCGTGGGCTGGGCCATGGACACGGCCGGGCACAGCGGCGCCACATGGCTGCCGTGGGCGTGCTGTGCGCTGTTCGGCCTGGCGTCCGCCCTGGCCGTGGCCCGGCTGCGCCGGACGGGGGCGCTGCCCGCGTCACCGGAGCCGGCCGTGCCCGCGACAGTCTGAGGGGGGAACCGGCATGACTTTCCCGTCCGACGGGCGCTCCCGCAATCTGCTCACGGACCGTCCCGAGTTGTACGAGGCCCGCTTCCCCGATCCCGGCCGGCTGGCCGGGCGGTGGGCGGAGGACTGCCTGCGACGGCACGACGCGGGGCCGCGTGTGCTGGACATGGGCTGCGGCACCGGGCGCGACGCCGCCCACCTGCACGGTGCGGGACGCCTGGTGACCGCGGCGGACCTGTCCGAGCCGATGCTCGCCCACGCGCGCGCCCACCACCCGGGGCCCCGTTACGTGCGCGCCGATCTGCACGGATTCGACGTCGGGCGGGGCGCGTTCGACGCCGTGGTGTGCCTCGACAGCGCTCTGCTGTACTGCCACACCAACGAGCAGCTCGACCGCTTCCTGTCCTCCAGCCGACGGGCGCTGGGCCCCGGCGGCCTGTTGGTGGCGGAGATGCGCAACGGCGCCTACTTCCTGGGGCGTTCGGATCTGCTCGGCACCCCCGCCGTCGCCGCGTTGGACTGGCGGGGCACCGTCCACCGGTCCGTCACCACGCTCACCGTGGACCGTACGGCCCAGCTCCTGCGCCGGGTCCGCGTGTGGCGCGCGGACGACGGCTCCGAGCCCGTCGAAGAGCGTACGGCGTGGCGGCTGCTGTTCCCGCAGGAGCTGCGCCACCTCCTGACCTCCCACGGCTTCGAGGTCCTGGAACTGCACGACGGACCGGGCCCGCGCACCGAACCGCCCTGGCGCGAGGGACTGCTCCCCGGCCGCACCGCCGACGCCGACCGGCTGCACGTCGTGGCCCGACTCACCCGGCCCTGACAGCCGCCTCCGCGTCCAGGCACCACCGAACCATCGACCACACACTCGCAAGGACATCCCCATGCACGAAGGAACATCTCACCCGCTGCCCCAGGACCGCTTCGCGGGCCTGCGACGACGCGGCTTCCTCACCGCCACCGGCGCCGCCTCCCTCGGCGCGCTCTCCCTGGCCGGCTGCGGCGGCCCCGGAGACGACAGTGACCCCGAACCGGGCGGCAGGCCGAAGCGCGGCGGCCGGCTGCGCGCCGCGTTCGCGGGCGGCGGCGCGAGCGAGACGCTCGACCCGCACCGGGCCAACCTGTTCGCCGACGCGGCCCGCGCCAAGGCGCTCTACGACAAACTCGCCGACTACGGCCCCGATCTGTCCGCCCGGCCGCGCCTCGCCGAGCGGTGGGAACCCAACACCACCCTGGACCGCTGGCAGGTCACGCTGCGGGAGGCGACCTTCCACGACGGCAGACCGGTCACCTCCGAAGACGTCCTCCACAGTTACCGCCGTATCGCGGATCCCGGGGAGTCGTTCCGGGCCCGGGCCTCCCTCGAACCCATCGACCTGGACGCGAGCCGTGCCACGGGCCGGCGGGCCATCGAGTTCGTCCTCAAGCGGCCCACCGCCGAATTCCCCAACGTCCTGGCCTCGTTCGGCGCGTACGTCGTGCCCGCGCACGCGTCCGACTTCGACCGGGACCCGGTCGGCTCCGGCCCCTTCCGCTTCGTGTCGTTCACCCCGGGCCGTTCGGCCGTCTTCCGCCGCTACGACGACCACTGGGACGGCGCCCCGTACCTGGACGAGGTCGAGTTCGTCGTCGCCAACGACGAGTCGGCCCGCGTCAACGCCCTGCTCGGCGGACAGGTCGAGTACGCCCACGAGCTCGCCCCGGCGACCGCCCGCGCCCACGAGGACCAGGGCCGGATCAGGATCGTGCGGCTGCGGAACAGCGCCATGCAGGCGTTCTGCATGAAGACCGACCGGCCGCCCTTCGACGACGTACGGGTGCGCCGGGCGTTCTTCCTGATCGCCGACCGGCGGGAACTCGTCGACGCCGCGCTGTCCGGTGCGGGCGAGACGGGCAACGACCTGTTCGGCAAGGGCTACGAGTACTACGCGGACGGTCTGCCGCAGCGCGAACAGGACGTGGACAAGGCCAGGTTCCTGCTCAAGCAGGCCGGTGCCGAGGATCTGCGGGTCACCCTTGACACCTCGGCCGTCGCCGCCGGTTTCACCGAGGCCGCGAGCGTCTTCCGCGACCAGGCGAAGCAGGCGGGGGTCACGGTCGACGTGCGGATGGGCGGCAAGGACACGTACTGGAGCGACATCCTCGACCGCGGCACACTCTGCTGCTACCGCTCCGGCGCCATGCCGATCGAGTCCCACTTCTCGCAGCGCCTGCTCACCGACTCCACCACCAACGCCACCCGGTGGCGGCACCGGGACTTCGACGCGTTGTACCGGCAGGCGCAGTCCACCCGCGACCGGCGGGAACGCGGCGCCGTCTACGAGCGCATGCAGCGCCGCCTGTACTCCGAGGGCGGGTTCCTCGTCTGGGGGTTCGCCGACTGGATCATCGGAACCGCGCGCACGGTACGGGGGGTCGCGACGGACGCGCCGGCCAACACCCTCGACTGGGCGCGCTTCGACACGGTGTGGCTCGCGTGAGCGGACTGCGCTCCTTCGTCGCCCGGCGGCTGCTCCTCGGTGTGCTGCAGATCGTGGCCGTGGTGCTGCTGGTCTTCGCGCTCACCGAGGCGCTGCCGGGCGACGCCGCCGTCGCCCTCGCCGGTGACCAGCCGGACCCGGCCCGCATCGAGGCGATCCGCACGGCCATGGAACTGGACCGGCCCGCGTGGGAGCGGCTGGCGGACTGGACGGTGGGCCTGCTCCACGGGGACTTCGGCACCTCCCTGACCTCGGGGCGTCCGGTCGGCCGGTATCTCGCCGACGGCTTCGGTCCCACCCTGCTGCTGGCCGCGCTCACCGTGGTGCTGCTGGTGCCGGCCGGGCTGGGTCTGGGGGTGCTCGCCGCCCGGTACGAAGGCCGCGTGGTCGACCGGCTCATCAGCTCGGTGACGCTCGCGGTGTACGCGGTGCCCGAGTTCGCCCTGGGGGTGCTGCTGGTCACGGTGTTCGCGCTGCGGCTCGGCTGGCTGCCACCGACGGCGGTCGGCCACGGCACGGACCTGCTCGGCCGGCCGGGGGTGCTCGTCCTGCCCGTCCTCGTACTGCTCGCCCGGCCCGTGTGCTCCCTGGTCCGGCTGGTGCGCGCCGGCATGATCGACGCGCTGGCCTCCCCGTACGTGGCGCAGGCCCTCCGGTACGGCGTCCCGGGTGTCCGCGTGCGCTTCCTGCACGCGCTGCCGCACGCGCTGGTGCCCGCGGTCCAGCAGCTGGCCCGGACGATCGACTGGCTGCTGTGCGGGGTCGTGGTCGTGGAGACGCTGTTCGTGATCCCGGGGCTCGGCACCGTTCTCCTCGGCGCCGTGGGTGAGCGCGACATTCCTGTCGTGCAGGGGCTGGCAGTGGTGTTCGGTGTGGTGACCGTCGTGCTGAACCTGGGGGCCGACCTGGTGGCGCACCGGCTCGTCCCGCGTGCGGGGGTGGCGGCGTGAACAGTGTTCGACATGCGCGGACGGGCCGCGTCGTGCTGGGGGTCACGGTCGTCACCGTGCCGGTGGTGCTCGCCCTGCTGGGGCCCGTCCTCGCGGGCGAACCCGGCTCGCGGGCCGCGTCGTTCGCCGAGGGCGGCGGGCACCTGTTCGGTACCGACTTCGTCGGCCGTGACGTCTGGTACCAGGTGCTGCACGGCGGGCGGCCGGTCGTGCTGACCGCGCTCGCCGCCAGCGCCCTGGCCTACCTCGTGGCGCTGCCGCTCGGCCTGGCCGGTGCGCTCACCCGCCGGCGGTGGCTGGAGGAACTGCTGATGCGGCCGCTGGACGTCCTGCTCGCCGTGCCGTCACTGCTGATGATCCTGCTGGTCGCCACCGTGTTCTCGCCCGGGGCCGCGGGGCTCGCGCTGCTGGTCGCGGTCGTCAACGTGCCCGACGCGGCCCGGCTGGTACGGGCGACGGCTACGGACATCGCGGCACGCCCGGCGGTGGAGGCCCTGCGGATGCAGGGGGAGACGTGGTGGCGCGTCGCCGTCGGCCACGTCGGCCGTTCCATGGTGCGCACGTTGGCCGCCGACGCCGGTACCCGGCTCACGGGTGTGCTGTACCTGGTCGCCACGGCGGCGTTCCTCGGTGTCGGCGCGGCGCCCGACGCCGCCGACTGGGCGGTCATGGTCGACCGGAACCGGACCGGGCTGTTCCTGCAGCCCTGGGCCGTGGTCGTGCCCGCGCTGCTGATCGTCGCCCTCACCACGGGGACCAACCTGCTGTTCGACGCGGCGCTGGACAAGGGCGGACGCGGGCGCGCCCGCGCGTCGGTGCCCGAGTCGGGGTCCGTGTCCGTGTCGGAGGGGGCCGGTCACATTCCAGCAGGCCACGCAGGGAAGGAGACGCGTCCGTGAGGCGCGACAGCGGCATCGGCGAGGGTCCTGTGGCCGAGGTGAGTGACCTGCGCGTCGAGATCGACGGCAGGGCGATCGTCGACGGCGTTTCCTTCAGGGTGCTGCCCGGCGCGGTCACGGCGCTGGTGGGTGCCTCCGGGAGCGGCAAGACGACGACGGGACTGGCCCTGCTCGGCGCGTACCCGTACGGCGCCCGGGTCAGCGGCGAGGTGCGCGTGGCCGCCGGGGGGCGGGTCGGCCACATCCCCCAGCATCCGGCGACCGTGCTCGCGCCGGCCCGCCGTGTCGACGCCCTGCTCACCGACATCGCCCGGCCGCAGGTGCGCCATCTGCCGCGCGGGCGGCGTCGGGCGGCGGCCCGCGCGCTGGTGGTGCGCGCACTCTCCGACGCGCAACTCCCGCACGCGGAACTTCTGTTGCGCCGGTACCCGCATCAGTTGTCCGGCGGTCAGCAGCAACGTGTCGTGCTCGCCCAGGCCCTGCTGCTCGGCTCGCGGGTCGTCGTCGCCGACGAACCCACGACGGGACAGGACAGCCTCACCAAGCGCCGTGTCGTCGAGCAGCTCGCGGCCGTCGCGGCCCGCGGCGTCGCCGTGGTGCTGCTCAGCCACGACCTGGAGGTCGTCCGGGCGCTCGCCGACGACGTGGTGGTCATGCGGGCGGGCAAGGTCGTCGAGTCGGGCCCCTCCCCGCGCGTGTGGGCGGCTCCGCGCCACGCGTGGACACGTGAACTGCTGCGGTCGGACAAGGAGTTGCCCTCCTTCGAGGACGCGCTGCGCGTCGGGCCTCCTGTACTGCGCGTGCGCGGACTGACGGCGCGGCACCGCGACGCGCGGTCCGCCGCCTCCGCCGCGGTCGTGCTGCGCGTGCCCGAGCTCGATCTGAGGGCCGGGGAGTGTCTGGCCGTGGTCGGCCGGTCCGGGAGCGGAAAGACCACCCTTGCCCGCTGTCTCGCCGGCCTGCACCGCGGCCACGACGGCGAGATCCTGCTCGACGGCACTCCGCTCCCTCGCAGCCTGCGCGACCGCGGCCGCGCCCAACTCGCCGCCGTGCAGTACGTGTTCCAGGACGCGCAGGCCGCCTTCGACGAGCACCGGTCCGTTCTGCACCAGGTGGCCCGCAGCGCGGTACGTCTGCGCGGAGCCGACGCGGAGACGGCGCGGCGGGACGCCCTGGCCACCACGGCCCGCCTCGGTCTGCCGGAAGACCTGGTCCGTCGACGACCGGGCGGTCTCTCCGGTGGCGAACTCCAGCGCGCCGCCCTGGCCCGTGCCCTGCTGGCCCGCCCCCGTGTGCTGCTGTGCGACGAGATCACCTCCGGCCTCGACACGGTCACCCGCCGGGACATCCTGCGGACCCTGACGGAACTGGTCCGGGAGCGCGCCGACATGAGCGTGGTCCTGATCACCCACGACCTCGAGACAGCGGCCCTCGCGCACCGCCTCGCCGTCCTGGACGCGGGGGAGGTCGTCGAACAGGGCTCGGCGCAGGCGGTCCTGACCGCTCCCCGGCATCCGTTCACCAGGTCATTGGTCGGATCGCTGGAACGGCCGGCCGCACGCACGGGTCCCTGAGACGCGGGCGTCCGGATCAGCCGCCCGTCACGGGACGCCGATCGTCCAGCGCGGGATGCGGTTCGTCCGGTGCGGGACGCCGTTCGTCCGGAGCGGTGAGCGGTGCGTCCAGCACCGGGTGGAGCAGCGGGCGTTTGGGGCCGCGGCCGTCGCCGGAGGACCGGCCCCTCAGCCGGCGGAGCAGCCACGGTCCGAGGAAGCCCGCGGCCCACCGCAGTTCGGTACCCACGGCGCGCAGGCCGGTGGGCAGGGTCCGCGGCGGGAGGGGGTGGGTCCAGGTGTCGTCGCTGTCCGGCAGGGACAGGGCCTGGGCGAGAGCGGCGGCGATGCGCCGGTGGCCCAGAGGACTCGCGTGGAGCCGGTCGTGGCTCCACAGCCGGGGGTCGCCCGCCACCGGGTGGAGCGCCGTCTCGGCGACGACCACCCCGTGCCGGCGGGCGGTGTCGCGGATGCCCTCGTTGAGCGCCCTGACCCGGGGGATCAGGGGGCGCGCGATCGGGCAGACGCGGGAGAGGTCGGGGATGGTGATCGTGGCGACCCGGGCGCCCTGTGCCGTGAGGGCGCCGAACATGGCGTCCAGGTGGGTGCACACCTCGTCGGCGTCGAAGCGGGGCCGCAGCAGGTCGTTGACTCCGGCGACGACGGTGGCGAGGTCGGGCCGCAGCGCGAGGGCCGGGGCGAGCTGCTCGGCGTGGATCTGCGCGGCGAGGCGGCCCCGTACGGCCAGGTTGGCGTACTGGAGGGCTGGCTCGTGGCGGGCGAGGTGCTCGGCGAGACGGTCGGCGAAACCGCGCAGACCGCTGATGTCGTCGCCGTCGCCGACGCCCTCGGTCTGGCTGTCGCCGAGGGCGACGTAGCGCGGGAAGGGGGTGTCAGTTCCGCGCACGACTGTGCCGCCTTCCTTCGAGTACGGCGACGGTCCGCAGGCACCAGTCGCGGTTCTCCTGTTCGAACGCCACGCCGCGGAGGCAGGTCAGGTAAGGGCCGATCCGTTCGCCGTGCCGGAGGAAGTCCTCCTCGTCGCGTCCGCCGCGCAGGCGCCGCAGGAGCGCTTCGAACAGTTCGATCCGGGCGCGGGCGATGTCGGCGCGTTCCGTGAGCTGCTCGACGAGGACGGCGGCGTCGACCCGGTCCGCCGCCTGCACCTTGACCATGAGGTCGTCCCGGACGAAGGCGGGCTTGGCGGAGGCCGCCGTGAAGGCCTCCAGCTCCGCCAGGCCGGCGTCGGTCACATGGAACAGCCGCTTGTTGGGCCGACTCTCCTGGACCACCTCCCGGCCCTCGACGAGGCCCTGCTGCTCCAGCCGGGTCAGCTCGGCGTAGAGCTGCTGGGGCTGCGCGTACCAGAAGTTGGCCACGCCCACGTCGAACGCCTTGGCCAACTGGTAGCCGCTGAGCTCGCCGTCGAGCAGCGCCGCCAGCACCGCGTGTTTGAGTGCCATGTGATCTCCTCCTGTCCCGCCTCTGTCGCGTCGCAGGCCCCCCATGATAGTCATGAATCTGACTACTCACATCCATGACTATCAAGGTGGTGTGGCCCGTGGACACCGCGGACCGTTTCCGTGCAGCCGTCGACAACCGGGACCTGGCTGCCCTGGAGGACCTGTTCACCGACGACATCCGCCTCTACAGCCCGGTGAAGTTCACGCCGTTCGAGGGCAAGCCGATGGTGACGGGGCTCTTCGGAGTGCTGCTGCGGACCTTCGAGGACTTCCGCTACGTCGGGGATCACCCCGGCACCGCGCAGACCAGCGCGGACGGGGCGACGCTGCCGTCCTCGGTGCTGGTCTTCCGCGCCACGGCGGGCGGCAAGGAGATCCACGGCATCGACCTGCTGCACTTCGCCGCGGACGGCCGGATCAAGGAGTTCACCGTGATGGTGCGGCCCCGGTCAGCCGTGGAGGCGCTCGGTCAGGCCGTGCTCGAGGGCCTGGTGGCCGACGGCCTGGTCCCGGCACCGTAGCCCACCGGCCGGCACCACGGGCGACCGGCGGCCAGGCACCGTGGGCGACCGGCCGGGCACGCGGTACGCGGTACGCCCGCTGCGGTTCCCCGCGCTCCCACACTCCACGGAGGCGTATTCTGCGGACGTGGGGCTGCACTTCGAGACACGTCACTCCGACTCGCCGTGGGTCGACAGCGTGTGGACGTGCACCGGTGAGCAGGTCGCCACCATGACGTCCGTCGCCGGGACGCGGCTGGGTCTGGTGTTCTGGCGGCAGGACGGCCGGTCGTACGCGGCGGTCACGGGTCCCGAGACCCGTACGGGTACGGCGCCCGTGCCCGAGGGGGCCACGTTCACCGGGATCGAGTTCGCCGTGGGCAGCACGCTGCGGATGGTGCCGACCGCGGAGCTGGTCGACGGCGGTGTCGCGCTCCCCGACACGTCACACCGGACGTTCCGGCTGGACGGCGCCCGCTGGGAGACGCCCGGTCCCGACGACGCCGAGGCGCTGGTCGGGCGGATGGTGCGGGCCGGGGTGCTGGCCCGCGATCCCTTCGTCACGGACCTGCTCCGCGGCCATCGGCCCGCCGTCTCGCAGCGGACCGTCGAGCGGCGTTTCCGCGCCGGGACGGGGCTGACCCAGGGCGCGGTACGGCAGATCGAGCGGGCGCGCACGGCGGCGCAACTGCTGGCGGCGGGCCATCCGGCGCCCGACGTCGCCGTCAAGCTCGACTACTTCGACGAGCCGCATCTGGCCCGGGCCCTGCGGACGTATGTCGGGCGCACCGCACGGCAGTTGCGTGAGGGCGCGGGCGGCGCGATCGGCCTCGACGTCGATCAGCGCCTGACGTCGTAGACCATTTTGAGGATGCCGTTGGAGTACGTCTGCGACTCCCGCAGTGCGAGCATCTGCTTGTCCCGGTCGGCGCGGCCGAACAGGCTCTTGCCGGCGCCGAGCAGCACGGGGAAGACCAGCAGGTTGTACTGGTCGATCAGGCCCGCGTCCGACAGCCGCCGGGCGAGTTCCGCACTGCCGTGGATGAAGATCGCGCCGCCGTCACCCTCCTTGAGCGCGGCGACGTCCTCGGTCGAGCGCAGCACCGTGGTCGGGCCCCATCCGTCGACCAGGGCGTCCTCGGGCAACGTCGTCGACACCACGTACTTCGGCAGGTCGCGGTAGGCGGCGTGGTCCTCCGAGCCGGGCCAGACGGCGGCGAACGCCTCGTAGCTGCGGCGGCCGAACATCAGCGCCGCCGTGTCGGCCAGTTCCTCGCCCTTCAGCGACCAGGCCTCCTCGACGAAGTCGAGGTCCTTCACCACCCAGCCGCCGCTGCGGTGCTCCTCCCCCGGCCCTCCGCCGGGCGAGTCCACCACGCCGTCCAGCGACATGAATCCCGTGTACACCAGTTTCCGCATGACGCGCCTCCTCGGTCCCCCTGTGCTTCCGCGTTCACGCTAGAGCGCGGCGGGGGCGTCCGTCTTGGACGAAAACGACAGCGGCTGCGGTCAGCGGCCTCGTGACGCGGGTCAGCGGCGGCCGGGTGAGGCGTGGGGCTGGAGGAGCTGGTCGACGGGGGCGTGGTCGTCGGTGAGGACGGGGGCGTCGCCGGTCCACGAGGTGAGTGCGGCGCCCGTGGCGATCCTCCAGCCCGTACGGCGGGTGTCGAGCGCCCGCTGGATCGCGCGCAGGTCGACGGTGCGGTCGGAGGCGACCACCACGACGTTGCCGCCGACGGGCGCCTCGGAGCGGGCGAGGCCGATGTCGGTGGGTTCGCCGAGCAGCGCGACATAGTTGAACACCTCGCCCAACGTGGCCAGTTCGGCCTTCGCGAACGACATGTCGCCGTGGTCGATGAGGTTGGCGACGTACAGGCCGTCCCCGGCGAGGACGCGCCGCACCTCCGTCAGCGCCTCCACGGTGGTCAGGTGCCACGGGACGCTGACACCCCCGAACGCGTCACCGACGACGAGGTCGAGACTGCCGGTGTCCAGCCGCTTCAGCCCCAGCCTGCCGTCCTCGGTGCGCACGTCGACGCCGGTCCCCGGCGCGAGGCCGAACCGTTCGCGGTCGATGCGGACGACCTCGCCGTCGATCTCGGAGACCACGCTGCGCGTGCCGGGGCGGGTGGCCGCGAGGTAGCGGGGCACGGTCAGTCCGCCGCCGCCCAGGTGGTGGGCGGTGAGCGGCCGATTCCCGGGGTACGCGGCGTCGACCACCGACGCGACGGCCTTGACGTACGTGAACTCCAGGTGGGCCGGGTCGTCGACGTCGACGTACGAGTGCCGCACGCCGTCCAGGACGAGCGTGTGGCCGCCGTCCCGGGCGGGGTCGGCGACGACCCGCGCGCAGTGGTACCTCGTCTCGACGTCACAGCCGCCCGGCGCGACGAAAGCCGCCAGGCCTCCCGCGGCCAGGGCGAGCGCCAGGGCTGCCGATGCGCCGTTGCGGCCGCGCGTCCCCCGGTTGACCGGCACCGAGGCGATCACCAGCAGCGCGCCGAGGCCGATCAGGATGCCGCTGACCGGCAGCCTCGACAGGAGGACGAAGCCGGTCAGGACGGTGCCGACGATCGACCCCACGGTGCCGATGCCTGACAGCCGGCCGACCACCGTGCCGGTCTCGGCGAGGCTGGTCAGCCGCACCTTGGTCACCAGGGGTGTCACCGCGGACAGCAGCGCGCCCGGCACCAGGACGGTCAGCGCCGCGACGAGGATCAGCAGCGCCGGCGCCCGTTCCGCCGTGCTGCGGAGCACGGCCGGAGTGAGGGCCACGACCACACCGGAGATGCCGAGTGCGGGTCCGAGGAGCCGCAGCGGGTCGACCTGGTCGGCGATGCGCCCGCCCAGCCAGGAGCCGAGCGCGATCGCCGTGAGGGCGATGCCGATCACCATGGTGCTGGTCTCGAGCGTGAGGCCGAGGTACGGGGCCAGCAGGCGCAGGGCGACGATCTCGACGACCAGCACCGCGGCCGAGGCCCCGAAGACCAGGACGGCGGCGGCCCTGGGGCCCAGGCCGGTGCGGCTGTGCGCCTCTTCGGCGACGGGCGAGGAAGACAATCCGGTCACAGGCGGCATCCTTCCACGCGGGCGCGGACGACATGCCGCTCCGCGCTTCCCGGCGCCTGAAGGCGGGACCCGGTCAGTCCGCGTCCGCGCGGACCCGGTAACTCACCGCCGGGTAAGGGAAGTCACCGGCGTTCAGCGTCCCGGTGCGGTAGGCGAGGTCGCCGGTCCCGCCCGGAGCGCCGGTGCGGCAGCCCGGGTTGAAGAAGACGTCCACGTTCCGGTCCGACACGGCCAGGTACGACGCGGCCGGCGCGGGAAGTTCCCGGCACACCCCGACCACGTCGAGGTCGGCGGACATCGCGGCGCCGCCCTGCTGGGCGCCGGTGTAGAACGTCACCCCTGGGCGCCAGTCCGTGGCTCCCGCCTGCGGCGCCGCCGCGACGGTCAGCAGCACGGCCGCGGCCCCCGTCACCAGAGCCGCCGACTTGCGGAGTCGTGTCATCAAGTGCCTCCCGGTATCTGTGAGTCATGGTCGGTCGCCAGTGTTCGAAACACACTGTGATTTCAGTTTCAACGAAAGCGTGAGACGTGAACCGGCCAGGCTCGCCCGCCCTTCGTCGGCTCAAAAGGCCAAGCGCTCCGGCCGTCGCATGCCGCATCATGACCGGATGCAAGCCCGCTTCCTCGGTATCGCCGAGTTGACCGATGTCCCGGACGTGGCCGTCGTGGTGGACGTCATGCGTGCGTACACGGTCGCCGCCTGGGCCTTCGCTCGCGGTGCCGAACGCATCGTCCTGGCCGAGTCCTTGGAGGACGCGCTGCACCTCAAGGCGCGTCACCCCGCGTGGGTCGCGCTCAAGGACGGACCGCCCGCGCCCGGCTTCGACCTGGTCAACTCCCCCGCCCTGCTGCGGTCCGCCGACCTCGACGGGCGCACCGTCGTGCAGAAGACCACGGCGGGCACCGTCGGCGCGCTCGCGGTCAAGGACGCCTCGCTGGTGCTCTGCGCCGGCTTCGTGGCCGCTGAGGCCACCGCCCGGGTGCTGCGCGAACGGGCCTCCGGGAGCGTCACGTTCGTCGTCACGGGCGAGGACGGGCGCGCCGAGGAAGACCTGGCGTGCGCCGAGTACATCGCCGCGCGCGCCGGCGGGGCCGGGACGGACGCCGCGGAGTTCCTGCGCCGTGCCGGTGCGTCGCGTGCCGCCGCCGAACTGACCCACGGGGTGCGCCGGGGGTCCAGCCCGGAGGACGTCGCGCTCTGCCTGGAACTCGACCGGTTCCCGTTCGCCATGATCGCCGCGGTGGAGGACTCACTCATGGTGCTGCGCCGGTGCGCCGTGCCCTGAACAGCCCTGTGCGGCGGCGGGGGTTGGCTCGACGGGCCGCCGTCAGACCTATTGACAACGATGTCAGCACCGTGATCTAGTCCGCTTCCGTCCGCAGGCGAGCAACGAGCCCACTCCCCCCGTCCCTTGACGATCGCCCCCCGTGCCGCACCACGGGGCAGGCGAGGAACAGGAGACCGCTTCCATGCACAGACCCCTCCGTCGATGGCGCCGTCGCGCCTCGACCGTCCTCGCCGCCCTCGTCGTCACCGGCGCCGGCCTGGCGCCCGTACCGGCCTTCGCCCAGCCCCCCTCTGCAGCCCAGTCCCCCTCGGCCGGGCAGCCCTCCTCGGCCGCCCGGTCCTCCACGGCCGGTGAGCGCCTCACCTCGCTCGTCAACCCGTTCATCGGCACCCAGAACTTCGGCAACACCTTCCCCGGGGCGAGCGCCCCGTTCGGGATGGTCCAGGTGAGCCCGGACACCGGCGGCCAGGGCGGCTACGACTACCAGCAGGACAAGATCCACGGATTCAGCCAGACCCACCTGTCCGGCGTCGGCTGCTCCGTGATGGGCGAGCTGCCGCTCATGCCGACCACCGGAACCGTCGACTCCGTCGATCCCGACGCCTACCGCTCGGCCTACTCGCACGACGACGAAGAGGCCGAACCCGGCTACTACCGCGTCGGGTTGACGACGTACGGCATCGACGCCGAGCTGACGGCCACCCCGCGCACGGGCTGGCAGCGCTACACCTTCCCCGCCACCGACCGCGCCAACGTCCTGTTCAACACGGGCAAGGCCAACCAGCGGGTGTACACCTCGGAGGTGCACGTCGTCGGTGACCGGACGGTCGAGGGCCGGGTCGAGGCGGGCAACTTCTGCGCGGGCAAGGACCGCCACACCGTGTACTTCACGGCCACCTTCGACCGGCCGTTCGCCTCGCACGGCACCTGGCGGGGCAGCACCCGCAGCCCCGGTGAGCGCGACGCGTCCGGTGAGGGGGGCAACGGCGCCTGGGTGACCTTCGACGCCGAGGACGACCGTGACGTCGTCGTCAAGGTGGGCCTCTCGTACACGGGCGTCGAGGGGGCCCGGAAGAACCTGAAGGCGGAGACGGACGACTCCTACGACTTCGACGCCACGCGGGCCGCGCTGCGGGACACGTGGGAACGCCGACTCGCCGCGGTGACGGTCGGCGGAGGGTCGGCCGAGCGGCGCCGCGCGTTCTACACGGCTCTGTACCACGCCCAGTTGCACCCGAACCTGGCCGGTGACGTCGACGGCCGGTACGCGGGCTTCGACGGCAAGGTGCACACCGCGTCCGGGTTCACGCCGTACCAGAACCTGTCGTTGTGGGACACGCACCGTCCGCAGAACCAGCTGCTGCAGTTGCTGGAGCCGAAGGTCGCCCGCGACGTCGCGCTGTCGGTCGTCGCGATCGGACGGGACGGCGGCTGGCTGCCGCGCTGGTCGCTCGCCAACAGCGAGACCAACATCATGACCGGCGACCCCGTGACCCCCTTCCTCGTCGAGGCCTGGTCGAAGGGCCTCCTCAAGGGTTACGAGAAGGAGGCGTACGCGCTGCTCCGAAAGAACGCCCTGGAGACGCCGCCGGACGACTCCCCCTACAACGGCCGTGCGGGGATCGCCGCGTACCTGGAGCGCGGCTATGTGCCCAGCGGGCTGGAGCTGGGAAAGGACTGCCCCGACAAGGGGGGTGACAACGACTGCGTCCATCCCGCGTCGGCGACCCTGGAGTACGCGGCGGCCGACGCGTCGCTCGCCCTGATGGCGAAGGGTCTCGGTCACGGCGCCGACGCCCGCCTGTTCGCGGCGCGCGGCCAGTGGTACCGCAACCTGTGGGACTCCTCGATCCAGCAGTTCCGGCCCCGCACCACCGAGGGCACCTGGATGACGCCGTACGACCCGGTCGAGGCGGGGCACCAGTTCCACGAGGGCGGCGCCTACCAGTACCAGTGGCTGGTCCCGCAGGACCCGGCCGGCCTCGTGGCGCTGATGGGCGGCAAGCGGAAGACGGAGCAGCGGCTCGACGCCTTCTTCGCCTACGACAAGCTGCTGAAGGACCCCGCCGGGACCGCACGCGACGAGTGGATCTCGGCGCCGTACGACTACTACGGCAAGCCGACCTACAACCCGAACAACGAGCCCGACCTGCACGCGCCGTACATGTACCTGTGGGCCGGCGCACCCGCCAAGACCGCCACCGTGGTCCGCGCCGCGACGACCCTCTTCACCGACGGTCCCGACGGCATGACCGGCAACGACGACCTGGGCACGATGTCCGCCTGGTACGTCTTCTCGTCCCTGGGCCTGTACCCGACGACGAACGGCGGCGACTTCCTCGCCGTGTCCAGCCCGCAGTTCCCCTCGGCGGTGATCCGCATCGGTGCCTACGGGAACCGGCAGGGCGGCACCCTGACGGTGAAGGCGCCGGGCACCGGCGACAGCCGACGGTACGTGCAGCGGGCGGAGTTCGGGGGCAAGGACCTGCGCGCCACCTGGCTGGACTGGGACGCCGTCGCCAAGGGCGGACGCCTCTCCTTCCTGATGGGCGACAGGCCGTCGGCGTGGGGCACGGGCAAGGGCGCCGAGCCGCCGTCCGTGAACCGCGCGGCCGCCGACTCCCGGCGCCACCTCGACGCCTCCCTCCGTACCTCGGCCGACGTGGTGCCGACGTCCGACACCGCCCAGAACGTACGGCTGCACCTTGACGTACTGGGGCAGGCCCCCCGCACGCTCCGCGCGTCGGTCCGCGCCGAGGTGCCCGAGGGGTGGACGGTGAAGACCTCCGGCCCGCTCACCCTGGCGTCCCAGCGGCTCCCGGTGCAGCGGACCGCGACGGTGGACGTGCGCGTCCCCGCCGGGACCGCGCCGGGCACGTACACCGTGCGGATCACGGCCGCCGCGAACGGGGTGAAGGGCGTGGAACGGGTCGCCACCGTCGAGGTGCGTGAGGCCGCGCGCTGCGCCGGGGACGGCGGTGAGCAGTGCGCTGTCGACCTCGGCAGGGAGCGCAACCACGACGGGACCGCGACCGTCGCGGCCTCCGGCGAGGGAGACTTCGACGGGTCGGGGTGGAGTTACGACGGTGACCTGCTGCCCGCGGCGGGACCCGTGGTGTGGGACGGCGTGACCTACGACGCCCCCGATCCGTCCGGTACGGCCGCGAACCTCGTCGAGGCCCGTGGTCAGGCCATGCTCCTGCCGGCCGGGTCGTACGGCACCCTGCGTCTGGTCGGCGCGGCTCACCACGGCCCGGTGACCACCGGCCTCACCGTCCGCTACACCGACGGCACCACCGCGGAGCTGCCGGTCACCGTGGGCGACTGGGCGGGGTCCGCGCCGGCGGGCACCTCCGTCGCGCTGGAGATGCCGCACCGCATCAAACGGGGTCAGGGCGTGGACGGCCCGCCGGTGCGTCTGTTCGCCGACTCGGTGGCCCTCGACGCGACGAAGACGGTCCGCTCGCTCGGCCTGCGGAACGATCCGCGGGTGCAGATCTACGCCGTCACGCTCGGCTAGGCACCGGGCAGGCCCGCGGGGCGGTGTGGCCGTGGCGGTCACACCGCCCCCGACGGCACTCATGACACGTGGGCCGACGCTGACGCGTTCCGCCGGTCACGCACGGTAGCGTGCCCGGTGCAGACGAGACCGGAGCCGCGTGGATCCCAGGGGTCCCGGGGACCCCAGTGGATCGAGGTGGCCGCCGATGGGTGACGAAAGTGTCCTGCACCCCAGCCTGATCGTCCCGGTCGGGCACGTCGAACCGGTACCGCGCCGCGTTCGCGGCCTGGTGGACGGGCACGTCGTCTTCGACACCCGCCGCGCCCGGTACGTGTGGGAGTGGCCGGGATACCCGCAGTACAGCATCCCGCCGGAGGACCTGGTCGAGGGCACTCTGATCGACGACGGCCGGACCGGGAAGCTCGGCGCGGGTCCCGCCCGGCGCCACTCGCTGCGGGTACGGGACGCGGTCCGCGAGGGCGCCGCCTGGATCTGGCAGGACGGCGCTCCGGAGGCGGTCGTCGGCACCGTCCGCTTCCGGTGGGACGCGCTGGACCGGTGGCTGGAGGAGGACGAACCGGTCTTCGTCCACCCCCGGAGCCCCTACACCCGTGTGGACGCGCTGCGTTCGTCCAGTGCGGTGCGCGTGGAACTGGACGGCGTGGTCCTCGCGGCCGCCCCGCACTGCGTGAAGCTGTTCGAGACCGGCCTGCCGACCCGTTACTACCTCGACCCCGCCCACATCAACTGGCCGCTGCTGCGCCACACCGACAACGTCACCCAGTGCCCGTACAAGGGGACGACGAGCGGTCACTGGTCCTTCGACAGCGAGGCCGGCACCCACGAGAACATTCTCTGGGCGTACGACTTCCCCACCGTCCAGTCGTCGGGTATCGCGGGACTGGCGGCGTTCTACAACGAGTACGTCGACCTGTACGTGGACGGCGTCCTCCTGCCCCGCCCCACCGGCACCCCCGGCGTACCCCCCAGGTAACCGTCGCAGCGGGCCTGAGCACCCGGCGCGGACGAGCCCGCCGGAAGACCCTCGGGCCCGCGCGAAAATCCGGTGGAGCGGCGGCTCCGTCGGTGGCTACAGTGCTCCGCGTCCCAACCGCCCAGCCGAGGACAGCCGTTGTACACCCTGTGAGACCTCCCAAGCGCTGATCTGTCGCGCGTCGCCTTCTCGGCGGCGTGCTGATTCCTGCTGCGGATCTCTCGCGGATCTCTCACCGAGAACGGTGTACTTCTGTGCTCAACACCTGGGCTGTCATACCCACCTGCCTGCCGTTGGTCCGGCGCCGCTGCCACACCTGTGCGTCCGGGCGTTTCCGGGCGAGCGGCAAGTTCCGCGTCAACGCCCACCACAAGCTCATCGACGTCTGGCTCCTCCTGCTCTGCACGGGGTGCGGGGAGACGGTGAAGCTCTCGGTGCTGGAGCGCGTACATGTGCGCTCCGTGCGCCCCGAGGTGCTGGACCTGCTGCACGACAACGACCTCGGTCTGACGGCCGAGTTGCTCCAGGACCCGGGCGTGCTGCGCCGCAACCGGGTCGCCCTCGACTGGGCCGGCGCCTGGCGACTCGACACCGGCGGTTCGGACCACCTCGACCAGGAGGTGACCGACGTCTCGGTCCGCTTCGCGGCGCGGGTCCCGGTCCGGCCGGTGCGTCTGGTCGCCGACGGGTTCGGTCTCTCGCCGGGCGAGGTGGAACGGCTGGTGCCGGAGGGGAAGTTGGTCTCGGTGGTCCGGCTGGACAGCCGTCTCTCCGGTGACTTCACCTTCGCGCTCAAGCGCTGACCGCGCGGCGAGGTGGGGAGCCCGCCCGGCGGATCTCGCCGGGCGGCCCTTTCGGTCATGCCGGTGTCTCGGCGGCGAAGAACAGGAACGTGGGGGGGGTGGACAGGTCCCGGAAGGCGTCGGGGAACAGGTCGCGGGCGGCCGGGTCGGGCTGCGGCTCGCTGATCAGGACGCGGTGGAACCCGGCGGTCGTGAAGGCGTCGGTCATGGCGCGCAGCGGTTTCCGCCAGAACCGCATGCGGTGCGACTCCCCCTCCAGCGTCCAGTCGAAGGCGTAGCTGGTGGTGGCGAAGTAGTCGGGCCGGGGCTCCTGGAAGGTGTACGCGACAAACGGGTGGTCCACCGACGCGAACAGCCGTCCGCCGGGCGCGAGCACCCGCCGTATCTCGGCGAGCACCGGACCCCAGTCCTCCAGGTAGTGCAACACCAGCGAGGCGACGACGTCGTCGAACGCACCGTCCTCGAACGGCAGGGGGTCACGCAGGTCGGCCCGGTGCAGGGCCACGCCGTCGCCGAGCCGCTTCCTGGCCAGCGCCAGCATCCGCTCACTGGCGTCGACCCCGGTGACGGCGGCACCCCGGTCGCGCAGTGCGGCGGACAGCGGCCCGGCCCCGCAGCCGACGTCCAGGACCCGGTGGCCGGTCACGTCTCCCGCGAGGGCGAGCATCGCGGGCCGGGCGTAGTACGCGTTCACGAGGTTGCCCTCGGTCTCCCGCACGTACGCCTCGGCGAAGCGGTCGTAGTCGTTCACTCCGTGCGCGTCCGCGTCCGCGTCGGCGGGGCGGGCCGGGCTTTCGGGGTTCTCGGTCGCGTGTCCCATCGGCGCAGCCTAAAGGTTGGCCCGTAACAGGGCCCGGCGTCTCACGGCCTACTTGGCGCTCGTTGATGGCCCTGGTCGGTGCTGTGGGGGGGCGTTCGTGTTTGAGTCGCGATGTGAGGCGGTCCGCCGCTGGGTGGACGATGAGCCGTGACGCCGGACGGATACGAGAGGTTCACGGTGCGGCGGGACCAGCTCATCCGCTGAGCGCAAGGTTGTGGAGCCGTGCGACGCCCAGCATCGCGTGATGCACCCCGGCTCCGCGCAGGCGGCAGTCGCGAAGGAACTCGGCCCGACGCCGCGGGCGGCGTGGCTCACCGCTGCAGGTGTCATCGTTGCGACGGATGGTTGTCCTTGGTCGTCCAGGGCGTGGAGGGACGTTCCCAGACCGCGGCCGACGCCCGCACGCAGCCATGAGTCGTGGCTCTCGTCGACGTGCGGCTTCGCGGATCCGAGCCGCCTCGGCCGCAGCGCGAGCGGATCGGTGATCGGGCCGGCGGAAGCGGTGGCCGGCAGGTTGCCCGGGGGAACTCGCAGCCTCAGCTGGCCAGGGCCGGCGCGACAGGCAGCCGCCAGGAGCCGCAAGAACCCTCAGCACGAGGCCCGTTGGTGCCGGACAGACTCGTTGCCGAGCCGGCCGGCACCATCGGGCATCCCGTGTCCGTGTTCACGCCTCGAGTGTCTTCTTCAGCGCAGCCAGCCCTTCGGTGTAGATGCCGTGGAACAGAGCGATCGCTTCTTGTCCGGTGGTCCCGGCCGGTGTGAAGGTGCCGGACCACTCCACACGGCACTGCCCGCCGGGCTTCTCGTGCACGGTGAGGGTGGAGCGGTAGCCGGTGACAGGGAAGGGGGCCTGCACAATGGAGTAGCTGTAGGTACGCGCCTGGTTGTCGAACGCTTCGAGGCGTTCGACTATGACACCGCCTTCCTCGTTCGTGAGGCTGCGGACGCGGCCGCCTTCGCTGAGCGTGCTCGCGGGAATGTAGGGCAGCCAGTCGGGCAGGGAGTCGAAGCCTCCAATGAGCTGCCAGACGCAGTCGGCGGGCACCGGGATGTCGGTGGTTGCGGTCGTAGTCGCCATGCTCGTCTCCTGTTCGGGTGAGGTAGTGGTCAGGCGTTGGGTACAGGGGCGTCCTGAGCGATCAGTCCTTCCGTGCGCAGAGGTGCCCAGAAGGCCGCCGGGACCCTCTCGCCGAGTGCGGCGACGTCCTCGGCTATGCGGCTGGGCCGGGAGGCGCCGGGGACGGCCGCGACGACCGCGGGGTGAGCAAGGGAGAACTGCAATGCTGCCGCCTTGATGCCCACGCCGTACTGCCCTGCGAGTGCCTTGATGCGCTCCACCTTGGTGACGACCGAGGCGGGGGCCTTCTGGTACTCGAAGTGCTGTCCGCCGGCCAGCACGCCGGAGCTGTACGGTCCACCGACGACGATGTCGACGTTTCGCGCCTTCGCGTCGGGCAGCAGGCGCTGCAGGGCGCGCTCGTGGTCAAGCAGCGTGTAGCGGCCGGCGAGGAGGAACGCGTCCGGCTCGGGCTCCTCGAGGTCGAGCGTCAGCTCCAGGGGCTCGACCCGGTTGACACCAAGCCCCCAGGCCTTGATGACGCCTTCGTCGCGCAGCCTCTGCAGAACCCGGAATGCGCCGGTGCGGGCCGTCTCGTAGGCGGCGAGCCACTCGTCGCCGTAGAAGTCCTGCGCGACGTCGTGTACCCACACAATGTCGAGGCGGTCCGTCCTCAGCCGCTTGAGGCTGTCCTCGACGGAGCGCAGGGTGGCGTCGGCCGAGTAGTCGTTGATGATCCTGTTGGGGCGTCCGTGCTCGAACAGTCCGCCCTTCTCGCCCAATTCACGGGCGGACGGATCTTCGATCTCGTCGAGGATGACGCGGCCGACCTTCGTGCTCAGGACAAACTCCTCGCGGGGGCGGTGGGCCAGCGCCTCTCCGAGCCGGATCTCGGACAGCCCCGCGCCGTAGAAGGGAGCGGTGTCGAAGTAGCGGATGCCGTTGTCCCAGGCAGCGTCCACAGTGGCCGCGGCTTCCTCGTCGGGAATGGCCCGGAACATGTTGCCCAGCGGTGCGGTGCCGAAGCCCAGGCGGCCGGGCAGGAAGGACTTGATGGACATGGTGCAGATCCTTGCTGTACGAACGGCGGCGGATGTGTTCTCTTCGCGCCTTTTGCGCGGTCCGTCGGCTGACGTGTTCGAGGCTAGGATCTACACTTGAGACTGTCCAAGACTTACTTGGACGCACTTGAGTCCTTAGAGGTCTTACATGCTTGACCTGCGACAACTCCGCTACTTCGTAGCCGTCGCCGAGACCGAACACGTCGGCCAGGCCGCCGAACGGCTGCATATGTCCCAGTCGCCGCTCAGTCGGCAGATCGCTCAACTCGAACAGAACCTCGGCCTCACCCTGTTCGAGCGCGGCCAGCAAAGAATCCGGCTGACTCGGGACGGCAAGGTCTTCCTGGCCGAAGTCCGCGCGCTGCTGCAGCATGCGGACCGCCTGGAGAACCTGGGCCGTCGGCTGGGCCGTGGGGATGAGGGCGGCCTGTGTATCGGCTACGTGGCGGACGCCATGCACACCGGCGTCCTGCCCGGGGCGCTACGCGCTGTGCACAGTGAACGCCCCGGCGTTCACATCGCTCTGTACAACCTTCCGCCGACCGAGCAGTTCGAAGGCCTGCGGCAGCGCAGCCTCGACATCGCGCTGGTCCATGAGCCTCCGTCCGCGGATGATCCTGACCTGCTGGCCGCTCCCCTGCTCCAAGATCCGCTGCTGCTCGTCCTGCCTGCGGGTCATCCACTCGCCGACCAGGAGAAAGTGGCCCCCGGGGACCTCGACGGCCAGCCGTGGATCGCCGTCGAGAATGCTCAGGCCCCCGCCTGGCGGGACACCTTCGTCGCCTCATGCACCGCAGCCGGCTTCACGCCAGACATCCGCTTCGACGCCGCCGAGCCACTGACCGCGCTCGGCCTGGTCGCTGCTGGGCTCGGACTCGCACTCGTACAGAAAAGCATGGTCCGCGCCACCACCGAGGAGGTCGCAGTGCGCGAGCTTCCATGGAACGAGACAAGCGTCCAGCTGTGGGCCGCGTGGCACCGGGTCGACCTGCGGCCCCTGGTGACCTCATTCCGCACCACCGTCCTGCGGACGAGCGGCATCGCACAGCCGTCCCAGTAGCGGCTGTGGTCGCGCCGCTCCCGCGCCTTCCTTCGGGTGCTGTGGAGAACGCCCACCGGAGGCTCGCCCCGTTGGACTCCGCCGTCCGGGTCGCCACCACGTCGGACGTGGCGGCCACCTGCGGGGGGCCTCTTCCTTCGGTCAAGTCGTTGGAACACGTGAGGAGGCCGGGAGGAGCGTCAGTGATCCATGACGGTGGCGGATTGGGCGGATTCGCAGGCCAAGGGTTGTCCGGGACAACGCTTGGGGGAAGGGTTTGCGCCGCGGGCCGGTCAGCGCGCGAGGAGGTCGATCACGCCCGTCAGGTCCTCCTCGCCGCTGCCCTCGGCCAGACGACGGCGCATCAACGCGAAGTAGGGAGCGAGCAGTTCCGGGCTCACACCCTGCTCCTCGGCGGTGTTCAGGAAGGTCGGCGTCCCGGCCACCTGCATGGCGAGCGTGGAGACGACGCCCTTGGTGTAGTCGCCGCTCCGCAGCTGGTCGGCGGTCTGATGGACGGCGGGGGCCATGGCGACGAGCCAGTCGGCGAGCAGCGGGGCGAACTTCGTGGGGTCGATGTCCTCCCCGCGGATCAGGGCGAAGGCGTGCGCCGCCCCGGCGAACATGCCGTACATGGCGCTGAGCAGGGCCACGTCGTACAGGGCCGCGAAGCCCGCGTCCTCGCCGACGAAGGTGGCCGCGGCCGGGACGGCCAGGGTCTGCCGGTGCTGATCGAACAGCTCGCGCGAGCCGCTGAGGAGGACGTGGCCGCCGGCGTCCGGGACGCCGATCATCGGCGGGACGGCCATGATCCCGCCGTCCAGGTAGCGGGCGCCGCGCTCGCGGGCCCACGCGGCGCGGGCGCGTGCCTGGGCGGGGGTGCCGGTGGTCAGGTTGACCAGGTCCTTGCCCGTCAGATCAGTGCCGTCCAGTGTCTCCTCGACCGAGGCGTCGTCCAGGAGGCACACGACGGTGAGGGGGTTCGCCGCGACCGCGGCGGCGGCGCTGTCCGCGACCCGCGCGCCCTCGGCGGCGAGCGCCGCGGCGCGGGAGGGGGTGCGGTTCCACACGGTGAGGGGGTGGCCGGCGGCCAGCCAGGCGCGGGCCAGCGCCGTGCCCATCGCGCCGAGGCCCAGCAGGGTGACGGGAGTCTTCGTCCCGGTGGTGTGCGACATACCGATCAGGCTGGCCGCACCCGCGGTGGTGATCAAGTACGCACTCGCGAGTGGGTGGTTACCTTGGGGTGAGCGAGCAGGTCGAAGGGGTGGGGACATGGCGACGTCGAACCGGCCGGGCGCGTCGGACGGACACGTCTGCGGCATCGACACGGCGATGGAGGTGATCGGCGGCAAGTGGAAGGTGCTCATCCAGTGGGCGCTGCACGAGCACCCTTGTCGCCGCTTCGGTGAGCTGCGCCGGCTGCTTCCCGGCGTCACCGAGAAGGTGCTGGCCTCCCATCTGCGGGAGATGGAGGCGGACGGCGTGGTGCGCCGGGTCTCCTACGACGAGGTGCCGCCCCGCGTGGAGTACTCGCTGACCGAGGACGGCGAGCGCCTCAACGACGCCCTCGCGCCGCTGGCCGCCTGGGGGCGCGAGCGGCAGGGGCCGGACGGCGGACGGAGGGCGGCGCGATGACAGCGAGGTGCCCGGGAGCGCCCACCCCGTGACCGGGCGGGCGTGTGCGCATCCCGGTCAGTCGGACGCGCCCGGGCCCTGCGGATCTGCGGCACCCGCCTGCGCCTGTGCCGTCAGCGCCTCGCGGGCGGCGGTGAGGATCTGCTCCGACACAGGGTCGCCCTTCGTCGCACGGGAGAGCGTCAGGGCCCCCACCATGGTGCAGAGCCGGACAAAGCCGTCCTGGTCGTCATCGGTGAGGGTGTCGGCGAACCTCCGCACGCCCTCCGTGTACACGCGGTGGGCCTCTGACTCGCTGCCCGCCCGCGCCCTGTCGGGGGCGAAGCCGGTGATCGGGCAGCCCTCCGCCGCGTCGTCCCGATGCTCGACGGAGAGGTAGCTCTCGACCACCTCACGGACGCCGTACTCCGGCGGGTACGCGTCGGCGGTCTCCTCGAAGGCGTACGCGGTGGCCTCGTCGACCAGGGCTTCCTTGGAGGCGAACTGCTTGTAGAAGCCGCCGTGGGTCAGGCCGACGGCCTTCATCAAGTCCGCGACGCTGACGTTCGTGCCCTGCTCACGGAAGAGGCGGGAGGCGGTCTGCACGACCCGCTGCCGGTTCTCCTGCGCCTGCGCCTTCGACACACGGCCCATCGTTCACTACCTCCCAGTAGATGTCAGCTGACATCTTACATCGCGGCGCCGACCCGTCGCGCGATGCCCAGGACCGCCTCGCCGGCAGGCGTTGCTCGATCAGCGCCTCCCCTACGTTCACCCGCTGCCGCGATTCGGCCGAGGGGCCCGCGCCGTCACCCCCCCAGGCGGGCCACGCCCCGCATTGTTCATGGCCCGGCTCCCTGGGCCACCCGGATGCGGCATCCGGGGCGCGTCCGTGCCCGACGGGTGTGTGGCGTGGCGAGCCCGTGCGAGCGGGCCGAGCATGGGGGTGCCCTGCCGGTCACCGGACCCCCTCCGCTGTCGTGGGGTACTCCGTCCGCTCGGCCCCTCGACGAGGAGTGTGCCCGTGACCTTCAACCCCCTGGAACAGCGTGGTATCCCGCTGGACCGCCAGCTGCGCAACTGGCGCGAGCTGAACGTGGAACCGATCGACCCGGACCGGTGCGACCCGTACACGCGGTGCCGGATCATCACCATGAACGGGATCGAGGTGGAGGCGATCCTGTTCAGCCACCAGCTCGCCCGTCACACCCCCGACCCGGAGATCAAACGGCAGCTGGCCCGCACCAGGTACATCGAGGCGCAGCAGCAGAAGGTGGTGAACTGGCTGCTGCCCGGCCTGTCCTCGGTGCTGGAGACGACCATCGCGTACGAGCAGGTGGCCGTCGACCTGACCGCCTGGGTGGCCCGTATGGAGCCGGACCCCTATCTGAAGCAGGCCTACGAATTCGGCGTGCTGGAGGACTTCGACCACCTGTACCGGTACGCCAACCTGTACGAGATGATCGAGCACCGCAAGGCGGAGTCCATCGTCGACAACCTCACGGAGGTCATGCCGGGCCGGCCCACGCGGTACCACCACCGCAACCCGGTCGACAACGTCCGCGACCCCTACGCGAAGGACCAGGCCAGCCCGCTGTCCAAGCTGCACGCGTTGACGATCATGTCGACGGAGCAGCAGACCATGAACTTCTACATGAACACCGGCCCCACCTACATGGAGCCGATCGCCCGTCAGCTGTACCAGGAGATCGGGCTGATCGAGGAGGAGCACGTCACCCACTACGAGTCCCTCGTGGACCCGGGTGAGACGTGGTGGGAGCAGCTCGTCAACCACGAGTACAACGAGTGCTATCTGTACTACTCCTTCATGGAGCAGGAGAGCGACCCGAAGGTCAAGGCCATCTGGGAGCTGCACCTGAACATGGAGCTGGAGCACCTGCACATGGCCTGCGACCTGATGCGTCAGCACGACGGGCGTGAGCCCGCCGAGGTGCTCGCCCCCGAGCTGCCCAACGTGCTCACCTTCGAGCCGAACAAGGCCTACCTGCGCGAGCTGCTCGACACCCAGATGGACCTGACCACGCTCGGGGCCGGTTACGTGCGTGAGGCGCACGAGCGGTTCGAGAAGATGCAGGAGCAGATCCACGGCGGTGAGGCCCCGCCGAGCGACCGGGTGATGCACGAGCACGACGCCATGTTCGGCCGCGAGTACCGCGTGCAGACCGAGGGTGAGCACCCCGACCCTGCCCAGCGCGAGAAGTAGGGAGGGGCCCCAGATGTCCGAGTTGCAGACTCCGCAGGCCGGGGACGACCACGCCCCGGACGACGACGTCGTCGCGCTGCTGATGCGCCAGCACGGCGACATCCGCAACCTCTTCGACGAGGTGGAGGCGACCGCCGGCGACGAACGCCGGGACGCCTTCCGGCGGCTGGTACGGCTGCTGGCGGTGCACGAGACCGCGGAGGAGGAGGTCGTCCACCCCTTCGTCCGCCGGGCGGTGGCGGGCGGCGAGCAGATCGTCGAGGACCGGCTCACCGAGGAGCGCGAGGCCAAGGAGATGCTCGCGTCCCTGGACGAGATGAACCCCGACGACCCGCGGTTCCTCCCGCAGTTGATCCAGCTGCGGCACGACGTGCAGACGCACGCGCGGGCGGAGGAGCGCTACGAGTTCAACCACATCCGCCGCAGCTCCGACGTCACCAATCTCGCCGCGATGGCCAGGGCCATCAAGGCGGCCGAGGCGATGGCACCCACCCGGCCCCATCCGGGCGTCGAGTCCGGTGCGAAGAACATGGCCCTGGGACCGGTGGCCGCCCTCATGGACCGCACCAAGGACACCGTGCGCAAGGCCATGGGCGGGAGCTGAACCCCCACGACGGGCGCCGGCCGGCGGGGCTGGCCGGCGCCGTGCGGGGTAGACGGCGAGCGGCAGCCGATCGTTCGGAAGGACGGACCGCACCGTGAGCACCTCTGACCCGTGGGCCGACGCGAACACCGCACCACGCCCGGAGCCCCGCCGGTCGTTGCTGGTGTGCGCGCTGATCGGCGCGGCCGTCATGGCGGCCGTGGACGAGATCGTCTTCCACCAGGTGCTGCACTGGCACCACTTCTACGACCGCTCCACGTCGGGCGTGGGTCTGCTGTCGGACGGCCTGCTGCACACCGCGGAACTGCTGGCGCTGGTCGCCGGGTTCTTCCTCTACGCGGACCTGCGGCGGCGCCGGGCTCTGTCAGCGGCGCACGCGTGGAGCGGGGCCCTGCTGGGCGCGGGCGCGTTCCAGGTCTTCGACGGTGTCGTCGACCACAAGGTGCTGCGCGTGCACCAGATCCGCTACGGGGTCGATGTCACCCCGTACGACTGGGCGTGGATCGCGGCGGGGCTCGTGCTGTTGCTGGCCGGGTGCGCCCTTCTCGTCCGGGCGCAACGTGCCCGGGCGGGACATGTGCCGTCCGGGCGGGGAGGGCGACGTCCGTCATGACGCCCGCCGTGTCCACGGCGTTCGGCGCGCCGGCCGTCCTCGGGTGTGTCCTCGCGGGTGCGGCGTACGTGGCGGGTGCCGTCCGGCTGAGGCGGCGGGGCGACGCCTGGCCGTGGTGGCGGGACTGCGTCTTCGCCGGCGGCTGCGCGGCGGTCGTCTGGGGTCTGGCGGGACCGGTGCCGGGCGGGCCGTTCACCGCACACACCGGCCGGCATCTGCTCGTGGCCATGGCGGGTCCCGCGCTGCTCGCGGTGGCCCGTCCGCTCACTCTCGTCCTGCGACTCCTGCCCCCGGGCGCTCTCCGACGGGGGCTGCTGCGGGTGGCACACTCCCCTGTCGCCGGGTGGCTGCTGTTCCCGCCGGTCGCCGCGGTCGTCGACATCGGCGGGCTGTGGGCGCTGTACCGCACGGACCTGTGGTCCGCCGCCCACCGTCACGCCGTGCTGGGCGGCCTGCTGGAGCTGCACATGCTGCTCGCGGGGCTGCTGTTCGCCATGGCCGTCTGCGCCGTCGATCCCGTCCGCCGACGGTGGGGGCTTCCGCTGCGGGCCGCGACGCTGCTGGCGGCGGGGGCGGCCCACGCGGTGCTGGCGAAGAGCCTGTACGCGGCCGGCCCGCCGGGCACCTCCTTCGCGCCGCCCGACCTGCGGACCGGGGCGCAGCTCATGTACTACGGCGGCGACGCGGTCGAGGTCCTCCTCGCACTCGCCCTCCAGTGGTACGTCACGACGGGACGACGGCGGGCGCGGGAGGCGGCGCGGCCGGCACGTGTCGGCAGCCCTGCGCCGACGAGGGCGCGCGCCGGGCCCGCGGCACGGGGGCGGGCCTCCGCGAGAGCCCTTCGCCCTATGCGTTCCTCCCGGTGACCACCCCTTACGTGATCTCGTGATCGTCGCCGGACGACGCCACGGCAGCCCGGCCGGCGACCGTCCGAGCCGGTGGGCCGCGTGTCCGGCCCCTCCTTGGCACTCAGCCCTGTTTGGCCGGCATGGTTTGGCGGCACCCGCCGTCCCCGCGTACTCGCCTGCCGGCGATGGGCGGGTGCTGTGTGGCGCTGCTTGACGGTTGGGGCGGCGTGCGATCCCCTGCGCGTCCGTGCGCCCCTCACAGCTCCTCCCCTGGTTAGGGAGAGCTGCGCAGGCTCGGACGTATGGGGGACACCACAGCAGACCGCATGTGCGCGGGCCGGGGAGATGGCACGGCCTGCCCGAACGGCGAAACCGACGTCCTCGTGGACGGCGTTCGGTGTGAGGAGTGCCTGCACCACTGGGAGCTGGACGAGACCATGCCGTCGCGTCGGTCGATGGACGGGGTCGAGTTGACGCGACCGTTGGGGGATCCCTGGGAGGTCGGCCCTGACACCGCCGCCTGACCATCCTCCGTGCGAGACGAATCCGCAGACGCCGTCACCACTGGTGGTGCACGGTTGCCTTGCCGCCGGTCACCAAGCTGGCCGGCGGCACGTCTTCGGCCACGACCGCGCCGGCGGCGACGACCGCGTCACGGCCGATGGTGACGCCGGGCAGGATCGTGGCGCCGGCGCCGATCCACACGTTCTCCGCCACGTCGATCGGCGCGCCGGTGAGGTACAGCCGCCGTTCCTCCGGGTCGACCGGGTGTCCGCTGGTGATGAACGTGACCTTCGGGCCGATCATCACGCGCTCCGCGATCCGGATCCCCGCGTAGTCCAGGAACGTGCAGTTCTGGTTGATGAAGACGCGTTCGGCCAGGTCGAGATTCAGGCCGTGGTCCGTGTAGAAGGGCGGATAGATCGTGACCCGCGGCGGCAGCGGCTTGCCGAGGATCTGCTCGAACAGCCGCCCCTTGCCCTCCTCGTCGTCGAACGGCAGGACGTTCAGGCGGGACGTCAGCTCGGTGACGCGTAGCACCCTCTCCGCCATGGCCTGGAACTCGGCGCTGTGGATGCGCATGAGACGGTCGCCGGGCATGTCACGGTCCCTTCTGGAGTGGAGTCGCTCGTCGTGGCCCGCCTCGGGGCGCCACCCGGGCAACTCGCGGGCCGAAACGCCCCGGAGAACCTTCGTCGTTCCGCAGGTGCAGGGGGCATGATGCCACTGCGTCGCGGCCACCAGCGATCACGCTGTTCCGCCGCGACTGTGACACGCACCGCACCAACGCACGACGTCGCGTACCGGACTCAAAGGGTAAGAGGTGGAGCAGTGTCTGATGGATCTCGGAAGATGCGTGCCAGGTCGGCCATCGCTGTGGGGGTTCTGCTGTCGGGCCTTGTCGGCGGCGGGTTGGCCGCGGCCCCGGGCGCGAGCGCCGCGACCGGCCCGTGCGCCCGCGGGGTGACCGTGTACAACAAGGTCACCAATCCGACCTCGTACAAGTACGTGCCGTACGCCTCCACCAACACGAGCAGTTGCTGGCTGGACCGGGGGATGAGCAACTCGGCCGTCACCGCCCTGCAGAAGAACCTGAACTCCTGCTACGGATACAAGCTGGCGACGGACGGCGTGTACGGGGAACGCACCGAGTCCGCGGTCGTCGCCGTGCAGAAGAAGGTGGGCGTGAAGGCTGACGGAGAGTACGGCCCCAACACGCGGGACGCGATGGTGTGGGCCAACTACAGCATGGAGACCGGGGCCCGTATCAACTGCGGATGACGACGTCCCGTTGGCATGCGGCGCGGCCGGGGAGCGTCATCGACGTGATGCCGCCCCGCGGTGCCGCCCCGCACGCCGTCCACCTGTGGGTCGGATCACGGGTGCCGCTGCGGGGCGGCAGGCCCCGGGGGCGCCGCGGCGGTGTCGTACGCGGGCGGGGTCGAGGGCAGCTGGGGCAGGACCTCGGCCAGGTCACGGTGGATCCGGTCGGCTTCTCCACGGACCTGGACGGGGATGTCCCCGCGTTCGGCGACGAGGCGGTCATAGACAGGGGTGGGCTGAAACACGATGGGGGCGCTTTCCCTTTCCGAGCACGGCGTTTCCCAGGACTGAGGCAGCATACGGGCCGCATCGCACGCCCCGACGACGGGCCCCGGCCCCCTGATCCCCACGGAACGAGCTTCACGGAATCTCCACGGCCGGTGTTGCGTGCGGATTACAGTCTTCTCTGCGCGACTGGTCATCTTGTCGCGCAAGGGATGGATGGGCCGGATTGATTCCGTGTGCCCGAGGTGCGCAGTGGGGGGCTTCATGCAGGAAATGGTCAAGGGTGCGAACGTGGCCCTGGCGGACCTCAGCGAGGACGTCGGATCGGTCATCGTCAGTCTGGGCTGGGCCAGCCCCACCGGCGAGGGCGACGCGGACGTGTCGGTGCTGCTGCTGGACACGAACGGCAAGGTGCGCAGCGACAGCGACTTCTACTTCTACAACCATCCGGTGGCCGACGACGGAAGCGTGCAGCTTCTGGGGAAGACGCCTACGGCGGACGGCAGCGAGGACCGGATCAGCTTCGACCTGACCGCGGTGCCGGGCGAGGTCGAGCGGATCGTCGTCGCGGCGAGCCGGTACGAGAGTGCCAGCTTCGGTGAGTTGGAGGACGTGAAAATCACGCTGGCCGACGCGGCCGGGGAGGGTCTGCTGCGGTTCGCCGTCGACGACGCCGACTCGGTGACGGCGGTCATCTTCGGCGAGCTGTACCGGCGGGGCGAAGAGTGGAAGTTCCGCGCCGTCGGGCAGGGATACGCGACCGGGCTCGCCGGGCTGGCCACCGACTTCGGCGTGGACATCGAGGACGACGCGGCCACCGAAGCACAGGCGCACGCGGAGGCGGCAGCGAACGCTGAGGCGGAGGCGGAGGCGGGAGAAGAGCCGGGAGCGATGCCCGACGCCGTCGGCGGAAGCGCCGGAGCCGGCGGGCAACGGGGCGTGCCGGCGTCCGTGCCCGTCGCGGAGCCCGCCGGGCAGGCGCTGATGGACGCCGTTCCCGTCCCCCGCCGGCCCGACGACCAGTCGGGCAAGGGCCAGGCGGACGCGGTCCGGACGGACGAGGCCAAGAAGCCGGCCGCCCGGCCGCGTACCGCGAAGAAGAAAGTCACCCTTCCCGCGACGGTGAGGAAGACCCTGGCGGAGAACGACTCGTGGAGGGCCGCGAGGCTGTTCCCGGTGTCGGTGCTCAAGAGCGATCGGGACCGTGAGATGCGGGCCACCTCCGTGCTGTTGTCGGTGATGGCGCAGGTGCCGGAGTTCAGCCGACGGCTCACCGCGGCGTTCGGTGCCCCGGCGGGCCGCATGGAGACGTTCACGGAGGTCACCCTGCCTCACGGCGACAGTCCGCGCCGCCCGGACGGCGTCATCCGCGTGGAGCGGGCCGGGAAGCTGTGGACCGCCCTGGTGGAGACGAAGACCAACGGCAACGCGCTCAAGGCCGAGCAGGTGCAGGCGTACATGGACATCGCCGCGCGCCGCGGCTACGAAGCCGTGATCACGCTGACGAACGACGTCGCCCTGGAAGGCAGCCCGCTCGTCGACGTCAAGATCGACAGGCGGCGCAAGCACAAGGTCGCCCTGTGGCACCTGTCCTGGGCGGAAGTGGCCCACCAGGCCCAGATGCTGATCAGGCACGAGGGCGTGGGCAACGCCGCGCACGCCTGGCTGCTGCAGGAACTGCTGCACTACCTCCAGCACGAGAACTCCGGCTGCCACGGCTTCCAGAACATGGGCCCGTCCTGGGTCCCCGTGCGCAACGGCATCGACGACGAGACCCTCTGTCAGGGGGACGGCCGGGCGTTGGAGGTCGTCGAGAACTGGGAACGGCTCATCCGCCAGGTCTGTCTCAGGCTGGGTGGCGAGCTCGGCCAGAAGGTCCTGCCCGTCCAGCGGGCCACGCGCGGAACGGACCCGAAGGAACGCCGTGACCGCCTCGCCGACCAACTGTGCCTCGACGGGCGCCTCCAGGCCGAACTGCGGATCGACGGCACTCCCGGTGTCCTGACCGTCGGCGCGGACCTGCGCACCGGCAAGCTGCGCACCGCCGTCGACGTCCCCGCGCCCGAGCAGGGCTACCCGCTGAGCTGGGCCAAGCGGCTCGTCCGGCGTCTGGCGGACGCACCGGCGGACCTCCATGTCGAGACCCTCGTCGACAGCACCGGGCCGGGTCCGCGCGGCACCCTGGAGCGGCTGCGTCCCGAACCGGCGGACCTGCTCCCCAAGGACGGCGCGACCAGGATCACCGGGTTCCGGCTGTCCCTCCTCAAGGGCATGGGAAGTGGCCGCGGCAACGCCGAGACCGGTTTCATCCGCAGTGTCGACGACGCCGTGCACCGCTTCTACACCACGGTCGTCGTCCACCTGGACGCCCCCGTGGCGCGCCGGAAGCCGGCGAGGGAGCGCGTGGCGGCCGCGGCCGAGTGACCTGACGGACCGCCGGCCGAGGGCGACGTCCGTACGACGCCCTCGGCCGGCGGTTCGGTGCCTCACGCGCGCCACGCTCGCCGTCGGCGTCCGGCCGGGTGGTGGACGCGGGCGGTGCGTCCGGCCGAGCTGATCGGCCAGTCGTCCAGCGAGTCGGCGTGCAAGGGCATGCCGGCCGGCCCCAGATCGCACTCGGGCGTGACTCGTCGCGACTCACGTGGGTGGTTCCGTACGGGAACCGCCCGGCACCCCAGGGCGCTCGGCCGGCCACCATGACGGCGCTCAGGGTCAGGCTCGGAACGTCATGGTCAGGGGGCGTGGAACAGTGCGGGAAAGCGGGGGGCCAGCCAGGGTTTGCGGCCCCAGGCCAGTACGTCGCCGCGTGCCATGGCCTGCCACGGGCCCATACGTCCCAGCGCCATGAGGAGGAAGGCGACCGGTTCGGTGGCTATGGTGCAGTCCGAACGCTCCGGCGCGTGAGGAAGCACCTCGACCGTGCCGTCGGTGAACGTGACTCCGAACGTGGCGCCGCCCCGGAGGCGCAGGGTGTACCGGGCCGTCAGTGTGGACGCGGCGGACACACGCGGCATCGCCGTCTTCAGGAACGGCAGGCACAACTCGACCCTGCGCGCGTCGATCATGTGCGGCCGGCGCAGTCCGCGGGCGAGATCGTAACCGTGTCCCAGCATGTGGGTGAGCAAGTACGAGGCGAACGTGCCGTGATCCATGGGACCGAGCGGGGTCAGGAACGTCTGTGTGCCGGTCCCGCCGGCCACGGTCCGACCCACCGCGTCCAGGAACCTGTCGGCCTGCTCCACGATCATCGCGGCCAGCGGTTCCGCCGTGCGTTCGGGGAACGCGACGAGACTCTGTGCGTTCGCCGCGGCAAGACCCTGAGGCGTGCCGTCTCCGTACGGGCGTGCCTGGCCGGACGCGATGTCGGCCATCAGGCCGTTGGCCAGTGCCAGATGGGCGGCCGTCTCACCGACGGTCCACTCCAGCCCCGGTACGGGACCGGTCGTGTCCCTCGCGCCGGCCAGGAGCGCGGCGATCTCACCGGCTGTCTGCCGTATCGCCTGACCGAGTCCCTCCGGCAGGGAATCCAGCGTTCTCGTCCGTGTTCCTCGCTCCACGCCGCCCGCCTCTCCTCACGTCCACGTGATCACGCACTCGTAGCGCGGTACGAAATCAGACCCACCGGTCAGTAGCAAGGGGCCAGTGGCGCCCGCGTGGTCGCGGTCAAAGGCGCGCTCGATCAGGTTGAGGGATGCCTGGGCGGCCGTGAGCGGGAGGAGCGGCGGCGAAGGCGGAGGCCGACCGGCTCTTCCCGGCGCCGCCGACGTTCCGACGAGCGGTCAGAGGCGTACCACGATCAGGGCGATGTCGTCGCGGCCTCCGTCGGCCACGCCCAAGCGGGTGAGCAGGGTGTCGGCCAAGGGCTCAGGGTCCAGTTGCGCGTGGCCGGCGAGCGCGTCGGTGAGGCGGAGCAGGCCCGCGTCGATGTCCTCGCCCCGGCGTTCGATCAGCCCGTCGGTGTACAGCACCAAGGTGTCGCCCGGCTGGTAGTCGACCGTGGCCTGGGGGCGCGGGGTCCGTTCGGTGAGGATGCCGAGCGGCGGGTCGGTGGCCTGGTCGAGCAGGAGCACCGTGCCGTCCGGACTGCCCAGGACCGGCGGAGGGTGGCCGGCGCAGGTGTAGGTGATGCGCCGCTCGCGGGTGTCGACGACGGCCTTGGCCGCGGTGGTCGCGAGCGCGCCCTCGAAGGTGCGGGCGTAGCGGCTGAGGAGGTCCATCGCCCCGCCGGGCTCCTGGATGGCGCGTACGGCGGCGGACAGGGCGCTGCGGAGCATGCCCATGACGGCGGCCGCCTCCAGGCCGTGGCCGACGACGTCGCCCACCGCGACGGTGAAGCTGTCGTCCGCCAGGTCCACCACGTCGTACCAGTCGCCGCACACGTTGAGGGACCGGGTGGCCGGCATGTAACGCACGGCGATGCCGCGGTGGGAGGCCAGGTCCGGGGCGTGCAGCATGACCTCCTGCAGGGCCAGGGCGGTCCTGCGTTCCCAGTCGTGCGCGGCGCGGAGCTTCTCGTTGGTCTCCTGCAGTTCGCGTGCCCGCGCGTACAGCTCGGCCTCCGTCACGGCCCGGGTCCTGCCCCGGCCCGCCGGCACGTCGTGCGCCGTGCGGGACAGCAGGAACTCGGTCATGTCCTCGACGCGGTGCACGATCCACGCGATCTCACCGTCGGGTCCGAGGACGGGTGTGTTGACCGGCGACCACCAGCGTTCCTGGAACTCTCCGGGGCGGCCGGGCACCGCCAGGTCGTACCGCTGCACGGCCAGGGAGTCCGGTTCCCCGGTTGCGAGGACCCGCCGGAAGGAAGCGCTCAGGTTGCGGATGCCGTCCGCCGCCGGGTCGTCCGGGTTGTCCGGGTAGACGTCGAACACGTACTGGCCGATCAGCTCGTGGCGGGCACGGCCGGTCACGCTGAGGTACATCTCGTTGACCTCGACCACCACGAGATCGGGGTCCAGCACCAGGTACGGGCTGGGCATGACCGAGAACAAGGCCTGGTAGTCGACCCTCGGTGTGCTCATGTCCGGTCTCCCGTCCCGCGCCGGCGCGTTACGGACAGTATGCGCCGTGGAGGGGAACGACGTCCCTCGGCTCGCCCGGCGGCCGGGCCCGCGCGGGCAGCGCACGGACCGGCCGCGACGAGTTCGCGTGACCGGACGAGTTCCCCCATCACGAACCCTTACCGGGCGCCGCACGACGCCGCACCGGCGGCCAGGAGCGGACACCATGAAGCTGACGACCATCACCAACGTCTCCGTCGACGGGGTCATGCAAGGTCTTGGCGGTTCGGAGGAGGACCGCAGGGGCGGCTTCGAGCGCGGCGGTGGGTCCTGCCGCTGGTCGACGAGGAGGCGATGGCCTACCTCGGCGAGGTGTAGGGCGCGTCGGCGCGTTCCTGTTCGGGCGCCGGACGTACGTGATCTTCGCGGGCTCCTGGGGCGTCACGCCCCGACCCGGAGAGCAACCCGGTCGCGGCGCCCCCCGCACGCCCGGCCGAAGTACGTCGTCTCGTCGACGCTCACCGGCCCGCGATGGGCGGGCACGACCGTCCTCTCCGGTGACCTCGCCACCGCCGTCCGCGAGCTCAAGGAGCGGACGCCCGGCGAGCCGCAGGTGCACGGCAGCGGGCAGCTGGTGCGGTGGCTGGCGGCCCACGGCCTGGTCGACGAGTTCGTCCTGCTCACCTGTCCGGTGATCGTGGGCCAGGGGACGCGGCTGTTCCCGGAGGACGGCCCGGACAGCGCCCTCGACGTCGGCTGCCGGTCCACACCGGGCGGGGTGACGATCCAGGTCCACCGGCCCGCCGGCCGTCCCCGGTACGCGACGGACACACCGGCCGCCGCGTCGTGACGGGTCCGCGCACGCGGGTCAGAACGGCATCTTGCCCCGTGCCCGACGGCCGGCGGAGCCGCTGCGGCCGACCGCGCGGGAGCTGGAGCTGAAGGGCTTGCTGAACAGGCGCCCGAGCGGTCCCGGCGCCTTGGAACCGGCTCGGGAACCGAGGCCGAGCGTGCGTTGCGTGCCGTTCTGCGGGTGTCGCGACAGACGCGGGACGAAGAACGCGAGCACGGCGATGACCACGCAGACGGCGACGATGCCGACGACCATCATGAAGGCCTCCTGGGGTGTTGCGGTGGAGCTGTGACGTGCGGACCGGGCGGTCCGTGCGACCACTCGTTCCCGCTTCCGGCGCGAACACGCGTCCGTTTCCGGGGCGGGTGCCGCGCCCGCGCCTCAGGCGTGCGCAGCGGCATCGTGATCCCCACGTGATCATGGACGCGTAAGGTCCCCCGGGCCACGACACCTTCGTGGCGTCGACGGTGAACTCGGGGGACGGGGGCGGCACATGGAGTACCGGTACGCGGCGATACCGGCCGTGGCGGGCGGGCTGATGCTGACACTGCTGCTGTGGTGGGCCGGGGCCAGTGCC
This sequence comes from Streptomyces sp. CNH189, assembly GCF_000527195.1. Lineage (NCBI taxonomy): Bacteria > Bacillati > Actinomycetota > Actinomycetes > Kitasatosporales > Streptomycetaceae > Streptomyces > Streptomyces sp. CNH189. The sequence goes on from NZ_AZUS01000019.1 coordinate 59,117, forward strand.
GACGCCCTGCAGTTGGACGGTGCGACGGGGGTGCTCGGCATCGAGACGGACGCCGCCCTGCGGAGCTGGCTGTACCCGTGGGCGTACGACCCCTACGCCGGCGCTCTCTCGCACGGGTCCGCCGTGTCGACGCCCGACGGCTCCCACTACCTCGGCCTGCACCACACGGCGATGCAGATCCGCTTCGTCGCCGTGTTCGTGTTCTACGCGGCCGGGGCCCTGCTGCTCGTCCGGCGGATCCCCGCGGAGCGCGGGCGGGTCCGGCCGGCCCTGCTGGCGTTGTGGGCCTAGGGCCTGGTGGCGGGCACGCTGGCGGTGACGGTGTCGTCCCCCTGGCTCATCGCGGCCGGGGGACGCGGCAGTTACCGTTTCCTGCCGCAGCTGGCCGGGCTGTCCTCTTCCGGGCGGACGGTTCTGGTGCCGCTGGCGCTGGCCGCGGCGGTGTGGACGGTGTTCGTGACCCGGCTGGCGCTGAAGCACGCGGAGCCGCAGCCCCGCGGGGACGTACCGGCGCGGGCCGCCCTCGTGGCCGCCACCGTGGGAACGGCCGTGGTCGCGGTGTCGGTGGTCGTGCTGTCGTACCAGGAGAACGCGGCGCGGATCCAGACGGCGTTCACGGGTGGAGGGTTCCTCGGCGAACCGGGCGATCTGCTGCGCCAGTGGCTGGTGCTGAGCGCGTGGTCCGGCCCGGCCGGGGGCCCTTTCGGCGACTGGCTGCTGGTGCGGCTGGGGGACGTCCTGCTGCTGGCCGTGGTCTGGTGCGCGCTGCGGTGGCTGCCCGGCGTACTCACCCGTGTCTCCGTGCCGGCGATGGCGGCGGGCGCGGTCTGTGCGGTCGTCCTCGGGCTGCTGGCCCGGCATCTGGTGCGTGTGGCGGTGGTCGACGGGTCGTGGAACTACCGGGGTCTGCTGCAGGCGGCGTCCGGACTCGGCGACGGGACGAGCGCCGCGATGCTGTGGGGCACGCTGGCGGGCGTCGCGGCGGCGGTGACACTGAGGGCGTCCGGGAGGGGGATGGCGACGCCAGGCTCGGGGGGCCCTGCGTCGCCTGCCCTCGGCCCGGCGGACGGTCCCGGCCCGCAGGGCGTTACCGGCCCGGCGTACGCTCCCAGCGCCGCGGGCGGCTCTGTCGCGGGCAGTCCGCAGGCGCCCGGCCCGGCGGACCGCCCCGCCCCGGCGGATGGTCCCAGCCCGGCGCAAGACCCCGGCCCGGCGGGCGCCGCCTGAAGGGCGGGGGTCCCAACTCGGCGGACGTACGGGCTCGGCGAACGCCCCCGGCTCGGCGGGCGGGTGGTCCCGATCCGGCCACCTACCGGGTCCCAGCTCGGCGAACGCCCCTGACGCTGCCGCCGGCCCCGGCCCGCCCGGCCGGGCGGGCGGGCGGGCCGGCGGGCGGGTGCCGGGTGCCGGGTGCCGGCGGGCTTCGGTTCCGCTTCCGCGCAGGTGGAGGGGGACGGGTAGGGTCGATTCCGGTGTGCCCGCCGGAGTCGACGAGGAAGCGCATGATCGAAGTCGAGGTGGTCCAGCTTCTGGTGTCGCCCTCCCACCGGCTCGACGGGCGGCCCTCGGACGGGCCCGCGCCCGGCCCCGACGACGAGCGTGTCCCGCGCGCCGAGGTGCGGGCGAGGCTGGGGCTGGTGGGCGACCGCTACTACGCGCAGCCCGCCCATCGCGACGCCTCCGTGACGATCATGTCCGTGGAGAATCTGCCCACGGACATCGATCCCGCCGTCGACCTGCGGCAGACCCGGCGGAACGTCCTGCTGCGCGGGGTCGACATCGACGCGTACGTGGGCGCGACGATCAGTCTGGACTGCGGGCCGGGGCCGGTGCGCTTCTCCGTGAACCGGCCCGCGCGGCCGTGCGCCTGGATGAACGTCACCGTCGGCCCGGGCGCGCAGCGCGCGCTCAGGGACAAGGGCGGGGTCCGGTGCACCCCGCTCGACGACGGCGTCCTGGCCGTCGGGCCCGCGCGGTTCGCCATCCTGTCGGAGCCCGCCCCGTCCGCCCCGCGCCGCTGACGCCGTGGCCGGTCGCGACGGCCGAGGCCACCCGCCGCGTGGCCGGCGCTACTTGATCACGGCGTTGGCCCCGATGATCACCAGGCCGATGAACATGTCGCCGAGTCCGGCCCGCAGCGAGGCCGGCCACCGACGGCCCGCGTGGCGGGCCGTCCAGACGCCCCATCCGGCGAGGATCAGGGTGTTGAGGACCAGCGCGACGTCCACCGCGTCGGCCTCCGCCCACCAGTCCGGCACGGCGAACAGCAGCAGGATCACCGTGGGGACCGCCGCGGCGACGACGGGCCACTCCGCGATCATGGCGCGCAGTCCGGCCGTCAGCCCCCCGGGCTCCGCGGACATGCGGTGGGAGAGGACGTGCGCGTAGCCGTGCGCGGCCGCGGCGGCGAGGGCGGTGAGCAGAACCCACAGGGCGTCCGAACCGGGGTCGGTCTGCTCGTCCGGGGAGTCGAGGGCGGCCGCCAGGGCGCTGGCCAGGACCAACCCGTACACGCCGCTGAGCAGGCGCGGTTCCGGGGGTCGCCGCCCCGCTGTCGATGGGTCGGCGGGGCGGGGGGACGGCTGGGCGGGTTCGTGCATCGCTGCGGCCTCCGGCGGGAGGGGCGGGACAGGGGCACACGGCAGCACGTGAGGCGGCCGGAGCGACCGGCCGCCTCACGTGCGCCGTGTTTGGATCAACTGCTGGATCGCCCGGAGGCAACGCCCTGTCACCGAAGCTGCCCCATTTGCCCGACCCCGGGCAGGCGACGGACGGCGGGCAACGGGTCACAGGCGCCGGACGGCGGGCCGGTGTCCGCAGGCCGCGGATCACCGTCCGGCCCACCGGTCACCCCTCGGCCGTACGGGCCTCCGCCCGCTGCTTGCGCGCCGCCATGACCGCGAAGATCAGCACACCGGCGAACAGGAAGAGCACCCCCTGGTAGACAGCCTGGTAGCCGGCGCCCGCGACCAGCCACAGCGAGAACGCGGCGGCGACGGACGCGACCACCGCGTCGCGGACCAGGCGGCCCCGGTCGACCCGCTCCCGGTGCCCGGAGACGAGGTGGAACAGTTGCGCGGCGGTGGCGAGCAGGTAGGGCACGGTCGCGGTGAAGGTGGTGACCAGGACCAGCGTCTCGAAGATCCGGGCCGTGCCGGAGGCGTAGTTCCACACGGTGAGCAGGGAGGCGAGGAGCACGGTGACGCCGACGCCGAACGTCGGCACTCCGCGCCGCTTGCGGGCGAGGGCGGCGGGGAAGAGTCCGTCCTTGGCCGCGGCGTACGAGGTCTGCGCGCTCATCAGGGTCCAGCCGTTGAGGCAGCCGGTCATCGACACGAGCGCGGCGAGCGCCACCGCCCAGCCGCCCCAGGCCCCGCCGAACATGGCGTTGACCGCGTCGGAGAACGGCGCGGTGGAGTCGACCAGCCGGTTGTGGGCGACCGTGCCGAAGACGGCGAGCGTGCCCAGCAGGTAGACGACCGCCGCTCCGGCGGTGCCGATCACGGTGGCGCGTCCCACGGTGCGCCGGGGGTCGCGCACCTCGCCGGCGCTGACGGCGGCGGACTCCACGCCGAGGTAGGAGAAGAGGAGGATGGCGGCCGCCGCGGAGATCGCGCCCGTCGCGCTCTCCCCGCCGGCGCGGAACGGTCCGAGGTTGTCCGCGTCGAAGGCGAACAGGCCGCCGACGGCGACGAGCAGCAGGGGCACCAGCTTGAGCACGGTGGAGACCACCTGCACGGCGCCGACGTAGCGGGTGCCGGCGACGTTGGCGAGGGCGGGGAGCCATTGCAGGGCGAGGGCGGCAAGACAGGCGGTCCAGCGGTGCTCGTTCACCGGGATCAGCACGTCCAGGTAGCCGACGGCGGCGACGGCGAGGGCCGCGTTGGAGACCCACGTGGTGATCCAGTACGCCCAGGCGGCGAGGAAGCCGGCGAAGTCGCCGAACGCCTCGCGGGCGTAGACGTACGGGCCGCCGGTCCTGGGATCCCGTTCGGCAAGCCGGCCGAAGACCAGGGCCAGGGCGATGGCGCCGACGGTCAGCACGCCGAAGGCGACGAGGCTGATGGTGCCGTACGGGGCGATGGAGGCCGGGAGCAGGAAGATGCCGCCGCCGATGATGTTGCCCATGACCAGGGCGGTGGCGACGGGCAGGCCGAACCGGCGGGTGCGCCGTCCCGTGCCGTCAGGGGTGTCGCCGGAGTGGGCGGGGCCGTCGGTGGTGGCCTGCGGGGCCGGAGCCGGTGGGGGGACGGTTCCGGTGACGTGCATGGGGTGGTGCGCCTCTCTTCGAACTGGCGCCCGGGATCGCCGGGCCGGAGCAATGGTCGGACATCACCGTGGATCCCGCCAAATCGGACGCAATCGTCCGGCGGGGGCCCGTCCGGCTCCGGAAAAGGTGCACCGTGAAGACTTCGGGACGCTCAATCGTCCGGCGGTGCGCCGCACCACCCGGGGCGGTGCATCACTCAGACACCGCCCATGCGCATGAGCCACCAGTCCGGGGTGACGGCGACGTCCGCCGAGGCGTGGGGCGCGGCGGGCCGCTCCTCGACGGTGTCCTCGATCCGGATCCTGTCGGGCAGGTGCGAGAAGCGCGTGCGGCGCCGCGACTCCGCCTCGTTGCCGGGTTCGCGTACCTGGTCCATGCGTCTGCTCCTTGTCCGAGGGCTGCCGTGTGACCGGTCAGATCGTGATGAGTATGCGTTGCGACGTCGTCACCTGTCAAGCAGGTGACGACGGCGCTCTGCGTCGGCCGGGCCCCGGCGGTAGCGTGAGGGGCGACGGCCCGTTCCCGGGCACTGCGGAGGCTTCCCATGCCTACCTGGTCGTTCCGGTTCCAGCTGGGGCAGTACGTCAGGACGAGCCTGTGGATCCTGCCGGTGCTCGGACTGGCCCTGGGGGCTCTCCTGGGCGAAGGCGCGCTGGCCTTGGACGACATGGTGGGGATCCCGACCGGCTGGCGGTACACGGCCACCACCGCGACGGGCGTGCTGACCGCCATCGTGGGCGCCATGGTCGCCCTGCTGGGGTTCGTCGTCACGATCGGTGTGCTGGTCGTCCAGCAGGCCACCAGCACGCTGTCGCCGCGGTACATGCGCCTGTGGTACCGGAACCGGCTCCAGAAGGCCGTGCTGTCCCTGTTCGCGGGCACCTTCGCCTTCGCGTTCACGCTGCTGCGCCGGATCGGCCCCGGCACGGTGCCCGATCTCGGCGTCACCCTGGCCGGCCTGGCCGTCGCGGTGAGTCTGGTGATGCTGCTGGTCTACCTCAACCGGTTCGTGCACGACCTGCGCCCCGTGGCCATCGCGGACCGGGTGCGCCGCACCGGCCTGCGGGTGCTGGGCACCTCGCTGCAGGCCCAGGGGCGGTGCATCCTCCTCGACGAGGCGGCCCACCCGGGACACGGCACGCCGGCCGATGTCGTGCGTTCCGCCGACGGCGGGGCCCTCCAGGGGCTGGACGTGGGCGGGTTGATGAGGGCCGCCGCGCGCCACGACTGCGTGCTGGTGGTGGCGCACCGCGTGGGTGACTTCGTACCTCCGGGGGCCGTGCTGATCGAGGTCCACGGGACGCCCCGAACCCCGCCCGACGCGCGCCGGCTGACCGGGCTGGTGACGCTGGGCGCCGAGCGGACCGTCGAACAGGACCCCGCCTTCGCGCTGCGCGTGCTGGTCGACATCGCCGCCCGGGCGCTGTCGTCGGGGGTGAACGACCCGACCACCGCCGTCCAGGTCCTCAATCACGTCGACGCGTTCCTGCACGCGGTGGGCAGGTCCGAGCTGAAGGGCCGGCACGTGCTCGGTGACGCCGGCGGCGCGCCGCGGGCCGTCGTGCCGGGCCGGAGCTGGGAGGAGTACCTGGAGCTCGGCGTGACGGAGGTGCGCGAGTACGGCGTCGGTTCGCTGCAGGTGTGCCGGCGCCTGCGGGCCCTGCTGGAGGGCCTGCTGCCGGGTGTGCCGGCGGAGCGGCGTCCGGCGGTGCGCCGCCAGCTCACGCTGCTCGACGCCGCCGTCGAGCGGGAGTTCCCCGACACCTTCCGCCGCTCGCTGGCCCGCGCCGCGGACCGTCAGGGCATCGGGGGCGGGAGCCCCTCCCCCGATGCCCCGCCGCCTCACGGTCCGCGGTAGGTCTCCAGCAGACGCAGCCACACCTCGCCGAGGGTGGGGAAGGCGGGTACGGCGTGCCAGAGCCGTTCGACCGGGATCTCCCCGGCGACCGCGAAGGTCGCCGAGTGGACGAGCTCGGCCACGCCGGGCCCGGCGAACGTGACGCCGACGACGGTGCCGCGGTCCGGGTCCACCAGCATCCGGGCCCGGCCTCGGTAGCCCTCGCCGTACTGGCGTGCTCCGGCGACGCCCGTCATGTCGTGGTCGACGACCTCGACCCGGCGGCCGGTGCGTTCGGCCTCCATGGTGGTGAGGCCGACCGCGGCGATCTCGGGCACGCCGAAGACCACCTGGGGCACGGCCGCGGTGTCGGCCGTACCGGCGTGGGCGCCCCAGGGCGCGTCGTCGACGCGCCGTGCCGCCGCCCGGGCCGCTATGACGGCACCGGCGATCCGCGCCTGGTACTTGCCCTGGTGGGTGAGCAGCGCCCGCCCGTTGACGTCGCCGACCGCGTAGAGCCAGCCGTCCGGGACGGCGGTGACGCGGTAGGTGTCGTCCACGGCGAGCCGGTCGCCCGGGGTCAGTCCGACGGTGTCGAGCCCCACGTCGCGGGTCCGCGGAATGCGGCCGGTGGCGAACAGGATCTCGTCGGCGGTCAGTTCCTCACCACCGGTCAGGGTGATCCGCACCGGACCCTGGCTCCCTGACCCCTCGTCCCGCCGCAGGGACTCCACGGCCGTTCCGAAGCGTATGTCGACACCCGCCTCGCGCAGACCGTCCTCGGCCATCTCGCCCGCGAACGGCTCCATCCGCCCGAGGAGATGGTCCTCGATCACCAGCATGGTCACCTGCGAGCCGAGGGCCTGCCAGGCGGTGGCCATCTCGACGGCGACCACACCGCCGCCGACCACGGCCAGGGACCCGGGGACGCGTCGGGCGCCCGTGGCCTCGCGGCTGGTCCAGGGGCGGACCCCGTCGAGGCCGGGCACGGGCGGCAGGGAGGGGACGCTGCCGGTGCCGAGGACCACGGCGTGCCGTGCTGCGAGGCGCACGGTGTCGCCGTCCGGGGCCGTCACCGTCACGCGCCGGGGGCCGTCGAGCCGGCCGTGGCCCCGTACGAGGTCGACCGCGACCGAGTCCAGCCAGTCGGCCTGGCCGTCGTCCTTCCAGTGGAAGGCCGTCGCGTCGCGGTGGGCGAGGACGGCCTCGACGTCCAACGGCCCCTCGACCGCTCGGCGCAGACCGGGGACGCGCAGCGCGTCGGCGCGCGCGACGACCGGGCGCAGCAGCGCCTTGCTCGGTTCGCACGCCCAGTAGGAGCACTCCCCGCCGAGCATTTCGCGCTCGACGATCACGGCGGTCAGACCCGCGGAGCGGACCCGCTCGGCCACGTTCTCGCCGACGGGGCCCCCGCCGACGACGACCACGTCGTACTCACGGACGCCTCGGCCCGTCGTTGCTTCGTTCATCACTGATCCTGAGGTCGTGGCGGTGGTGCGGGCCTGTGCCCGCGGCGGGGCGGCGGCCGGTGCCGGCCGCCGCCCCGCACGGACTCCCCTACCGGCCGGGGAAGCGCTCGGTGATCTCCTGCAGGACCCAGCCGTTGCCGTCCGGGTCGCTGAACGTGGCGTAGGAGGCGTAGGAGAGCCCCTCGGGGTGGCGGCCGGACAGGCGCTGCTGGGCGGGCAGGTCGTGGGTGGCGGTGCCGTCGGCGTGGCCGTGGAAGAGCACGCCTCCGCCGTCGTGGAAGACCTCGCTGACCGCTATGCCGCGCTCCAGGAGCTCGGCACGGGCCGCCTCGATGTCGGTGACGATCAGGTACAGGCCCTGCGCCGAGCCGGGCTCGGCGGTGGTCAGTCCCTCGCCGAAGAGGATCGACGCCTCGGAGCCGGGGGGCGTGAGGTGTACGGCGCGCCATCCCTCGACGGGGGCCTTGTCCACGTCCAGGCGGAAGCCCGCCCGCTCGTAGAAGGCCTTGGCCCGGTCGACGTCGGAGACGGGCAGGACGACGAGTTCCAGCTTGAGGTTCATGCGGTGACGCATCCACTTCGGGAGAGGTGACCGGGACGCCGAATGCGTCACCGGCTGGGATGGTGACGAGGATGCGGCATGTCTCGTCACCTGTCAAACAGGTGACGCGTTGGGTGGCGCGCTCAGCAGCTGGGACGGCCGGCGGGTCGGAACGCTCAGCCGAGGTGGTCGGCGGGCTCGGGGGCGAGGTACTGGTCCCGGCGGGCGGCCACGAACTCCTCGACGGTCTGGGCCGGTACGCCCGTCACCCGCTCCACGTCGTCGGTGACCCGGTCGTAGCGGTTCTCCTGGTGCAGCCGGCACATGGTGACGATGTGGTCCTCGATGTGCGGGGGCAGCCCCGCCCGGGAGAGGACCTCCTCCCGCCACCGCTCCAGGGGCACGTCCGCGTAGACGACGGACCGGCCGAGCGCCCGGGAGTACGCCCCGGCCATCTCCGTCATGTCCATCGCCTGCGGGCCGGTCAGCTCGTAGACGTGGGCCAAGTGCCGCCGCCGGCCGGCCAGCAGGCCGGCCACGACCCGGGCGACGTCGGCGACCGCGACGGGGGACGTGCGTCCGCCGCCGAAGGGCAGGGCGAGCGTCCCGTCCGCCGTGATCGACCGGGCGGCGAGCGTCGTGAACAGCGGGTTGTCCAGGAACGACGTGGGCCGGACGTGCACCACGGGCAGACCGGACCAGTCGAGCACCCGCTCGGCCAGCCAGTGCAGGCGCTGCTGGTGGGACTCGTCGGTGCTGGTGGCGGTCATCTGCGACACCGTCATCTGGGACATGCCGACCAGGACGTCCAGCTCGCCGTACTCGCGGGCCACGCTCGCCACGACGGCCGCGGCCAGCAGGTGATCACGGGAGACCGGCATGGCGAAGTACATGCGGTTGATGTCCCACAGGCCGGCGGCGACGGTCTCGGGCCGGGTGAGGTCACCGAGGACCACTTCCGCGCCGAGCCGGCGGAGTTCGGCCGCCCGCTCGTCGTCGCGACGGACCAGGACGCGTACCGGTACGTCGTCCGCGCGAAGGTGCTGGATCACCGCGCGGCCCACACCGCCGGCGCCGGTGACGAGGACGGACTGACGAGAAGGCATGGTCGGCCTCCCTCCGGCCCGGCCGGCCCGCCGCGCGCCCCTCGGCATCCGTCCGGTGCGGGAAGCAGCCCGGCGCACGGCGCGGCGTCGGCGGACCCGGTCTCGAGGATGTGACCAGCTTCGCACAGGCGGCGCGGGCCTTCGCGGCGAGGGGCGGGCGGCGGGCGCGGGCCATCAAGGCCGTCGAGGTCGCCGTGCGCGCCTCGCGTGGACGGCGGACCGTGATGGTACGAGTGAGGGTGCGGGTGCGCGGGGGCCGGGCGCTAGCCGGACCGCCGGGCCGTGAGCAGCCCGTTCGCCCGCTTGCGGGCGCGGTAGGCAGCGGCCTTGATCTTGTTGCCGCAGGGGTCCATGGCACACCACTCACGGCGCGCGCCGCGGGACCGGTCGATGAAGACCTGCGAGCATTCGGGGTTGCCGCACTCCTTGAGCAACGGCACGTCCGGACCGCTCAGCGTCACGACGACGTCGCGGGCGACGTGGGCGAGCCCCTGCTCGACGGTGGCGTCCACCTGCCGCCCCTCGGGGGTGAGTTGGGGCACGGGCGTGGGCTTGCGCGCATACGCGTTCACCAGTGTCAGCGCGTCCGGGTCGTAGTCCTCGCCCGCGATGGCGGCCCGCACCAGCAGGTGGGCCGCCTCCCGGAGGGTCAGCGCCTCGCGCAGGTCGTCCGGCCCGGCGGGGACGTCGTCCACGGTGATGCCCGCCTCGCGGAACCACGCCCCGAGGCTCGCCGGGGAGTCCAGGTCCTCCCGCGGTTCGGAGCGGTGCCGGAAACGCAGTGTGCCCGGGAAGTCGAGTGCCGGGGTGCCGCCGGGGAACGCATGCCTCATATCACCAGTCTGAACGGTGACGCATCGGAACGCAAGCACGTCGTTGCTCGCGGCAACGGCGTGCCGCGCGGACCGGTGCCGATCGGCGCGGTCCGCGCGGCCGCAGGGCGGTCCCGGTGCCTACTTCCCGGCCGGCATCGGCGAGGCGTCGGCGCTGCCGGTGCGCAGGAACTCGGTCAGGGCCGCGAGCAGCGCGTCGGGGGCCTGCTCCGGCCGGTGGCGAGGGTTCCCTTCTCCTTTCGCGGACCGAACGTGGCATCGCCCCAATTACCGGCATGCCACTGTTCCTTACGTAATGACGGGCATGCCCCGTGACAGGGGACGTACAGCCGTGCCGCGGCTCCTGCCGGTGCGGGTGGGGTTGCGCCGATGGAGTGAGGAGCCACCCGCCGGACCGCCCGCGCCGGCGGGCGCACCGCAGGGCCGGCGGCCTCCGGTCGTGCGATGGCGGCGCACAGGGGCGCGTGCGAAACTTCGCCGCTCCGTTCGACCTGGGGGCGTTCCACCCTCATGCTGGAAGGAGGAGGTCTTCCACACCCGTCAGGGGGCCTCGATGAGAGCGATACGAGCTCATGATCGCGACGCACCCGTGGCCGGTCTGGTCGCGGAGGAGGCCCCGTATCCGTACGCGGGCGAGGGTGACGTCGTCGTCAAGGTGCACGCGGCCTGCTTCACCCCCGGTGAACTCACCTGGCCCGCCTCGTGGGTCGACCGGGGCGGCAGGGAGCGGGCCCCCGTCGTACCGGGGCACGAGGTGTCGGGGGAAGTCGCGGAGGTGTCGGCCGGCACCACCGGACTGTCCGTGGGACAGCGGGTGGTGGGCCTGACCGACTGGAACCGGGACGGCACCCTCGCCGAGTACGTGGCGGTGGAGGCACGTAATCTCGCGCCACTTCCCGCGGGCATCGATCACGTGCATGCGGCGGCCCTGCCGATGCCGGGCCTCACCGCCTGGCAGGGGCTGTTCGTGCACGGCCGGATCGAGACCGGGCAGAGCGTGCTGGTGCACGGAGCGGGAGGGGGGGTGGGAATGGCAGCCACACAGCTCGCCCGGGACGCCGGCGCGCGTGTGCTGGGATCGGGCCGCGCGAAGAGCAGGGAGCGGGTGCTGGAACTGGGCGCCGAGGAGTTCGTCGACCTGGAACAGCCGGCGTGGGAGCAAGCCGTGGGCTCCGTCGACCTCGTCTTCGACGCCGTCGGTGGGACGGTGCTCGACCGCTCGGCCGCCGTCCTCAGACCGGGCGGCACACTGATCAGTATCTCCCGCCCTCCGACCGTACGGCCCGTGGACGGCCGGGCCCTGTACTTCATCGTCGAGCCCGGTCGTGACCACCTCGCGCAGGTCGTCGACCGGTGCCGGCAGGGCCGGCTGCGGCCCCTGGTGGGAAGCGTGCGCACGCTTCCCGAGGCGCCGGACGCGTTCCGCACCAAGTCCGGGACGGCCGGCAAGACGGTCGTCGCCGTCGCCTGAGTCACGCACGGCCGCCGGGGACCGGGGCCCATGTGCCGCCCACGGGCGGCCGTGCGGCCTCCCGGCCGACGGCGTCGTGCCGGACTCCGGTCGGCGGAACGGGACTCCCGTCCACGGAAAGCAGACACTCTCATGGATCTGAAGCTCGAACTCATCGTGCTGCCCGTCTCGGACGTCGACCGGGCCAAGGCCTTCTACGAGGGCCTGGGATTCCGCCTGGACCTCGACAAGGCGGCCAGCGAGGACTGGCGTGCCGTGCACTTCACGCCGCCCGGTTCGGAGTGCTCGGTCATCTTCGGCAAGGGCATCACGTCCGTGCCGCCGGGCTCCGCGCAGGGCATGTACCTCGTCGTCACCGACATCGAGAAGAGCCGCGCGGAACTCGTCGACCGCGGTGTCGAGGTGAGCGAGGTCTTCCACGACGCCGGCGCCGTCGTCTACCACGGCCACGGCGGCGGGGACATCACCCACGACCCCGGCCAGGGCCAGGGCCGGCTGCCGGGTCTCCACCCGGACCGGATGTCCTACGGCTCCTTCGCCACCTTCAGCGACCCGGACGGCAACGGCTGGGTGCTGCAGGAGGTGCAGCAGCGGCTCCCGGGCCGCTGACGAGCCGCCGGCCCGCCGCAACTCCCCACGGCCGCCGCCCGTTTCGCGCGGGCCGGCGGCCGTGCCCGTCGACAGCCGCTCTCCTTCTGCCTTCGCGGGCCGGCGCTGACGCATGAGTCCGTCGTCAGGCGGACGCGGGCACCCGCAGGTAGTTCAGGCCGCTCGCGTCGAACCACATGTGCTGCGGGGAGCGGACCATGCGCAGCAGCACGTCCCCGCAGCCGGGACAGCGCAGCACCGTACCGGGGCCCCCGAGGTAGGCGTGCGTCTCGGCCAGCATCATCCGCCGGCCGCAGCCCTGGCACTGCCCCGAGGCCATGGTCATGTCGGTGCCGAACAGCGACTCCAGGTCCCCGGCGGCGGCGTTGCCGTCGAGGAAGCCTTGCGTGACGGTCATGGGAATCCCGTTCCTTCGCTTACCCGGTGGGTCCGAAACGTTCGGTTCGGATGCGGCCGGGGTCGTGTCCGAGTGCCACGAGCAAGCCGGCCGCCGTTTCGACGAATCCGGTGGATCCGCAGACGTAACAGGTCGGTTCGAAGTCCGGCGGCCATCCCGCGGCGGTGAGATCGTTCGCGGTGATACGCCCGGGTGGCCGCGGCCAGCGCTCCGGAGCGGAGCGGCTGTAGAGGAAGGTCTTGTCGAGCCCCGGGTCGTCCGTCCGCAGGTCGCTCACGAACAGCTGCGACTCAGGGCCGCGCAGGCTGTACAGCAGCCGGAAGGGGACGCGGCTGCCGGCGGCGCGCCGGGTGCGGATCATGGCCATGAGCGGGACCAGGCCCGAGCCACCGCCGACGAGGAGGACGGGCTCGCGCTGGACGTCGGGCCGCCAGACGAACCAGCCGCCCACCGGCCCGCGCAGCTCCACCAGGTCCCCGACCGCCAGGTCGTCCACCAGGTACGGCGACACCTCACCGTCGTCGACCCGCTCGACGGTCAGCTCGACGCGTTCGCCGTCGGACGCCGAGGCGATGGAGTAGCTGCGCTGGGTGCTGTAGCCGTCCTCCGCCGTGAGCCGCACGTCGACGTGCTGCCCCGCAAGATGGCCCGGCCAGCCGGGTACGTCGAAGACGAGGGTGCGGGCGTTGTCCGACTCGTCCCGCCGCTCGGTCAGGCGGGCCGGCAGCCAGAGCAGCCGCCCGCCTAGTCGCCCTGATACCGCTGCTCGCGCCATGGGTCACCGTAATCGTGGTAGCCGACGGTCTCCCAGAAGCCGCGTTCCTCCTCGTCGAGCAGCTGGATGCCGCGCACCCACTTCGCGGACTTCCAGAAGTACAGGTGCGGGACGAGCAGGCGCGCCGGACCTCCGTGTTCCGGGGGGATCTCGTCGTCGTCGTAGCGGTAGGCGATCCACGCCCGCCCGTCGAGGAGGTCCTCCACCGGGATGTTGGTGGTGTAGTCGCCGTAGGAGCGGACGAGGGCGTACTCGGCGCCGGACTCGACGTCCTCCAGCAGGACGTCCAGGGAGACGCCCTGCCATCGCGTGCCGAACTTCGACCACTTGGTCACGCAGTGCAGGTCGACGGTCGGGGCCTGGGAGGGCAGCGCCATCAGCTCTTCCCAGTTCCACAGGTGTCGCACACCCGTCTCGGTGCGGATGGTGAACTCCCAGTCGTCGAGGCTGACTTCCGGCGTGGGGCCCGCGGACAGCACGGGGAATCCGGTGGTCTCGTACTGCCCGGGAGGCAGTTCGTGCCCCTTGTCCCGCTCCCGACCGTGGAACCCGCGTGAAATGACGGCCATGTCGCATCCCCATTCTCCGAGCGGGCAGTCCCCATTTTTCAGGAGTCGGGGCGGCCCGGCATCTCGGCGGGACCGTCGCCCCGCCCGGGTGCGGTGCCCGAGCGGCCGAGCAGAGGCAGGGCCACCAGGGGAAAGACGATGCAGGACAGCAGTCCCGCCGCCACCAGCGCCGCCGCGTTCTCCGGCCGGATGGCGTCGAGCCGCACCCCGATCGTCGCGGCCGCCACGATCAGCGGCAGGGACGTGGCCTGCAGGAGTCCGGCGGCGACGAGTTCCGCCCGGGAGAGGCCCGCCCTGCGGTAGAGCAGTGCGGGCAGTCCGCGCACGAGCAGCAGGGCCGCGAGGAACAGCGGCACCCGCAGGACGGTGCCGGCGTCGGCGAACAGCGCCACCAGGTCGAACTGGATGCCGCTGGTGACGACGAAGAAGATGGGGGCGACGCAGTGGCAGGCGGGGCACCAGGGCGAGGAGGAACGGAACGGCCGCGGCCACGGCGAGCACGATGACCAGGTTGTCGTACGACATGGTGGCTCCCGTGGCCTCGGACCCTCCCACCATGCACACGCGACGCGGGCCACGCATCCCGTCCGGACGCCTGGAAAGAATCTTCGCCGGTGATGTCGAGAACCGCCGTCCGGCTCCGTCCCCGCTGTGAACGCGACGACAATGGGTCGCACCAGCACCGAGGAGAGAACCACGATGGCCAAGTACCTGCTGCTGAAGCACTACCGCGGCGCCCCGGACCCGGTGAACAACGTTCCGATGGACCGGTGGACCCCGGAGGAGATCTCCGCGCACGTGGGCTACATGAACGACTTCGCCGCCCGGCTGGAGAAGACCGGCGAGTTCGTCGACGGCCAGGCGCTGGCGCCCGAGGGGTCGTGGGTCCGGTACGACGGCGAGGGGCGGCCGCCGGTGACCGACGGGCCGTTCGCCGAGACCAAGGACCTCATCGCCGGGTGGATGGTGATCGACGTCGACAGCCATGAGCGCGCCGTCGAACTGGCCGGGGAGCTGTCGGCCGCGCCCGGTGCGGGCGGCCGGCCGATCCACGAGTGGCTCGAGGTGCGTCCCTTCCTCACCGCGCACCCCACCGTCACCGAGTGACCTCGCCGATGGACGAGGCGCTGCTGAGGGCGCTCACCCCGCGTGTGCTCGGGATCCTCGTCCGCCGCGGAGCGGACTTCGCGGCGGCCGAGGACGCCGTGCAGGAGGCGCTGGTGGAGGCGGTCCGCGTCTGGCCGCAGGACCCGCCGCGCGATCCGCAGGGCTGGCTGGTCACCGTGGCCTGGCGCCGGTTCCTCGACGCGACCCGGGCCGACACCGCGCGCCGCAGGCGTGAGGACCGGGTCGTGGAGGAGCCGCCGCCGGGGCCCGCGCCCTCGGTGGACGACACGCTCCAGCTGTACTTCCTGTGCGCCCACCCGTCGCTGACGCCGGCGTCCGCGGTCGCGCTCACCCTGCGAGCCGTCGGCGGACTGACCACGCGGCAGATCGCGCAGGCGTACGTGGTACCGGAGGCGACCATGGCGCAGCGCATCAGCCGCGCCAAGCGCACCGTCTCCGGTGTGCGGTTCGACAGGCCCGGCGACGTGTCCACGGTGCTGCGGGTCCTGTACCTGGTGTTCAACGAGGGCTATTCGGGCGATGTCGACCTGGCGGCCGAGGCGATCCGGCTCACCCGGCAGCTCGCGGCCGTGATCGACCACCCGGAGGTGGCGGGGCTGCTCTCACTCATGCTGCTCCACCACGCGCGGCGGGCGGCCCGTACCGCGCCCGACGGGAGCCTGGTGCCGCTCGCCGAGCAGGATCGTGGCCGGTGGGACACGACCCTGATCGCCGAGGGCATCGGCATCCTCCAGGCAGCCCTGGCCCGTGACCGGCTGGGCGAGTTCCAGGCGCAGGCCGCCGTCGCGGCGCTGCACGCCGACGCGCGCAGCGCCGAGGAGACGGACTGGGTGCAGATCGTCGAGTGGTACGACGAACTCGTCCGGCTGACCGGCAGCCCTGTGGTGCGGCTCAACCGCGCGGTGGCCGTCGGCGAGGCCGACGGGCCGCGCGCCGGGCTGGCGGAACTCGCGGCACTGGACGACTCGCTGCCCCGGTACGCGGCGGTCGCGGCGTACCTCCATGAGCGCGACGGGGACTTGGAGAAGGCGGCGGCGCTGTACGCCGAGGCCGCGCTGAAGGCCCCGAACCTCGCCGAGCGCGACCACCTGACGCGTCAGGCGGCCCGGCTGAACACCCGCGGACGCCGCTGAGCACGTCGACCGGGAGGCGCTCGTCCTCCCCGAGGGGGCGAGCCGTCAGCCGCGCTCGACGGCGGCCTCGATGTGGTCGAGGTGGGCGGCGAGGATCTCCTCGAAGGCGGCGGAGCGGTCCGCGCCGAGCGGGCGGACGTCACGGGCGAAGTGGGCCAGCGCCGGGAAGCGCTCGGGGTCGGCGCCCAGGACCGCGACGCGGAACAGTTCCAGGCCCTGTTCCCGCTCCTCGGCGGTGACCGTGCCGATGCCGGCGTCGGAGGCGATCAGCGCGGCGATGAGCACCGCCAGACGGTGGTAGCGCGCCGGGATCTCCTCGTCCGGCAGGCCCGACGCGCGCAGCGCCTGAAGCACTTCCTCCATGATCAGCCGGGAGCCGGTGCCGCTCGAGGCGTAGCGGCCCCACACCGCCGCGAGCTGCGGCTGCCGGCCGAAGGCCTCCCTGATCCGCAGGGCCAGGGACGTGATGCGCCGGCGCCAGTCGCCCTCGGGGCGGTAGCCGTCCAGGGCGGCGAGGAGGGTGCGGTCGGCGACCGCGCGCAGCAGTTCGGTCTTGCTGCGGAAGTGCCGGTAGAGGCTGGAGGAGTCGGTGCCGAGCACCGCCGCCAGCTTGCGCACGCTGAACGACTCGGCGTCGCTCGTGCGCAGCAGGTCCGCCGCCGCGTCCAGGATCTCCTCGGTCGACCAGCGCCTGCGGCCTGCCATCGCGTTCCTTCCGCCGTCATCGTCCGGGGTGACCGGGTCCACCCTAGCTTATGCACTTGGTGTTGCACGCACCGCGTGCATAATGGGTGCATGAGCGGGCCCGGCGTCGCCCCTTGCGGGGCCCGGCCCGGAGCCGAAAGGAGGCACGTCATGGGAAACCGCCTGGACACGGACGCGCTGGACGCGGCCCTCGAGGCCGTCCACCGCGCCGGGATGCCGGGGCTGTTCGCCGAGGTGCGGGACGGCGAGCAGGTCTGGCGGGGCGCCGCCGGGGTGGCCGACGTGACGACGGGCCGGCCCGTCACCGCCGGGATGCGGCACCGCGTCGGCAGCATCACCAAGACCTTCACCGCCGCCGCCGTGCTGCGGCAGGTCGAGGCCGGGCTGATCGGGCTGGACGCCACGGTCTCGCGGTATCTGCCGGAGCTGGTCCCGGGTGCGCGCGGGGACGCCGTCACGGTGCGGATGCTGATGAACCACACCAGTGGTCTCGCCGAGTATCTCCCGTACGCCTATCCGTCACTGAAGGCGTTCCCGGCGCTCGCGGAGACGGGACCGGAGAGCCTGGAGGAGGAGCGGTTCACGCGGTTCGACCCCGTGGAGCTGATCGGCATGGGGGTCGCCGCGCCGGCCGTCGGCGTTCCGGGCGGCACCCCGGGGGTGTACTCCAACACCAACTACCTGCTGCTGGGGCAGCTGTTGGAGAAGGTGACCGGACTGCCCGCCGAGCGGTGCGTCGCGCGTGACGTCATCGGGCCCGCCGGACTGCGGGACACCGAACTCGCCGTCGGGGCACACGTCGACGGGCCGCACTCGTGCCTCTACGAGTCGTGGTTCGGCATGATCGACCCGCCGCGCGACCACAGCGTCCACGACATGTCGTGGGTGGGCCCCTCGGCGTCGCTGATCTCCACCGTCTCGGACCTCAACCGCTTCCACGCCCTGCTGTCGGCCGGTGAGATCGTCGGCCCGTCCTCACTGGCGGAGATGCGGCGCACCGTGCCCGTCGTCTCGCAGGAGGGGAGGACGATCGACTACGGCCTCGGTCTGCATCCGATGGAGACGCCGGGCCCGGGACGGGAGACGTACTGGGGTCACGGCGGCACCGTCTGGGGCGGCGGGGCGCTGGCCATGGCCCGCGCCGACGGCGGCCGTCAGTGGTGCGTCGCGGTCAACCTCCAGCGCTGGAACGAACTCGACGCCTCCGGCCGCCCCCGGCCCCACGCCGTCGACGCGGCGCTGGCGGCCTTCCACCGCCTGGCGATGCACGGCTGACGGCGGTCCGGTCACGGACCGCTCCCCCGCGCCGGCACTCTCAAGTGGCGTCAACTCCCTTTCCGCGGACGGACGGGCGGCCCTCACGCGGTGCTGACACCCTTGTCGCCTACCCTCGTCGCAGGAGACACCGGGTGCGGTGAGGGTCCACGTCGAGGAGGCGGGGGTGTTCGGTAGGGGTGCGTGGTTGCTCGCGGGCGCCGTGGCGGTGACCGGCATGCTGGTGCTGGGTCCCAGCACACCCGTCGGCCTCCCGTTCGCCAGGACGGTGCCGGCCGACGCCGCCAAGGACGTGGTGCCGAACCGGGTCATGACGTGGAACCTCTGCAACCCCTGCGACCAGGACAACGTCGACCGGGCGGCGGAGATCGCCAGGTACGCCCCCCAGATAGTCGGTCTGCAGGAGGCGTGCGTACGGGACGTCGAGCGGATCAGGGACCACCTGGCCAACCTGCACGGGCTGGTCTACCACGTCGAGTACGGGCCGGTGCTGCGCAACTGGAGCCGCTGCGGGGGAGCTCCGTGGAAGCCGGGGGGCTACGGGCAGGCGCTGCTGTCGGCGGCCCCGATGACCGACGTCGTCCTCGAGGAGTACCCGAACGGCGGGTCGGAGGACCGCGGCTACCTCGCCGTCACCACCGAGGTGGCCGGACAGCCGGTGCGGGTCTTCAACACGCACCTGGCGCAGCGGCGTCAGGAGTCGGTGCGCGAGGAGCAGATCCGGGTGCTCGCGCCGCAGGTCGCGCGGTACGACCGCGCCATCGTGCTCGGCGACTTCAACGCCGTACCGGAATCCCCCGAACTCGCCCCGATGTGGGCGCTCGCCGAGGACACGGACGCCGGCTGCCGGCCCTCCTCCGCCGGCGACTGCGAGGCGACGACCGACTGGCAGAGCAAGTTCGACTACGTGTTCCTGCGGGGCGTTTCGGCCCTGGGGCACGAGGTGCTGGACAGCGAGTACTCCGACCACCATCTGCTGCACACCGACGTCACGGCGAGCTGACTCCTGTTAGAAGGCGCGAATCGTGGAAACACGTTCGACGAACCGACTACAAGGGAGTCTTTTGATGGGCATCATCGCTTGGATTTTCATCGGTCTGATTGCCGGCGCCATCGCCAAGGCGCTCATGCCGGGCAAGGACCCGGGCGGCATCATCATCACCATGCTCATCGGTATCGCGGGAGGTCTGCTGGGCGGCTTCCTCGGCAAGGTGATCTTCGGGGTGGACTCCATCGACGGCTTCTTCGATCTGTCGACGTGGATCGCGGCCATCATCGGCTCCGTCATTCTCCTCGCCCTGTACCGGGTGTTCGCGGGCCGCGGCCACCGGGGCGGTCACGCGCACGCGTAACCGCGCGTTCGCCGCTGTGAGGTGACACCACCGCAGGCGGCCGCCTGCCATGCGGAAGGCCCCCGTCCTCGGACGGGGGCCTTCCGCATGCTCACGGCCGGTCGTGTCCGGCGCGGGGGTCGGTACGGAGGTGGGCGCGTACGCCCTGGAGGCCGAACAGGACGAGCAGTTCGACCGTGTTGCCGTCCGCGCTGCCCAGCCAGTGCGGCAGGGAGGTGTCGAACTCGGCCGCCTCGCCGGGTGACAGCGTCAGGTCGCGCTCACCGACGAGGAGCCGCAGCCGGCCGTTGAGGACGTAGAGCCACTCGAAGCCCTCGTGGGTCTGGGGCGTCGGTTCTGCGAGGTTCGGCCGGGCGGGGATGATCAGCTTGAACGCGTGAACCCCGCCCGGGCGGCGGGACAGCGGGACGAAGGTCATCCCGAACCGGGTGACCGGCTTCAAGTGGATCCGCGGGTCGCCGGTGCTGGGTGCGCCCACGAGGTCGTCCAGCGGGACGTCGTAGGTGCGGGACAGCGGCAGCAGCAGTTCCAGGGTCGCCCGGCGCTGTCCGCTCTCCAGCCGGGACAGGGTGCTCTCGGACACGCCGGTCGTCGCCGCCACGTCCGCGAGGGTGAGTCCGCGGTCCCGGCGCAGCGCGCGGAGCCGTGGCCCCACGGCGTCGAGCACGTCGTCGTCCGTCACCCGGTCCATCGGGCCAGCTTGCCACAACGGCAAGATTCCGTGCCGGATCGGTGTTCGGCTGCCGAGACTGGGGCTCCCGACGACCTGAGGAGTCTCGATGAGCGCGACCGATGCGGTCACCTTCTGGGACGGCGTCCACGCGGCCCGGCCGGCCGCGGACCGCCCCTCCCCCAATGCCCGCCTGACGGAGACGGTGACGGGGCTGCGTCCCGGCGATGCCCTGGACCTGGGCTGCGGCTCCGGCGGCGACGCGCTGTGGCTGGCCCGCCGGGGCTGGCGGGTCACGGCGGCGGACATCTCGGCCGTCGCGGTCGAGCGGCTCACGGCCCTGGCCCGCTCGCTCGGCCTGCACGACCGGGTCACGGCCGTACGGCTGGACCTGCGCGCGTCGTTCCCGTCCGGCGCGTTCGACCTGGTCACCGCGCACTACCTGCATACGCCGTACGGCCTGGAGCGGTCGGCCGTCCTGCGCTCGGCCGCCCGCGCGCTGCGGCCGGGCGGGCGCCTGCTGGTGGTGGACCACGGCTCGACCGCCCCATGGTCGTGGGACCAGAACCCCGCGATCCGTCATCCGAGTGCGCGGGAGGTCGCGGCGGAGATGGACCTCGACCCGTCGGTCTGGACGGTGGAGCGGGCGGACGCGTCCCGCCGCGTCGCGACCGGTCCGGACGGCCGCACCGCCGAGGTGACCGACCATGTGCTGCTCGTCCGCCGCACCGCCTGAACCGCGGATGAGGGAGGAGACCACCGTGCCCGGCACCGAACGCCCTCGCCGGCGTCGCGACACCCCGCCGCCCCGGACGGGCGGCGGCGAGGCCGAGGTCCTGCGCGCCTTCCTCGACTACCTGCGGGCGTCCGTCGCCGCGAAGGTCGAGGGCGCGCCCGAGCCGCGGGTGCGCACCGCCCTGGTGCCGTCGGGGACGAACCTGCTCGGTCTGCTCAACCATCTGACGTGGGTGGAACGCTCGCTGTTCCTCGGGCAGGCGGTGACGGACTGGCCGTCGACGTTCCGCGCCGCGCCCGGGGACGGCGTCGCCGACGTCGTGGCCCGGTACCGGGAGGCGGTCGGCCTGGCCGACGGCGTCCTCGACCGGTGCACCGACCTCGGCGCCCCTCTCCCCCGGCCCCCTCAGGGCCGCCCGGCCCCCAGCGTCCGGTGGGCCCTCACCCACATGATCGAGGAGACCGGGCGGCACGCGGGACACGCGGACATCCTGCGCGAACTCCTCGACGGCGCGACCGGCCGCTGACGCTCACCGCGCGCGTCCGGGCGATCCCGTCGTGTCCTCCTTCCGGCCGGAGCCGAGGAAGTCGACGATCTCGCGCACGACGCGCTCGGGGGCGTCCTCCATGACGAAGTGGCCGGCGCCGGGGATCACGACGAGGTCGGCGCCGGGGATGTCGTCGCGCAGACGCTCGGCGTAGCGCACGGGCTGCCACTCGTCCTCCGCGCCCCACAGGATGCGGACGGGCAGGGTGAGCCGGCCGAGCCGGTCGGTGATCTCCTCGGTGTACCGGGAGTCGTAGTGGCGCACCTGGTGCTCGAAGAAGGAGGCGCGGCCCAGCCGGGACGCGTGGGGCGCCAGGTAGGCCCGCAGGACGTCACCGCTCATCAGCGACTTGTCGGCGACCGTCATCGTCAGCTGTCGGGTCAGCAGGTCGTCGAACGCCTCCTGCGACATGGCCGCGTGGTCGTCCAGCTCCTCGTCGATGATCCGTCGCCAGGTGGCGGAGGGCCACGAGTCGTAGCTCACCGAGTCCATGACCATCAGGCGCCGCACCCGGCCGGGGTGCGCGAGGGCGAAGCGCAGGGCGACGGCGCCGCCGATGTCGTGCGCGACGAGGCTGACCCGGTCGAGACCGAGGACGTCGAGGAGGTGGCCCAGGAGATCGGTCTGGGCGGCGACCGAGGTGTCGCGGTGCGCCGGGCGCTCGGAGAGGCCGTAGCCCAGCAGGTCGTAGGTGAGGGTGCGGTGACCGGCCGCCTCCACGTGAGGGACGACGTCGCGCCACTCGTGGGAGTGGGAGGGCGTGCCGTGGATGAAGACCACCGGCTCGCCGCTGCCGCCCTCCCGGTAGGCCACACGCACTCCGTCGACGATGAGGTGGTCGGTCAGGGTCGTCATCATGCCTTCCTCGGGGGCCGGGGGCGGAGGGACGGTGCCGGCCGGCTGGCCGCGCCGCGTCCCGTAGACTAGGTAGACCAGTCTACTCAGCGAGGGGGGAGTCATGACCGAACGGCAGCGGACGGCGGAGACACCGGAAACAGCGGCGGAGACACCGGGACGAAGGGGGAGGCGGCGGCCGGCGCGTGAGCGGATCCTGGTGGCCGCGGGGCGGCGCTTCTACCGCGACGGCGTGACGGCCACCGGCATCGACACCATCACCGCCGAGGCGGGCGTGGCGAAGATGAGCCTCTACAACAACTTCTCCTCCAAGTCCGATCTCGTACGGGCCTACCTGGACGGACGGCACGAGGACTGGCTGGAGCGGTACCGCTCGCGAGTGGGGGCGTCGCCGGATCCCCGCGACGGCGTGCTGGCCGTCTTCGACACCTACATCGACGGCGCCGGCACCGGGGACGGGGAGGACTTCCGCGGGTGCGGGCTGCTCAACGCCGCTGGGGAGATGCCCGCCGGACACGAGGGCCGAACCCAGGTGCGCGTGCACAAGGAGGAGGTGGAGCGGCTGATCGGGGAGCACCTCGCGGCGCTGTTGCCCGACCGGCCCGGCACCGCCCGGACGACGGCGCGGCATGTGGCGTTCCTGCTGGAAGGGGCGATGGTCCGGGCGGGCCTGGAGGGCGACAGCCGGTGCCTGCGGGACGCCCGCGCGATGGCGGAGGATCTGCTGGAGCGGGTGTGACCGTACGCCGGGTGCGGTGCGCGCGTGCGGTCCTCTCGCGGTGCCCATGCGGGCGAATCCCGGGCCGCCCGCGTTGGCCCGGGGGCGCCCAGTGGTACGTGGCTGGAGATGTCCACGCCCCCCGATCCGGCCGCCCCGCCCGGCCCTCGCGCGCACGGCACCGTCGCCGCGCGGGTGCCGGTCGTGCTGCGGACCGCTGCCGCGTACGCGTGGCGGCTCATCGCGGTCGGGGTCGTCGTACGGGCCGCGTTCTCGGTGCTGGGGCAGTTCCATCGCATCGCGGTCGCCGTCTTCCTCGGCCTGGTGTTCACCGCGGTGCTCCGTCCCGTGGCCGGCCTGTTCGCCCGGTTCCTGCCGCGGGCGCTCGCCGTGGCGGCGGCGGTCGTCGGCGGGTTGGTGCTGGTGCTCGGCGGGCTCGCCCTGGTGGCCGAGACCATCGCCGGTCAACGCACCACGCTGAAGGAAGAGTTCGTGTCCGGTGTGGACCGGGTCGAGCGGTGGCTGGAGCAGCCGCCGTTCCGCCTGTCCCCGACCGTGTTCGACGACCTCCAGTCCCGTGTCGGTGATCTGCTCTCCAGCCATCGCGCCACCGTGGTGAGCACGGCGCTCAGCGGTGTGGGGCGGGTGGTGGAGGTGCTCACGGTGCTCGCCCTCGCGCTGTTCTGCGCGGTGTTCTTCATCCACTCCGGGGACCGGCACTGGCGGTGGTTCTGCGATCAGCTGCCCCCGTCGGCGCGGCGGCCCTGGTCGGTCGCGGGCGCCGCGGCCTGGCGGACGTTCACCGGCTACACCCACGGCATCCTGTTGGTGGCCGTGACCAACGCGGTCCTGGTGGGTCTGGCGCTGTTCGCCCTCGGGGTGCCGCTCGCCGTGCCGCTGGCGGTGCTGGAGTTCGCCGCCGCCTTCGTCCCGCTGATCGGCTCCCCCGTGGCGCTGGCGGTCGCCTCCGTCGTCGCGCTCGCGGCCAAGGGGCCGGTGACCGCCCTGATCGTGCTGGCGCTGATCGTGGTCATCGGCCAGTTGGAGGGGCACGTGCTGCACCCGCTCGTGCTGAGCTGGGCCGTGCGTCTGCATCCCGTCGTCGTGGCCCTGTCGGTGGTGGCGGGCGCGGTCGCGGCGGGCGTCGTGGGCGCGGTGGTGGCCGTGCCGCTGGTGGCGACGGTGTGGTCGGTCCGCCAGGCGCTGCGGAACGGGGACGGGGGCGGGGACGGGGGCGGGGAGGAAACGGCCGGGGAGGCGGGCGGCCCGGGCGCGGGACGTCGGACGGGGTAAGGAGAGCCGGCGAAGTCTCACGCCGCCGGCCGGCTTCAGCCGGCGAAGGCAATTCCTCGGCTCGCGTCCGCCGACCGGGCCTTCCGTACGCGCCCGCGCGCTACCGGATCACAAGATCGCCGGGCGCTTGCGGCCGTTCCGTACCCTGGTGGACATGCGTGTGCGCCCCACTTTGAGCTGGACCCCGGCCGACGACCTGCCGCCGGGCACCACGGACCTGGAACCCGTCGCCGACGCGCTGCGCGCGGGCGGTGTGCTCGTGCTCAGTGGGGCCGGCATCTCCACGGAGTCCGGGATACCCGACTACCGCGGCGAGGGCGGGAGCCTGAGCCGGCACACCCCGATGACGTACCAGGAGTTCGTCGCCGAGGCCGCCGCACGACGGCGTTACTGGGCTCGCAGTCATCTCGGCTGGCGCACCTTCGGGCGTGCCCTGCCCAACGCCGGGCACCGGGCCGTGGCCGCGTTCGCCCGTCACGGCCTGGTCTCCGGCGTGATCACCCAGAACGTCGACGGCCTGCACCAGGCCGCCGGCAGCGTGGGGGTCGTGGAGCTGCACGGCAGCCTGGAGCGGGTGATCTGCCTGTCCTGCGGGACGGTCAGCCCGCGCCGTGAGCTCGCGGAGCGGCTGGAGGAGGCCAACCCGGGCTTCTCACCGGTCGCCGCGGGCATCAACCCCGACGGCGACGCCGACCTCACCGACGAGCAGGTCGGGGACTTCCGCGTGGTGCCCTGCACGGTCTGCGGCGGGATCCTCAAGCCGGACGTGGTCTTCTTCGGGGAGACCGTGCCGCCGCCGCGGGTCGAGCTGTGCCGGGGGCTTGTCCAGCAGGCGTCCTCGCTGCTGGTCCTGGGGTCGTCGCTGACGGTGATGTCCGGTCTGCGGTTCGTCCGGCTGGCGGCGGGGACCGGCAAGCCCGTACTGATCGTCAACCGGGACCCCACCCGGGGCGACCGGCACGCCGTGACCCGGGTCGAGCTGCCGCTCGGTCCCGCCCTCACCACCGTGGCCGGCCGGCTGGGCGTCACCGTCGAGGACGCGGCGGCCTGAGCGCGGTGCTGTGGGGTGGCAGGCGGGGCCTCATGTCACCTGCGGACGGGTGCCCGGGCCTACGTGATGTCACAGGGTGGGCGTACCTCGTCAGACGGCCGCGGCCAGGCGGCGCCTGAGTTCGTCCTCGGTGACGTCCTCGATGTGGGTGAGGAACACCCACAGGTGCCCCGAGGGGTCCCGGAGGATCACCGTGCGGTCCCCGTGGAACATGTCGGTCGGCGGCTGGAGGATCTCCGCGCCCTCCGCCTCCGCGCGTGCGGCCAGGCCGTCGACATCCGGGACGAAGACGTGCAGCGTGACGGAGGTGCCGCCGCCGAGCGAGGCGGGCGCGGCGAAGGACGCGCTCTCCGCCTCCTCGACGCTCACGTCGCCCAGCATCAGCGTCGACCGGCCGACGGTGATCTCCGCGTGCAGCACTCCCCCGCCCGGCGCGTCGACGCGGAAGTCCTCGCGCGCGCCGAACGCCCGCCGGTAGAAGTCGATCGCCGCTGCCGCGTCGTCGACCATGATGTGCGGCACCACCGCGTAGTGGTAGCGGTCGGGGATCTCGGCCGGGGCAGTGTGCTCGTCCATGACGCATCTCCTCGTGGACGCCGCGGCCCGGTGCCGCGGCTCTCGAGGACGAACGTAGAAACTCAAGTCCGGTTGAGGTCAAGATCCCGCGGGTGGCCGGCCCTCGCGTGAGTCGGCTCTTCGGCCACGGCGACGATGATGCCCCGCAAGGTTCCGGAGGCCGCAGAGCCGGTAGTCGCGCCCCCTGAGGTCCGGGGGGGGAGGTCACTCCAGGTCGAAGGCGTGGCGGGCCCGTTCGATCTCGGGCATGTGGGTCGTGGCCCACTCCAGCAAGGCGTCGACCGGGCGCCGCATGGTCTTGCCCAGCGGGGTGATCCGGTACTCGACGGCGACCGGGCGGGAACTGACGACCTGCCGGTCCACGATGCCGTTGCGTTCGAGCCGGCGCAGCGTCGCGGTGAGCGACTTCTGGGTCACCGCGGGAACGGCGCGGCGCAGGTCGTTGAACCGGCAGGGCCGTTCGCAGAGTTCGTTGAGGACGCTCAGCGACCACTTGTCCAGCACCTGGTCGAGCAGCTCGCGGTGCGCCATCTCGATCCGCAGCTCGCGGCCCTCACGGCCGCCTTCGGTTTCCGGCACGATACCTGGTCTCCTTGAAGTGTCCTTCGTGCACCAAGTATCAAAGGTATACCTACCGCTTCGACACGAGGAGACCCCCGTGGCCGTCCGCCGTTTCACGCCCGAAGGCATGCTGCAGCCCACCCCGTACGAGCACGTCGCCGTGGGGACGGGCACGCGGCACGTGCACGTCAGCGGCCAGGTCGCCCGGACCGCGGACGGCGTTCCGCTCGCGCCGGGGGACCTTGCCGGGCAGGTCGCCCACTCCCTCCGGGCCACGGCGCGCGGCCTGCGGGGCGCGGGCGCCTCCTTCGACGACGTACTGCGCCTGACGTTCTACGTCACCGACTGGGCGCCCGAGAAGATCGGGCCGTTCATGGCCGGCGTCGAGGAGGTCGCGGAGGAGATCGGGCTGCGGGTGCCGCTTCCGCCCTCCTCCCTCATCGGGGTCGACCACCTCTTCGAGCCCGACGTCCTGGTCGAGGTGGAGGCGACGGCCGTCCTGGACTGACCCCCGCGGCACCGCCGCCGACGTCTTTACCCTCTCTTTGCAACGCGGGCCGCCGCTCCCTCGTCTCTCCGCACGATCCATCACCCAGCCCGCCGGGCGACCGTGCGGGCGGACCAGGAAGAGAGCGTTACATGCGCCGAAACGTGTTGAGCGCGGCGGCCCTTGCCTGCACCGCCGTGCTGGCGAGTGCCATGCCGGCGTTCGCCGACGACCCCTCCCCCGTCCCCGACACCGCGGTGTCCACCGAGCAGCCCCGGGACCAGGCGGCCGAGACCGCTCCCAGCCCGGTCCCGGCCGAGCCCGGTGCGGCGGCCCCGGCGGAGGACACCGGCGGCGTCAGCGTCGTGCCCCGGGGGGCGCCGGACACCGGTGACGCGCCGGCCTCCGCGCAGGCGGGCGGCGACGGCCTGCTGCTCGGCGGGGGCGCCGCCGCGGTGGCCGCCGCGGGCGGTGCGGTGTTCCTCGTCGTGCGCCGGCGGGCGTCCGGGGCATGACGTCGTTCTCCAGGCGTGCCTTCGTCACCGCGGTGGCGGCCTGCGTGGTCGCCGGCTGCGGCGGCGGACACGACGCCCCGGACCCGCAGCGGTCCGGGGCGACCGGGCCGCCGGGGACCCGGGCCCCGGCCGTGGGGTCCTCCGTCGACGGGCCACGTCCCCTGGGGCGTTCGGCGCCGGTCGGCCTGGAGATCCCGGCCATCGGGGTCGACACCCCGGTCATGCGGCTGGGGCTGGCCCCCGACCGCACGGTCGAGGTCCCCCCGATCACGGCCGACGACCAGGCCGGCTGGTACCGGCACTCCCCCACGCCGGGGCAGCGCGGGCCTTCGGTCGTCCTCGGCCACGTCACGGTCGGTACCTACGGGGACGGCGTGTTCCGTCACCTGGCGCGGCTGCGCCCGGGTGACGGGATCACGGTGCGTCTGGAGAACGGCACGGTGGCCCGGTTCGCCGTCACCTCCGTGCGGACGGTCGCCAAGGCCGACTTCCCCACGGAGGCGGTCTACGGCGACGTCGACCGGCCCGAGCTGCGGCTCATCACGTGCGGCGGGCCGCTGGAGGGCGACGAGTACCGCGACAACGTGATCGTCTTCGCGGCGCTGAGCGCCACCACGCCCTGACCCGCCCCCTGTGCCGGGCCGTCGTTCCGGCGGCCCGGCATCCGTCCCGAGCGGTACCCCGTCACCGGGGTCGCCCCGACCATGGAGAGCATTGAAACGGTCCCGCGAGCAGGCAGCGTCCGAACTCTTCGCTGCTCTCTACCCGCGCCTCGCCGGCTGGTGCCGTCGGCTGGTCGACGACGACGAGACGGCCCACGAGATCGCCTCGGAGGCGTTCACCCGGCTGTGGTCACGCTGGACTTCCGTGACGGAACCCCGGGGCTTCCTGTACGTCACCGCGGCCAACCTGGTCCGGGACCACTGGCGTCGCCTCGAACGCGAGCGGAAGACCGTGCGCCGGGTGGGCACCGAGGCGGCGGTACGGCCGCACAGCGAACCCTCCGACCCCTCGGTGCGGTTGCTGGTGCAGTCGCTGCCGGAACGCCTGCGGGTACCGATCCTCCTGCACTACTACGCTGACCTGCCGGTCCGTGAGGTGTCCGCGGTGACCGGACGCAAGGAAGGAACCATCAAGGCCGATCTTCACGCGGCCAGGGAGCTGCTCCGTGCCCACCTGAGGAGAAACCTTGATCACACACGCTGACGAGGACCCGGAGTTCGAGCCGGACGACCCGCTGGCCGTGCTGTTGCGGCCCACGTCGGACCATCTCGGGCCGCCGCCGGGCCGGTTCGGGACGATCCGGCGCCGGGCGGCCCGGCGGCGGCTGGTCCGCACGGCGGTCGGCGCCGGGGTCACGTGCGCCGTCGCCCTGCTCGTCGCCCTGCCGTTGCAGAACGCGGCGACCTCCGACCGGCCCGTCACCCCGACCGTGCCGCTGGCCCCGCCGGCGACCACCACGCCTTCCCCCACGACGGGGCCCACGGTGTTGCCCCGGCCGACCGAGCCCCCCGTCGACGACCACCCCAGCGCGAGCGCTCCGCGATCACGTGCATCGGAGCCCCGGACCCGTGGTCTCGTCGTGCCCACGCCCGCCCGGCCGGTGGTGTCGGACACGGCCCCGGAGGATCGGCGAGGGCGCTGACGCGCGGTCGAGGGGGGTGTCCGGGGCCGGGGGCGGCTCGGGTTGGTTGGGAGGGCGGCGGGTCGGAAGCGGCTAGGGTCGGCTCAGGGGCGGCGGGCGGCTTGGGCCGGGTGGCCGGCGGGCCGCTCGGGGTCAGCCCCGCTTCATGACGTAGCCCGCGTGATGGAGTTCGTCGCCCTTGAACTCGCCGTAGGCCCAGAAGCCGAGGTCGTCGAGGTAGTCGATGCGGTCGCCGTCGATCCAGAACCGGCCCTGGTAGGCGTGCGGCCGGCCGCCGCGGGTCTCGTCGTAGCGGCCGTCGGCGCCGAGCTCCTGGTGGAGGAAGTCCTTGACGTCGATCCAGACGCCGACGCGCGGGCTGCCGGTCAGGTCCGGTGCGGCGGGGACGCCGGTCCGGGGGGCGGGGGACCGGCCCGGGACGTCCACGCCCGCCCACAGGACGGGGCGGCCGGCCGCGACCAGGGCTCGGACCTCCTCCCGCCGGGACAGGAGGATGGCCACCGCGCCGGGCACGTCGGCGGCGAACGCGTCGGGCACCACCAGGAAGTCGGCGGTGTTGCCCGGGGTGAGCGTCGCGACGTGCTCCGAGCGGTGGCCGCGTCCGCCGGCCAGCGCGACGGTGTCCACGACGGCCGGGACGACGCTCATGCCCGTGCAGTCGACGACCACGGCGTCGTCGTCCTCCGCCGCGGTGACGATGCCGGGGCCGACGCCCACGATCAGGTCGCCGACGAGCAGGATGTCGGCGCCGGTCATGGTCCCGATCAGCGGGTCCGCCGTCACGATGCGGGCGTTGGTGAACAGGACGGGACGGCCGCCGTCGTTCGCGACGATCTCGTCGAGAGCCGTACGGTTCCAGCTCACGGTGTCGGTGATGGTCATGGTTGGTGATCCTCGGGTCGGTTCGGCTCTTCGATGCGCGGCACCGTCGCACGGGGCGAGCGGTGGGCGGCCGCGAGGCGCAGCGGCTCGACGCCGGCGGGGCGCCGCGTGACTCCCAGGTTCGTCGCGGTGCGGGACCGGGACCAGGCCGCCGTGTGCCGGGGTGTGCGGCACCCAGGGGAACGGCGGCCTGGTAGCCCTGTGCCCGCCGGGCCGACCATGGCGTCATGACCAGCGACAACACACTTCGCGCCCCGCATCCGCACGTCGGAATGTGGGTGACCGCGGACGGACACGTCCGCCAGGAGCTGCTGCCGGACGGCCGCTACGACGAGGCCCGCGGAGACCGCCGAAGCGCCTACACCGGCCGCTACACCGTCACCGGTGACCACATCGACTACGTGGACGACACCGGCTTCACCGCCACCGGCGACGTCCGCGACGGCATCCTGTACCACGAACATCTGGTGCTGTACCGCGAGGACGACCAGCGCGCCCGGGAGGGACGGCGCGGGTCGCGCGGCTGACCGGGCGCGTGAGAACGCCGGCTGCGGGGGCACTTCCGGTGCCCCCGCGGCCGGCGTTCGCCGTGAACTCGGGGTGATCGCCCGATCGCCCCCGTGCCAGGCCGGTGAGTGTTCAGTCGCGGGTGGAGTCCGTCGCGGGGTCCGGTGCGGGTACGGAGGCGGTGCTGGGCACGGCGCTGAGGGAGCCGAGCAGCGCGAGGGCGTCGGCGGACGGGGTGCCCGGTTCGGCCTGGTAGACGACGAGCTGCTGGGCCGGGGCACTGTTGACGGTGAACGTCTCGTAGTGAAGTTCCAGGTCGCCGACCTGGCTGTGATGGAGCAGCTTGGCGTCGCGGGTCTTTCCGCGTACGTCGTGGCGCGCCCACAGCACGCGGAAGTCCGCGCTCTTCATGGACAGTTCACCCACGAGCAGGCACAGCCGCTCGTTGTCGGGGTCGGTGCCGGCCGCCTTCCGCAGTGTCGCCACGGTCGCCTCTGCGGCCCGCTCCCAGTCGCGGTGGAAGTGCGCTGCCGCCGGGTCCAGGAACGCCATGCGCAGCAGGTTGTCGGCGTGGCTGAAGTCGGCGAACAGGGCGTCCGCGAGCCGGTTGCGGGCCAGGACGTCCAGGGCGGGGCCCAGGACGAAGGCGGGTGTGTCGTTCCACGTGTCCAGGAGCCGTCGCAGGGGCGGCGCGACGCGTTCGGTGCGCTGCGCCCGGCGCATACGCCGGGGGGCCGGGCCGGCGACGCGGTGGAGGTGGGCCACCGCCTCGTCGTCCAGCCGCAGGACCCGCGCGACGGCTTCGAGTATCTGCTGCGAGGGGTGACGTTCACGGCCCTGTTCCAGGCGCGTGTAGTAGTCGGTGCTCACTCCGGCGAGCATGGCGACCTCCTCGCGGCGCAGACCGGGCACCCTGCGGCGGCCGGTCGAGGCGACGCCCACGTCCTCGGGGCGCAGCCGGCCGCGCCGTGCGCGGAGGAAGTCTCCCATCGCGTTCTCGGCGGTGGGGTCCATGTCTGTGTGCATGTGTCGAGGCTAAAGCCTCGAAGTGCCAGGTTGGAGGGCTGAAGGGGGGTGTGCTTCACCCAGGATCCGCTCACCCCCCGGGGGCAGGGAGCCGGTCGCTCAGGCGGCCGGACCTCCTGTCCCGGGGTGTGGGCGCTCAGGCGGCCGGTGTGGTCAGCACGTGCGCGCGGGAGGCGTGGACCTCGTCGTGCAGGGCGGTGAGGTCGACGTCGAGCACGCGGCCGTCCCACTTGCGCGGCTCGCCGTCGACGAGGACGGCGCTGATGTTGCGTGCGTCGGAGCCCAGGACGACGGTGCCGATCGGATCATTCAGCGGCATGTTGTTGATGTCCTCGGCCCCGATCACCAGCAGGTCGGCCTTCTTGCCCGGGGTGAGCGAGCCGGTGACGCCCGCGAGGCCGTTGGTGCGACCCTGGAGGGTGGCGAAGTCCAGGACGTCACCGGTGGTGATGCGGCGGGGCGCCTCGTCGGTGCCGTACGTGGCGTTGACGGCGCGCATCCGCTGGATGGTGTGCAGGGCCCGCATCTGCGTGAACATGTCTCCGGCCAGGGCCACCTCGACGTCGATGCTCAGTCCGGGGCGGATGCCGGCGGACAGTGCCTCGTCGACGGCGGGGACCGCGGTCTCCAGGCCGATCTGGGCGTCGGAGGTGGGGGCGAGCGCCACGGTGGTGCCGGTCTCCCCCATCGTCTTCCACGCCTGCGGGGTCAGTCCGGTGGCGTGGATCAACGTCACGTCGGGGCCGAGGAGGCCGTCCTCGGCCCAGCGCAGGATCGCCTCGGAGGAGGCGGCGCCGAACACGGCGTCCACGCTGACTCCGATGCCGAGGTCGTCCGCGACGCGCGCGAGCCGGGGACCGTAGGCGAGAGCCCGTCCGGCGACCTCGTCGGTGGCGAGGGCCGCCAGGCGGAGGGTCAGCAGTTGGTCGTCGCTGCTGAAGTACTGGTCCTTGAGACGCGTGAGGTCGCCGGGCCACTGCCGGTCCCAGTCCCCGAAGTGCGGGCCCATGGAAGCGTGCACGCCCCGGATGCCGGTGTCGCGGAGCGCCTCGACGGCGGCGTCGGAGTGCGCGCGCGAACGGGAGTTGTGGGAGAAGTCGAGCATGGTGGTGATGCCGCTGTCGATCGCGGTGAGGGCGGCGAGCTTGGTGCCGGTGTACATGTCCTCGGGCCGGTAGACGGTGGCGTAGCCGGCCAGCGTGGACATGACGTAGCCGCCGAGGTCGTCGACGTCCGGCATGATCCGCCGCAGCTGGGCCTCCCAGGCGTGCCGGTGGGTGTCGACGAACCCGGGGCTGAGGATGCTGCCGGTGACGTCGACGACGACGGCGTCCCCGGCGCCGAGGTCGGTCCCGACGGCGGTGATGGTGTCACCCTCGACGAGCAGGTCACCGCGTTCGATGACGCCGAGATCGGGGTCCATGGTGACGAGGGTCGCGCCGCGGAACAGCACGCGGCGTTCCGCGGCGGGGCGACGCCGGAGCTGTTCGAGGACGGCGGCGCTGGTGGTGTCGTTGACGTTGACGTGCATGACTGATCCTTCTCCGGTGGGCTGCGGCGTGGTCACCGCTCGGCCCTCAGCCTCGACCGCCCCCACCACGGCAACCAGACCGCCGTCGTCCCAGGTGCCGGGCACCCTGGGTGGCGGCGGGAGCGGGCGGGGATGCCGTGGGTGCCATGATCAGGGTTTCGCAGCCGGCCGACGGGAGGGATCCGCTCGTGCGTGACAACTACCCGTCCATACCCGGGTTCGAGTCCGTCTGTCTGGAGGACAGCTACGTCCTGGACATCACGGTCCGCCCAGGCGCCCTGAGCCTCCGGCTCGACCTGCTGCTGTCGCCGCGCCACCCGGAGTACGGGCCGCCGTCGCCCGGAGACCGTGACTGTTTCCGGAGGGCCACGATCGCCCTCTCCTCCGTGCGTGAGCTGCACTGGACGGGCCAGGGCGTCGTCAGACCCGCGATCGACGCGAGCGGCACGCCCGACTTCGGTTCGGTCGACTCCCTGACGCGCGATGGGGACGCCTACGAACTGCGGGGCGACTGGGGCACGATCCTGCTGAAGTCGTCCACGCCCTCCCTGGCCGTGGAGGTGTCCACAGACGGCTGAACTTCCAGGATGGTCGCTGTTCCGGCCACGGATCGGTCCTCGTGCATGGTGATCACGTCGCCAGGTCCGAGGTGCTGCCATCGCCGAGGGTCGAGGGGAGCGAGTCGCACCGAAGCACGCCCGCCCGGTGCGAGGAAGGGCATGCCTTCGACCCAGAGCATGGCGATGTGGAGATCAGGTTCGCCGGTCGGGGTGCGGTTTCCGATGTTCCACATCGGTCGCAGGACGCCGGCGCCGGAGATGGGCGTCTGCCGTCGGGCCTCGGCGGCCGGGCGCAAGGTGAGGTCGGCCCGGATGATGCCGTTGCGGGCCTCGTGGCAGCGCCAGCGGCACCAGGCCGCGCTCTTCTCCATCCGCATCTGCTCGGCTGCAGTGGCCAGAGCTTCCCAGAAGGTGAGGGGAAGTGCTCGGACGTCTCCTAGTTCCTCCAGCAGCTCGAGAGCCACTTCCCACTCGTCATGGGTGAGGTACTCCCAGACGTCCGCCACCGTGATGTCGTTCTCGGTGGCCCTCTCCTCGGGAACGAGCAGGGAAGCGGCTTCCAGCAGCTGGGGAATGTCCATGCCCCGATCCTGGGCCACCCGGACTGAATGTTCCGGCCGTACCGGAAATAACTGTGCCCGGCACGCGGCCGCGTCTCAGGCCCACACCGCGCTGACCACGGCATGGCGTGCTGTAGCCGCCGGCCGGGTCGCCCCGGTAAATGGGTCGACAGCGACTCTCCGTGGGCGGCAGAGTGGCCGTCCGTGACTACCAGTGAGCTGTGGAGCCATGCGGCCGCCGAACGCTACGACACTGAGGACAGCGAGATGTTCTCGGCCGCCGTCCTCGGGCCGACCGTGGACTTCCTCGCGGAACTGGCCGGGGGCGGCCGGGCGTTGGAGTTCGCCATCGGGACCGGGCGCGTGGGAGTTCCTCTCCGCGAACGTGGTGTGCCGGTGGCGGGCATCGAACTGTCCGAGCCGATGGCGGCCGTACTGCGGCGCAAGGTCGACGAGGACACACTCCCCGTCGTCATCGGGGACATGGCCACCACCGTCGTGCCCGGCACCTTCACCCTCGTCTATCTCGTCTACAACACCATCTCCAACCTGCTCACGCAGGACGAGCAGGTCGAGTGCTTCCGTAACGCCGCGCGTCACCTGGAGCCCGGCGGCCGGTTCGTCATCGAGCTGGGCGTGCCTCCGTTGCGTTCGCTGCCGCTCGGGCAGGTCGCCGTGCCGTTCGAGGTCGGCGAACAGCATCTCGGCTTCGACACGTTCGACCTCGTCGAGCAGGTGCTCGTCTCGCACCACTTCACCCGCGACCAGGACGACGGCCGCTACCGCCGCGACGCCTCCCGGCACCGCTACGCCTGGCCGGCGGAACTCGACCTCATGGCGCGGATCGCCGGTCTCGAACTGGAACGCCGCGTAGCGGACTGGGACGGGTCGCCGTTCGCCCAGGACTCCCCCAAACACATCTCGGTATGGCGCAAGCCGACCTGAGCCCGGCCCGCCCACCCCTACGCCGCCTGCCATGCATCCGGTGACTCCAAGCTCCCCGTCCGGGTGAAGTCACGGACAGCGCCCCACGCGTGGTCAGGAGTTCCGCGCAGATTCCCGTCGCGCCGCCGGCGATGACTTTGCTGCCAGGTGGGGGTCTGACCCCTGGACAGCGCAGTCAGAGACAGGAGCGCAGGGGCTTATGAGTCGTTCGGTATCGGCAGCACGACGCACACGTGACGCCGAAGTATGGGGCTTGGTTCACGCCGAGCGGGCGGCCTTGGCCGACGATCTCCGTGAGCTCACGGATGATCAGTGGGCGACGCCCTCGCTCTGCGAGGGGCTGACCGTGCGCCAGGTGCTGGCGCATCTGACCGCGGGGGCGAGTCTCGGCACCGTCAGGTGGCTCGCGGGCGTCGTCCGCTGCCGGTTCGACTTCGACAAGCAGGTGTCCCTGCGGCTGGCCGAGCAGCTCGGGGCCGGTCCCGGCGAGACCCTCGACCGTTTCCGGCGGGCCGTGCCGAGTACGACCAAGCCCCCGCTGCCCGTCATCGCCATGCTGGGTGAGACCGTCGTGCACGGGGAGGACATCCGGCGTCCGCTCGGCATACGGCGCGCGTATCCGACCGCGACCGTCACGGCCCTGGCCGAGTACTACAGCGGCACGGACCTCGTCGTCGTCGCCAAGGGGCGTATCGGCGGGCTGCGACTCGTCGCCGGCGACGGCCCCTTCGCCACCGGGTCCGGGCCGCTCGTGTCCGGGCGCACCGTTGCCCTGATCATGGCGATGACGGGGCGTGCCGCCTACTGCGACGAACTCCACGGCGACGGGGCGGAGTTTCTGCGGAGTCGGTGCGGAACACCCGGGTGAGGGCGTGAGCCCGACTCCCCGTCCCCCCACGGGCGGGGAGTCGGGCTCACGGTTCAGGGGTCAGGCCCCCGCCAGGACGCCCGTGCGGGCGACCTCCGCGTACCAGCGGGCGCTGGCCTTGGGAATGCGGGTGCCCGTGGGGTAGTCGACGTACACCGCGCCGAAGCGCTTGCTGTAGCCGTGCGCCCACTCGAAGTTGTCCAGCAGGGACCACAGGAAGTAGCCCCGGACGTCGGAGCCGTCCAGGATGGCCCGGTGGACGGCGGCCAGGTGCTCGCGGACGTAGGAGATGCGGGCCGGGTCGTTGACGTTGCCGGACGGGTCGGCGTAGTCGTCGAACGCGGCGCCGTTCTCGGTGATGACCAGCGGCAGCTTCGGGAAGTCGTCGGACAGCCGGCGCAGCAGGTCGTACAGGCCGGTGGCGTCGACGGCCCAGCCCATGGCGGTGCGCTCGCCGGGCGGCTGGTGGAAGGCGACCCGGTCGGCGGCCGGCCACGGGCTGTGCGGGCTGTTGCCGTGTCCGTCGGAGGTGTGGGCGCCGGTGCCGTCCGTCTCGGAGACGACGGTGGGCGTGTAGTAGTTGACGCCGAGGAAGTCCAGCGGCTGGTTGATCTGTTCCAGGTCGCCGTCCTTCACGAAGGACCAGTCGGTCAGGCCGGCCGTGTCCTTGAGGAGGTCCTCCGGGTAGGCGCCCTGCAGCATCGGGCCGGTGAAGACCCGGTTGGCCAGGGCGTCGATGCGGCGCACGGCGTCCGCGTCGCCCTCGCTGTCGGTGAGCGGGCGGACGTGGTGGATGTTGAGGGTGACCGAGCACTGGGCGGCGGCCGGGAGGCGGTCGCGCAGGGCCTGGACGGCGAGCCCGTGGCCGAGGTTGAGGTGGTGGGCGGCGCGCAGGGCGGCGACCGGGTCGGTGCGGCCGGGGGCGTGCACGCCGGAGCCGTAGCCGAGGAAGGAGCTGCACCAGGGCTCGTTGAGGGTGGTCCAGGTCTTCACCCTGTCGCCGAGGGCGTCCGCGGCGATGGCGGCGTACTCGGCGAAGCGCTCGGCGGTGGCGCGCTCGGGCCAGCCGCCGGCGTCCTCCAGCTCCTGGGGCAGGTCCCAGTGGTAGAGGGTGGCGACGGGCTGGATGCCCTTCTCCAGCAGCTCGTCGACCAGGCGCCGGTAGAAGTCCAGGCCCTTCTGCACGGCGGGGCCGCGGCCGGTGGGCTGGATACGGGGCCAGGCGAGCGAGAACCGGTAGGCGACCAGGCCGAGTTCGGCCATGAGGGCGACGTCCTCGCGCCAGCGGTGGTAGTGGTCGGTGGCCACGTCACCGGTGTCGCCGTTGCGGACCCGGCCGGGGGTGCGGGCGTAGGTGTCCCAGATGGACGGCGTGCGTCCGTCCTCGGAGGCGGCCCCCTCGATCTGGTAGGAGGCGGTGGCGGAACCCCAGAGGAAGCCCTTGGGGAAGGCGCGGGCGGCGTCCGGGGCGGACGCGGTCTGGTGTGCTGCGGTGACCACTTAAGTCCTTTCGAGGTGGTGGGCCCGGTTCGCGGGGGTTGGCGAACCGGCCCGGTGGGGGTGTCGGTTCGGGGCTGCGGAGGGGCGGTCAGCCCTTGACGGCGCCGGCCATGATGCCGCTGACGATCTGGCGTCCGAAGACGATGAACATCGCCAGCAGCGGCAGGGTGCCGAGCAGCGCGCCGGCCATGATGAGCGACTGGTCGCGGACGTAACCCGCGCTGAGCTGGGTGAGGGCGACGGGGACGGTCGGGTTGGTCATGTCGAGCACCACGAACGGCCAGAAGAAGTCGTTCCACGCGTGCACGAACGTGATCATGAACAAGACGGCCATGGCGGGCCGCGCCACGGGCAGCACGATGCTCCAGAAGATGCGCAGCGAGTGCGCCCCGTCCACCCGGCCCGCCTCGACGAGTTCGTCGGGCAGCGCCTCGGAGAGGTACTGCCGCATGAAGAACACGCCGACGGCGCTGACCAGCGTGGGGAAGATGACAGCGGGCAGCTGCTGCGACCAGCCGAGCTCCGACATCATCATGAACAGCGGTACGACGCCGAGCTGCGGCGGCACCATCATGGTGCCGATCACCAGCATGAGCAGGATGTTGCGGCCCTTGAACCGCAGTTTGGCGAAGGCGAAACCGGCGAGCGTCGCGAAGAACACGGTGGACAGGGCGATCACCCCGGCCACGATCGTGCTGTTGATCATGGCCTTGCCCATCGCGGCCTCGTCCCAGGCGCGGGCGAGGTTGCTGAACAGGTTGGGGCCGGGCAGGAAGGGCGGCGGGGTCTGGCTGACCCGGGTGTTGTCGGTGGAGGCCGCCACCATCGTCCAGTACAGCGGGAAGATGGACAGGATCGCCATGATGGCGAGCAGGATGTAGGCGAGCGGTCCCGCGTGGTGGGTGCGCCCGGCGCGTTCGCGCAAGAGACGGCGTCCGCCGCGGCGGGCCGGCTTGTCGGGTGCGGTCCGGACCGGGGTGTCCGTCCGGACCGGGAGGCTGTCGGTGGTCATGGCGTCTCCAGGTCAGGACTTACGGGAGCGCAGGCGCTTGATCAGGTACTGCGCCACGAACGCGAGGACGAGCAGCATGAACATCGCCCAGGCGACGGTCGCCGAGCGGCCCATCTGGTAGTTCTTCCAGCCCTCTTCGTACAGCAGCAGGCCGAGCGTCTGGTACTGGTTGTTCGCGCCGCCGGTGACGCCGTTGGGACCCTGACCGAAGATCAGCGGCTCACCGAACAGCTGGGTGGCGCCGATCGTGGAGAGCACGATGGTGAAGACGATGGTGGACCGGATACCGGGCACGGTGACGTGCGTGAACTGCTGCCAGCGGGAGGCGCCGTCCAGGGAGGCGGCCTCGTACCGGTCGGCGGGGATGGCCTGCATGGCCGCGAGGTACAGCAGGGCGTTGTACCCGGTCCAGCGCCAGATGACGATGGTGGAGATCGCGGCCTGGGCGGGCCACTTGTCGGCCTCCCAGTTCACCGGGTCGATGCCGACCGTGCCGAGCGCCCAGTTGATCATGCCGAAGTCGCGCTCGTAGATCATGGTGAAGACGAGCGCGGCGGCGCCGACGGACGTGGCGTACGGGACCAGCGACGCGACGCGGAAGAACAGCGAGGCGCGCATGCGGTAGTTGAGCAGGTGCGCCATGCCCAGGGCCATCAGCAGCTGCGGCACCGTGGAGATGATGCCGATGGTGATGGTGTTCTGCAGTGCGTTCCAGAACCGCGAGTCGCCCCACAGCTCGACGTAGTTGTCGAACGCCACCCACTCCATGATGTCGAGCGTGGCCAGTTCCACGTCGTGCAGGGAGATCCACGAGGTGTAGATGAGCGGGTAGAAACTGAACGCGGCGAAGACGACGAAGAACGGAGCGACGAACGCGTACGGCGTGCCCTTGACGTCGAGGCGGTGCAGCCAGGCGCCGCGCGACCGCGCGTTCTCCTTCCCGTCTCCCGTGCGGGACGGGCCCGGCGGCTCCTCGCCGGCCAGGGCCTTGGTGGTGGAGGTGGCCACCGGACTTCCTTCCTCAGAGCGGATGGGAAGCCGCCCCGGGCCCGCTGCCCCGAAGGGCGGGCGGGCCCGGGACGGCCGCTGTGCGACGGTCAGCGGACCGCCTTCTGGATGCGGGTCGCGGTGGTCTTCCAGGCCTCGTCACGCGGCGTCCCCTGCTCGACCAGGGCCAGGCCCTGGGAGAAGGTGTCCTTGATGGTGCCGTCCTTGCGGCCGAGGACCTGCTTGTCCGGGATCTCCTGCGCCGCGGCGCCGAAGATCTCACCGAGCGGCGCGCCGCTGAAGTAGTCGTTCTTCACGGCCTTCACGGTCGGGTCCTCGAGGGCCTTCTGCGAGGACGGGATGTTGCCGAGGTCCTTGAAGATGCGGGCCTGCTGCTCGGGCGCGGTCAGCCAGGCGACGAGCTTCTGGGCCTCCTCCTTCACCGGGCTCTCCTCGATCACGCCGAGGAAGGAACCGCCCCAGTTGGCGCCCTTGGGCGCGCGGGCCACGTCCCACTTGCCCTTGTTGGCGTCACCGGCCTTCTCGCTGATGTGGCTCAGCATCCAGGCGGGGCACACGGCGGTGGCGAAGGTACCGTTGGACAGACCGGGGTCCCAGCCGGGCTGGAACTGGCGCAGCTTGGCGGTCAGATCCTCCTCGGCCGCGTCCGACGCCAGCTCCCAGGCCT
The DNA here is from genome assembly GCF_000527195.1 of Streptomyces sp. CNH189. Classification (NCBI taxonomy): domain Bacteria; kingdom Bacillati; phylum Actinomycetota; class Actinomycetes; order Kitasatosporales; family Streptomycetaceae; genus Streptomyces; species Streptomyces sp. CNH189. The sequence goes on from NZ_AZUS01000019.1 coordinate 99,307, forward strand.
CCTTGACGGCCGGGTTCGTCTCGTAGATCAGGTCGCCCTGCTCGTTGTAGTACTGCTCGGGGTAGCCGTAGACCATGGCGTTGAACAGGCCGCTGGCCGAGTCCGTGTAGGCGACGTCACCGCCCTTGTAGTTCTTCTTGAAGGTGCGGCCGACCTCGACGTACTTCTTCCAGTCGCCTTCCCACAGCTTGGCGACCTGCTCGCGGTCGGTGGGCAGGCCGGCCTTCTCGAAGTAGTCCTTGCGGTAACAGACGGCCATCGGGCCGATGTCGGTGCCGAGGCCCAGCACCTTGCCGTCCTGGGTGGTGATCTGCGACTGCTTCCAGGGCAGGAAGTGGTCGGTGCCCGCCACGCCCTTGAAGTCGGCGAACATCTTCGCCCGGGTCTCGGTGATCTCCTTGGCCCGGCCGATCTCGATGCCCTGGATGTCCTTCAGGCCCTTGCCGGCGGCGAGCTTGGTCTGCAGCGCGGTGTAGTAGGTCTGCTCGTCACCGGCTATCTCGGCCTTGATCGTGACGCCGGGGTTCTGCTTCTCGTACTCCTCGAGGAGACCGGTCTCCTTGATTCCCATGACGCCGAACAGGCCCATGGTGATGGTGACCTTGTCGCCGTCCTTGCTGCCACCGGTGACCGAGTCGCCGTCGCCGCTGCAGCCGACGACGAGCGCGAGCGCGCCGACGGCCGCGGCTGACGCCACCGCCTTCCTGCGCATCGAACCGAGAGTGCCCATGGATCTCCTCCTAGCGACGGCGCTGACACATCGGAGTGACGAGTTCTGCGATGACTACAGCGGCTCTGAATCGAGTGGGAACGTGCCCAACTCTGGGTGGGCACGTTCCCACCGCGCAACGAAGACTCGTAGCAGCGGCGCAATCTGTCAATAACTTGAAAGCAACTTCCGCATGCGAAGTGGCCCGCGCGTTCGCCTTCCGGACCCTGGGGGTGCTGTGCCGACGCGGACGTCTGCAAGAATTGCCGCAGGTCACCTCCGCGGCAGAGAACGCCGCCGCGGCCGCCGAGGGGGGAGTGCATGACCGGCAACCGCCGTCCCACGATCAAAACCGTCGCCGCCCGCGCCGGCGTGGGTCGCACCACGGTCTCCCGTGTCGTCAACGGTTCGGATCTGGTCAGCGCCGACGCGCGGGCCAGGGTCCTGGCGGCGATCAAAGAACTGAACTACGTCCCCAACTCGGTCGCCCGCGGCCTGGTCACCAACCGCACCAACGCCGTTGCCCTGGTCATCCCGGAATCGGAGAGCCGGCTCGGTTCGGAGCCGTTCTTCGCCGCGCTCATCCGGGGGGTGAGCGGCGCACTCGCCGAGAGCGGCACCCAGCTGCAGCTCATGCTGGTGCGTGACCAGGCCGAACGCGACCAGCTCACCGAGTCGGTGGCCACCCGCCGGGTGGACGGCGTGCTGCTGGTCTCCGTCCACTCCGAGGACCGGCTGCCCGGCATCCTGGAGGAGATGGGCCTGCCCACCGTGCTCGCGGGCCGCCGCGACACGGGCGAACAGCTCAGCTACGTCAACTCCGACAACGCCGCAGGCGCAGCCGAGGCCGTACGGCATCTGCTCGGCAGCGGCAGGCGCAGGATCGCCACGATCAGCGGCCCGCAGGACATGGACGTGGGCCGCGCCCGCCTCGCGGGGTGGCGCGCCGCGCACCAGGAGGCAGGCGTCCCTGCGGACGAACTGCTGCTCGAAACAGGGGACTTCTCCGAGGACAGCGGCGGCCGGGCCATGCGTTTGCTTCTTGAACGCGCGCCGGACCTGGACGCCGTCTTCGCCGCCTCCGACCTCATGGCGGTGGGTGCCCTGGCCGAATTGCGCCGCCAGAAGCGCCGTGTGCCGGACGACGTCGCCGTGGTGGGCTTCGAGGACTCGGTGCTGGCCCGGCACACCAATCCCCCGCTGACCACGGTGCGTCAGCCCGTGGAGGAGCTCGGCCGCACGATGGCACGTATCCTCACCGACATCACGTTGAACGACGCCCCTCGTCGGCAGATCACGCTCCCCACGGAGCTGGTCGTGCGCGAGTCGTCGTAGGTCCGGGGAGGACGTCATGATGCGGGGCTGGGTCCTGCCGTTGCTGTTCGTGGTCGCCGGCGTCGCCGCCGCGGCCGGGCTGCACGCCGACCGGAACGAGGGCGGGGCGGTGTTGGTCATACTGGCGTTCGTGGCGTTCGCGGCGGTGAACTCGTCCCTTGTCTTCCCGAAACCGTCCGGCGCGCTGGAGGCGCAGCGCCGCAGCGAGCTGGACGGCCGGCCCGTCGTCTACTGGCGGCCGGGGTGCCGCTACTGCAGGCGACTGCGGTTCCGTCTGGGCCGGGACGCCCGCCGGGCACACTGGGTCGACATCTGGCGCGACCCGGCCGGTGCGGCGGTCGTGCGTTCCTTCGCGGACGGGAACGAGACGGTGCCGACCGTGGTCCTGACGGACGGTCGGGGGTACGTCAACCCCGACCCGGAGTGGGTACGCGAACGGCTCTGACCCTCCTGCCCTTTCCCGTGCGGGAAACCCGGCCCCATGCGGGAAACTCCTGGCGTTCGCCTTCGTCGGCGGGCTACGGGGCGTCGAGTTGGTGGTCGGCCCAGATGTAGGTCTCCGGCAGGAGGTCGGTGACAGGGACGGTGCGGGGGTGGGTGCCCGGACCGACGATGACGTCGAGGTGCGGGAAGTAGTCGAGCAGGACCTGGCGGCAGCGGCCGCAGGGTGGCACGACGCCCCGGTCCCTGTCGCCCACGGCGACGATCGCCCTGAGGTCGTAGGCGCCCTGAGCGGCGGCCGTGCCGATGAGGACGAGTTCCGCGCAGGGACCTCCGGTGAAGTGGTAGGCGTTCACCGCCGTGATGATCCGGCCGTCCGCGGCGCGGGCCGCCGCGGCCATGGTGTGGTTGTCGCCCCGGCAGCGGGTGCGCGCGACAGCGGTCGCGGCCGCCACGAGTTCCTGGTCGACGTCGCGCGTCTGCATGATCGGCGGTGCCTTCCTTCCTGGTCGTCGTGATCGGTTTCCCGACGAACGGTGGCCCGGGCGACATGCGGTGTGCAAGCGGATATCGGACGGGGTCAGTCGCCGTCGGGGGCGGTGAGCCAGGCGACGAGGGTGCGCCAGCGTTCGGGCTGGTCGGTGTCGCGGGGGCCGACCAGGTACACCTCTTCGACGAGGTCCCGTGAGCGAAGACCGTGGCGGGCGGCGTAGGAGCCCACGGCGCCGTAGGTGAGGTCGAGGTCGTCGTGCGGGCCCTGGTGGGTCGCGACGGCGGCGGTCCGGCCGGGCAGGAGGAGTTCACGCACGGTGTCCGGTGCGTCCGGGGGCAGCGGCGCCTCTGCGGGGAGGTAGACGGTGGCGTGACCGTGCCCCTCGGTGAACAGTTCGTGTGCGTAACGGCCCCCGGGCGGCAGCACCGGGCGGTGTCCGGCGGCCGCGTCGAGGTCGCGCATCGCCGCGTCGTACCAGTCCAGGCCGGCCCCCTCGGGGACGTCGAGGGACACCGCGTACACGCGCTGCGGCGGGAGGACCTCCAGGGTCACCGTCCGCTCGGCGCCGGGGTCGAGGAGCTCTCGGAGGGCTTCGACGGCTCGCTGGGTGCGGCCGAGCCGGTCCTCCAGGCGGCGCAGATGGGCGGCCACGACCTGCCGGGCCGTGTCACGGTCCGCCTCGTCACCCCGGTCGGCCTCCTCCTCCGCCGCCAGGAAGCGCCGCAGGTCCGCCAGCGGGAGGTCGAGGTCGCGGAACCGCCGGACGGTCTGGGCGGGCCGTACCTGGGCGGGCGCGTAGTAGCGGTAGCCGGTCACGGGGTCGACCTCGGCGGGAACCAGCAGGTCCTGCTCGTGGTAGCGGCGCAGCGTGCGAATGCTCAGGTGGGTGATGCGGGAGAACTCCCCGATCGTCAGACGCTCCGTCATGGAGTCCTCCTCCTGTCCGCCCCGGTGGCCGGTGTCGTCGTGTGCGGGCCTCCCCCGGGACCGGCCTCCGTGCGGGCCGGTCCCGGGGGAGCTGGGGGTGCCGTTCGGATCACGCCGGGGGACGCGGGGTCCGGCCACAAGGCACCGCGGCTCGGAGCCGACCTGATCCGAACGACACCCCCTAGGTACGTGGTCAGGGCGTGATCTCCAGCCGGGTGATCCTGCCCCGTGCGTCGCGTTCGAAGGTGAAGTGGAGCGTCACGGGGCTGCCGGGGAAGTCCCCCGACACGTCCGCGAGGGCGCGGCAGGCGGCGGCCGTGCCGGTCACCTCACGGACGTCGTACTCCACGGGCGGCACCTGGTCGCGCCAGCGAGCGACCTCGGCGAGCCCGCGGCGGGTGCGGCCCTCGTCGCGTACGACGACATTGTCGTCGAAGAGGGCGAGGTGGCGCTCGCGGTCGCCGGCGCTGGCCGCGGCGACGTACTCCGCGACGAAGGCACGAGCCTCCTCGGTGGGGCGGCTCGGCGCCTCGGCGCCCGTGCGGTGGGTGTGGTCGGTCTGCATGGTTCTCTCTCCGATGTCCGCCGGCCGTGCGGTGCGGAGCCGCGGGGCCGGTGCGGTGTGCATGGCTCAGACGGCGCGGACGGTGCCGCCGTCGACGGTGTACTCGGCGCCGGCCACCGCCGCAGCCCGGTCCGAGACCAGGAAGGCGATCACCTCGGCGACCTCCTCGGGCTCGGCGGGCTGCCCGAGCGGGATGCCGCCGAGGACGCGCATCAGCTCGTCGAGGGCGGCCTCGCGGCTGATGCCGCCCTCCTTCATGCGGCGGGTGAGCATGCCCTCGGCGCCGTCGGTGCGGATGAAGCCCGGGGCGACCGAGTTGACCCGCACCCCCGCCGGCGCCACTTCGTTGGCGAGTCCCTTGCTGTACGTGGTGAGGGCGGCCTTGGCCGCCGCGTACGCCAGGGTCGAGTCGTGCAGCGGCATCCGGCGTTGGATGGAGGTCACGTGCACGACGGCGCCGGAGCCGCGGGCCACCATGCCGGGAAGCAGGGCGCGGTCGAGCCGGACGGCGGACAGCAGGTTGAGTTCCAGCTCCCGTGCCCACAACGCGTCGTCGAGGGCCGCGTAGCCTCCGGCCGGTGCGTCGGATCCGCCCACGATGTGGACGAGGACGTCCGGGGCGCCGACGCGTTCGGTGACCTTGGCGGCCGACGCGGCCACGCCCTCGGCGGTCCCCAGGTCGCCCTGGACGAATATCGCGTCGCCCGCCCGGGGTGCCGTACGGGCGATGGTGACGACCTTCGCGCCCGCCTGCCGCAGCCGCCGCGCGGTCGCCAGTCCGGTGCCCTTGCTGCCGCCGGCCACCACGGCGACGCGCCCTTCGAGATCGGTGTCGTTCATGTCCGCCACCCTGGACCCTCTCCCCGGGGGAGACTCAAGCGTCCCCTCGTCGACGGCACCGGGGACGGGACCTGCGGGAATAGTCATGGACACGCGGCACGGGTGTGGGGATAAGGTTCGGAAGCTGATCACTCGTTTGTGATCGTCGCGTGGCGTCCTGGGGAGGGTGCGCCACATTTCCATCACCTTTTCAGGGGGGTCCTCCATGGCTCATCCACCCATGCCCATGGCGCCGATGCCTGTGTCCGGTCCGTTCCTGCGCTCGCCCGTGGGTCTCTCGCACGCCGTGACCGCGCTGCTCGGCGTGGTGATACTCGCCGACGTGCTGAACATGGCGGCGGCGTTCTTCATGCGGTCACAGATGGACCGGATCACCTCCGGCGCCGGGGACGTCGACCTGACGGCCGTCGACCGGGCCGATACCGCGATGGCCGGCACCAGCATGTTCTACCTGCTGGCAATGCTGGCGACGGCCACGGTGTTCATCATCTGGTTCCACCGGGTGCGCCAGAACGCGGAGGTGTTCGCTCCCGACACGCAGCGCCGGTCGGCGGGCTGGGCGATCGGCGGCTGGTTCATCCCGTTCGCCAACCTGTGGATCCCGCGCGGCATCGCCCTCGACGTGCTGCGGGCCGGCGAGCCCAACCCCTACAGCGGCACGGTGCGCCATCAGAGCCTGCTCAACTCCTGGTGGGGGGTGTGGATCGCGTCGAAACTGTTCGACCGTCTGGCGAGCCAGCGGTACGACGACGCCGGGAGCCCCCAGGCGGTCCATGACGCCACGGGGTGGCTGATCACCGGATCGCTCCTCGACATCGGCGCAGCCGTGCTGGCCGTGCTGTTCGTCCGCAGGCTGACGGCCGCTCAGAACGCCAAGGCACTGACGGGGCCGGGCCTGCCGGTCGGCTGAACCACCTCACCCGCACGAACGCCACCTCGACCGCGGAACGCCACCTCGCCGGGCGGCCGGCACCCGCACCGGGACGCCGGCGTCCGGCGAGGGTGTTTCGCGGCCGGTCACGGCGTCGGGTGTCGGGCGAGGGACGACGGCGCTCCACCTCGGGAGGGGACGCCTAGCGTCCCGCGTACGCGCACGTCCAGGCCGACATCCCCTGCAGCTCGGCGAGACGTTCGGCCACGGCGATCTGTTCCTTGCGGGTGGCCAGGTCCGCGCGCGAGGCATACTTGAGCCCGCCGGCCGCGACCCAGCTGGACTGCGAGAACTGCAGACCGCCGTAGTGGCCGTTGCCCGTGTTGGCCTTCCAGTTGCCGCCCGACTCGCACCGGGCGATGGCGTCCCAGTCCGGTCCGGAGCGGCCCGCCACGGAGGCGGCCGCCTCCGAGGCCGTGCCGAGGGCGGTCGCGGCGGCCAGAACCATCACGGCGGCCCCCGCGCGGAATCCGCGCGCACGGCGCCCGGTGACCTGAGAGGCGTTTCGTCTCGATGTCATACGCCCACTGTTACGTCACCGAAGGGTGTGTCGGCATGCCGGCCGACGGCTCCTTACGCCGGTCGGAGTAGGAGGCGTCCGCCCTCCGGGCGGGCCCCGCTTGGTCTAGCCTGCCTCTCATTCCCTTATGCGAGAGGTGAGTTCGTGGCTGCGACACAGGGCGACATGGCGGGGCCGGACGGAGCGGAGGCGCCGCAGGGCCGGACCCGCTGGGGTGTGGTCACCGCGATCCTCGGGCTCCCGGCCCTGGCGGTGTTCACGTTCCTGCTGATGATGGCCGTCTGGGTGCTGGTCTCGGACGGCTCCTGACCCCGGTCCGAGATCCGCCGGACACATGACTCCCCGGCGGGTCACGGTGGGCCAGTCGGTCAGGTGGAGGATTCGACGGCTTCCTTGATACGGCGGCCGAAGGCGGGGGCGTCCTTGCGGGACGCACCGGCCGCCAGCGGGAGCAGCAGCTTTCCCACGCCGTGTCCTTCGAGCACGTTGAACAGGCGCAGCCGGGTCCCGCCGTCCGCCGTGGGCTCGAGGTCGTACCCGCCCTCCTTCGCGGTGATGGAGTTGTGCGACACCTCATGCCAGCGCAACCGAGTGGGCGCGGTCAACTCGCTGATTTCGAAATCCCGTTGGGAACGCATTCCGGCGTCCTTGACGGTGCTGTGGAACACGGTGCCCACATGGGTGTCGCCGTCCGGGCTCTTCTCGATCGTCAGGACGCGCGGGCTGAACTCGGGGTCGTGCCGGCCGTCGGCGAGATAGCCGAAGACGTCCTCTATGGGCCGGTCGATGTCCACGACGACCTCGAACTGATTACTCATGGTCTCTCTCCCACTCCCAGGTGCTCCGGGGAAGGGCCCCGGACAAAGGGGTCATTCCCACGGTAACCGGACGTGCAGGACCTGCCCAGGCGGCGGGATCCCGCCGCCGCCGGGCTCGGCTCCGGCGGTAACCGGTGAGTGCGGGCGGAGATCAGTCGGCGGCGGCGAGTTCCCTCCGCATGGCGTCCGCGGTGGCGGTGGGGTCGTAGCCGTCGGGGACGCCGTCGACGAGGACGATGTCGCCCTCGATGTGCCGGGAGCGCAGCGGCGCTATCTCCCGGTAGGCGGGCGAGTCCCACCACTGCCGTGCCTGGTCGATGCCCGGGAAGCCGATCACCACCAGGCTCCCGGGCCAGGTGCCCTCCTTCACCTCGTGCTGGGTGACGTGCACCAGGAAGCGGCCTCCGAACGGCTCGAACGTGGCGGGGATGCGCTCGATGTACTCCGCGATGTCGGGGTGCGGGGCGGCCGGGCGCAGGTGGGCGATGGCGTAGGCGGGCATGGTGTCCTCCACGGTGCGTCGGTGCGGGTGACGCGCGGGGTGCGTCGGTCGGGTACGCGGTGATCGTGGCACTTGGACGGGGGCCGGGTCGATGACCTGAGAGGTAAGGGCGCGGGCGGCGCACCCTGCCGGGTGGGGCCCTGGGCGGCGACCGGGGAACGGGGTCCGTCACCCGGACGAGCGCACTGACCGGACAGGTGGCACAGCAGGCGGACGATGCGACAGGCGGCCTGTCGGGGCGCGTAGCACAGTGGGTCCATGAACCGTCACCGACGCCCGCCCCGGCGCGCCCCGTGGATCGCCGGCGGTGCCGCTGTGCTGCTCCTGGGCGGCGCCGGTGTGTGGGCGTGGGTGGCGCAGGACGACGGCACGCCCAGTCCCACGCCGTCCGCCTCGCACGATCTGACCCTGCCGACCCTGGGCCCGCTGCCGACGCTGACGTCCGAGACCTCTCCGTCGGGCACGGCGGAACCGACGCCCACGGGCACCAGGGCGCCCGTGCCGACTGCGTCCCGCCCCGGCCGGCCGGCCGAACCGAGCCGCGGTTCGACGCCGGGGCCGGTGCCGCCGGGGCCGGTGCCGCCGGGGCCGGTGCCGCCGGGTCAGGGGCGGACCGCGTCGCCGGGCGCCCCGGACCAGGGCACGGGGACCGGGCCGGCCGTTCCGGACGGCGGCGCGGGCAGCCGGCCACCGGCACCTCAGGAGGAGCGGCCCCCGTCCGAGGCCGCGCCGTCCGGTCAGGTTCCGGCGCCGCAGCCGCCCGCAGCGACCGGCGGGGCCGACGCGGGCACCCCGCAGGTCCCCCGCACCGCACCGGCGGTGCCCCCGGGGGCGACGCAGCCGGGACCGCGCATCCCCCCGCCACCCGGGTCGCGGACGCGCGTGCCCAAGCCGCCCGCCCCGGCGCTTCCGCCGGCCGCCTCTCCCGGGCCGCACCTGCCGCCCTCCGCCACCGCCCGGACGCCGGAACCGAAGCCGACCCCGACAACCGCGCCGCCCGCGCCGACCCGCACCACCGCGCCCACCGCGCCCACCGCCGAGCCGACCAAGGCACCCGCGTCCACAGCCACCTCCACGTCCACGCCGCCGAAGCCCCCCAAGACATCCACCGCCACACCCGAGCCCAAGCCGCCCGCGACGCCGAAGCCCGAGCCGTCCGGTACGCACGCGCAAGTGACCACCAGGTGGTACACCTCCCCCGCGGCGACGGCCGCCGCGCAGCGCATGGCCGCCGCTGGGACGGTCGGCGACCCGGCCTGCACGATGTCCGCCGTGGGCCGGCCCGACCCGGCGCTGGTGCCGTGGGAGAGCCGGATCGGCATCGGCCACCACGGCACCTACTGGTGTCTTGTCTGGTGATCCGGTGCGGACCGTCACGGCGTAGGCTGCCCTCGGCACGGACACGGCTGCTCGGGGGAAGACATGACGGCTGGCACGGCACCGACATGGGCGTCGGCACTGGAATCTGTGGTGGTCTACGCGCAGGGCGCGCTCTGCCGCCGCGTCGCCCGTGGCACCGTCCCGGCGGACGGCCGGGTCCGGGTGACGGGACTGCCGCGCTCGCTGGACCCCCACTCGGTGCGCGCCCGCGTCCTCTCCGCGCCGGGCGTCCGGGTCACCGAGGCGCGGGCGGAGGCCGAGGCGGAGGTCGTCGACGCGGACGCGGTCGACGAGGCCCGGCGTGAGGTCGACCGGCTGGTGGACGCGTACAAGGCCGTGGAGGCCCGTCGTGACCGGCAGTTGAAGCGGATCGAGGAGGTCGCCGGCCTGCGCCCGGTCCCGCCCGGCCGCAAGCGGGACGATCCGCACCGCCGCACCCCGGTGGACGCCTGGCTGGAGCTGGCCGACTTCGTCGACGAGCGCCTGACCGGTCTGCACGCGACGCTTCGCGAGCTGGAGGAGGAACTGCGGCGCGCCGGCCACGAGGTCGACGTCGCCCACGACCGGCTGGACCGGGCCGGCACCGACGCCCCGCGGTCAGGGGTCGCCTCCTCGTACCGCGCCGTACTGACGCTGGCCGGCGCCGGCGAGGAGCAGGGCGAGTCCGAGGTGGAGGTGGAGATCGAGTACGGCGTTCCCGGCGCCGTGTGGGTGCCGACGTACCGTCTGGCCCACCGTCAGGGCGAGGACGGCGGGCGGCTGGTGCTGCGCGCCTCGGTCGCCCAGCGCAGCGGCGAGGACTGGACCGGCGTGCGCGTCGCCTTCGCCACGGCCGACCTGCGCCGCCGTACCGACCTGCCCCGGCTGCGGTCGGTCCGCATCGGACGCAGCCAGCCCGCCCCCGCGCCGTCCGGCTGGCGTGAACCACCGGCGGGGCTCACCGACTTGTTCTCCGGGTACGACACGGCGGGTCCCGGACCGCGGACCGAACTCCCGACGGGCGCCATGGCGGTGGGTGCCGCGTACGACGCGCCTTCCCCGCCTCCCCCGCCGCCTCCGGCGCCCTCCGCGCTGCCCGCCCCCGGCGCCGCGTACGGCGCCGCTCCCCTGGGCTTCGCCGATTACGCCCAGTCCGCCGCCCCGAACCGGCCGCGTGGGCGGGCGCGTCCCGGCGCGGGGCCCTCCGCCGCCCGCGCGGCAGCGGCGCCCAAGGCGCCCGCACCGCCGGCCGCCGGTGCGGCCCCGGCCGCTCCCCCGCCCCCGCCCGTACCGGGCCCGCCCCAGCCGGACGACGCCGAACTCGACTACACGGCTCTCGTGTTGAGCGGTCCGGACGAACCGGTGGACCGCCGGGGCCGGCTCTTCCCCGGCCCGGGCTTCGACCCGGTGACCGCCGAGTACCGCCGCCGCGCCGAGAAGCCGGCCGCGCTGCCGCTGCCCGGCCACGCCGTCCGGCCCCGCGAGTCCGCGGGTTCGTTCGACCACCGCTACGACGCGGCGGCCCCCGCAGACATCCCCTCGGACGGCACCTGGCACACCGTCACCGTCGGCGAGATCCCGGTCGGCCTGCACACCGAGTACGTGTGTGTGCCGGCGGTGGAGCAGACCGTGTACGCGACGCTGGTGCTGTCCAACGCGACGGACCAGGCGCTGCTGGCCGGCCCGGTCGAGGTGAGCGTCGACGGGGAGTACCAGCTGACCGCCGCGCTGCCGACCCTCGCTCCGGGCGGTCTGCGCCGGCTGGGGCTGGGGCCGGCCGAGGCCATCGGCGTCACCCGCCGGACGCATCTCACCGAGTCGACCGCGGGCCTGCGCAACAACGTCACCGTGCTGGACCACCGCGTCCACGTGGAGCTGGCCAACCGGCTCCCGGTGCCCGTCCGCGTGGAGGTGCGCGAGCGCGTGCCGGTCACCTCGGAGGCGGACGTACGGATCGAGGAACGGGCCGACTGGACGGTGCCCGAGGACACCGCCGGCCCGGAACGGCACGCCCCGGGCACCCGGATCTGGCGGGTCGACCTGCCGCCCGGCGGTACGGCCGTCCTCGACGGCGGCCATGAGATCAGGATCCCGGCCGGCAAGGCCCTGACCGGCGGCAACCGCAGGAGCTGACACAGATGTCCACGTCATCGGAGCCGCTCGCCCCCATCCCCCTTCCCGTCACCGCCGTCACCTGCACGGAGGACCGTGCGCACGTGGAGCGCACGGCGACGCTCGAACTGCGCGCCGGTACACAGCGGTTGCGGCTCGGACCCGTCAGCGCCCTGGCCGTCGACCGGACCTCGCACGCGGAGCTGACGGCCGACTTCCCGGTGACGGTCCTCGACACGCGGATCGTGCGCGCGTGGACGCCGCGCGGTCCGGGGCCCGCCGACGGCGACTCCCCGCTGCGCCGGCGTGCCGCCGCCCTGAAGGAGGAGCGGCTGAAGCTGGAGCAGCGGCGCGACCGGCTGCGGGCGCGCGGGGACGCGCTCGGCCGGCTCGCCGCGGATCTGCTGCGGGAGATCGGTGAGGGCGCGGGCTTCGGCGAGACCGAACGCGACCGCTGGTCACGGGAACTGGACCGGGTCGACCAGGAACGGGAGACGCGGGCCGAGGAACTGCGCGAGGCGGAGGCGCGGCTGACGGCCGTGTCCGGCGAGATGGCAGAGGCGGAGCAGGCGCTCGCCCTGGCCGAGACGGAGCCCGCCGAGCTGGTCGGCCATGTCGAGCTGACCGTCGAGTCGTCCGCCGCGGGCCGGGCCGGACTGCGGTTGAGTCATCTCACGCCGTGCGCACTGTGGCGGCCCGCGTACCGGGCCGTGCTCGACGGGGACGACCTCACCCTGGCCACGGAGGCGATCGTCTGGCAGCGCACGGGCGAGGACTGGTCCGGCGTACGGCTGACCCTGTCCACGGCCCGCTCCTCCGCGGCCACGGAACCGCCACGCCTCGGTGAGGACCGGCTGACCCTGCAGGACCGCACCGCCGAGGAGCGCCGCACGGTCCGGGTGGACCTGCGGGAGGAGGAGGTCGCGGAGCTCGGGCCGGTCCCCGTGCGGGGGCTGCCAGGCGTGGACGACGGCGGGGAGGTACGCGTCCTGCACGCGCCCGCCCCGGTCTCGGTGCCCGCCGACGGCCGCGCGCACCGCGTGCCGGTGTCTTCCTTCACCACCACCGCGCGCAGTGAGTACGCCTGCGCGCCGGAGCTGTCCCCGCTGGTCACCCAGGTGGTGCGGTGCGACAACCGGTCCGGGCACGCGCTGCTGGCCGGCCCGGTGGACCTGATCCGGGGCAGCGGCTTCGTGGGGCGCGGCACGCTGGACTTCACCGCCCCCGGGGCGCCCGTGGAGCTGGCCTTCGGCAGCCGCGACGACCACCGTGTCGTACGGGAGACGGAGGAGACCCGCGACACCACGGGCCTCACCCAGCGCACCGTGCTCACCCGGACCGTCCGTCTGCACCTGTCCCGCTTCTCCGCCCCGGACGAACGGGACGACAGGGTGGTCGCCGTCCGGGAACGGATCCCGGTGTCGGAGGTCTCGGCGGTCGAGGTGCGGCTGCGCGAGGACGCCTGCTCCCCCGTGCCGGCCGCGGTGGACCCGGACGGCATCGCCCGCTGGGACGTCCCGCTCCCACCGGGCGGCCGACGTACGGTCACCCTGGTCTACGAGATCTCGGCGAGCAGCAAGGTCGCCGGGCTGTGACGGGCGTGGCCTGCGACCGGTGAGCAAGGAAGGAAGCGGCCCGGCCGTCCGCGGGACGTGGGCGGGGGTGGCGGCGACGGCGCTCCCTGTGATCAGCGCCTGCGCCAGCCAGTTGGCCGTCCGCCGCTGCCCGGAGCTCGAAGGGCTCGCGTCGCGTCCGGGCCGGCCCGACGTGCGGCAGATCCGGGCCTTGTGCGCCGTCGGCATTCCGCCGGCCGGCACGGTGCTCGTCAAGTCCGCCGTCATGGGTGTCCTGACCTTCGCGGCGGCCAGGGTCGGGACGGACAGCGCCGCGGTGCACAGCGTCGGGATCTCCCTGGTCAACCTGATCTTCACGGCCGCCGTCGCGGTGGGCCAGGCCACCGTCCCCCTGGTCTCGGGGTACGCGACGGAGCACGACCGCAGGAGTGTCCGGCGCAGTGTCCGGGCGGGGACGGGGATCGCCCTGTCCGTGGTGGGGTTCCTCGCCGTGGCGGTCGTCGTCCTCGGCTCACAGGTCGTCCCTCTGTTCACCCAGGACGTGGGTCTGCGGCCGCAGATCTCGCGGCTCCTGCCGCTGGTGGTGGCCCTTTCGGCGCTGTGGACGGCTCTCGCCCTGGCCAATCTCCTCCAGGCGGTCAGCAAGGCCCGCCCCTTCCGCCGGCACAGCGCCTTCACCGGGCCGCGCGAGCCCGCCCAGGTCGCCCCGTAGGCAGCCCTGGCCGAGCGACATGTCCTAATGAATCCGTGCGCACCGCACGCGCGCTCCCCGCCCATACCGACGGGAGCCCGTGCCGGTGCCGTGTGCCGTGTCTCGCGGGCGCCCCCGAGGGCTGGGAACCCGGGGCGTGTTGCTATACAGTTCGTCAGCAAGCGGGCGGGTTACCCGTGGTAATGGCGTACGGACTCGACTCGAGGAGGCCCCGGCATGGCTCTCACCACCTCCCGGGCACAGCACCCGGATCAGCCCGCGGACGACGACGTGGCCCGTCGGCTGCTCGACTCGTCCGCGCAGCTCTCCTACGACCCGCTCACCGAGGTCGACTGGGACACCCCGCTGGACAAGGACTTCCACGGGGCCAGCCCGGAGTGGAGCACGCTCTACGGCACCGCGTACTGGGACGAGATGTCCGACGCGCAGCGCAAGGAGCTGACCCGGCAGGAGGCGGCGTCCGTCGCCTGCACCGGCATATGGTTCGAGATGATCCTGCAGCAGATGATCCTGCGGGACATCTACTCCAAGGACCCCACGGACGACACCTTCCAGTGGGCGCTCACCGAGATAGCCGACGAGTGCCGGCACTCGATCATGTTCGCCCGCGGCGCCAAGAAGCTCGGCGCGCCGGCCTACCGCCCGCGCAGGATCGCCGTGGAGCTCGGGCGGCTCTTCAAGACCACCGCCTTCGGCGAGGCCGCCTACGCGGCCATCCTGGTCGCCGAGGAGGTCCTCGACGTCATGCAGCGCGACTGGATGCGCGACGAGCGGGTCGTGCCGTTCGTGCGCACCATCAACAACATCCATGTCGTCGAGGAATCGCGGCACATGATGTTCGCCCGCGAGGAGACCCGCAAGCACCTCGCCCGGGCCGGGCGCGTGCGGCGCCGGATCCACGCGGTGATGATCGCGATCTCCGCGTACGTCATCGTCACCAGCATGGTGAACCGCGAGGTGTACGCGAACGCCGGCCTGGACGAGAAGCGCGCGCTGCGCGAGGCCCAGGCCAACGAACACCACAAGTCCATGGTCCGGGCGAGCTGTTCGGGCCTGATGGAGTTCCTCTCCTCCGTCGGACTGCTCACCCGGCCCGCGCTGTTCTTCTACCGGCGCGCCCACCTCATCTGACCACGTACAGCCTGCCCCCACCGGGCCCTCAGCGGAGCGGACGACCATGGCCTTCGCGATCACCCAGACCTGCTGCAACGACGCCACCTGTGTGTCGGTCTGCCCGGTCAACTGCATCCGTCCCACGCCGGAGGAACGCGCCTTCGGCAGCACGGAGATGCTGCACATCGACCCCAGGACCTGCATCGACTGCGGTGCCTGTGCGGACGCCTGCCCGGTGGACGCCATCCACCCCGTCGAGCGGCTGACCGGCGGGCAGCGGGAGTACGCGCGGATCAACGCGGCGTACTTCGAGGGCGAGGACGCCCGCCCCGTCCCCGAGGAGGAGGGGACCGGCCGGGGTCCGGTCTTCCACGACTGGGGGGCGCCGTCGTTCGACCGGGTGCTGCCGCCGGACTTCGGGCCGCTGCGGGTCGCGGTCGTCGGCACCGGCCCGGCCGGGATGTACGCGGCGAGGGACCTGCTGCTGCACACGCGCGCCGAGGTCACGCTGGTCGACCGGCTGCCGGTGGCGGGCGGACTGGTGCGGTACGGGGTGGCGCCGGACCACCCGGCCACCAAGAAGGTCGGCGAGAGCTTCGCCCGCTTCCACACGCATCCCCGGGTCCGCCTGTGCCTGGGTCTGGAGGTGGGCACCGACGTCTCGGCGGACGAACTCGCCGCCCACCACGACGCGGTGATCTACGCCGTCGGCGCGACGGAGGCCCGGCGGCTCGGAGTTCCTGGTGAGGACCTGCCGGGCAGTGTGTCCGCGACCGAGTTCGTCGCCTGGTGCAACGGGCACCCCGACCTTGCCCCGGACGCGTTCACGCTGTCGGCGGCACGGGTCGTCGTGGTCGGCAACGGCAACGTGGCACTCGACGCCGCACGGCTGCTGGTGTCCGACCCGCGGTCCCTCGCCGGGACCGCGATCGCTCCCCACGCACTGGCCGAGCTGCGCCGCAGCAAGGTGCGCGAGGTGGTGGTGCTCGGGCGGCGCGGTCCGGAGCACGCGGCGTACACCCGCAGCGAGTTGCGTGCCCTGAAGCACCTGCCCGGCGTGGAGCTGCTGGTCGACGACCACGATCCGCGTGTCGACGCGGCGATCGACGCGGCGGCACCGCACGACAAGGCCGCGGTGCTGGAGGGCATGCCGCGGGAGGCCGTCGACTGGTCCCTGTCCCCGAACCCGGACGGCCGGCGGCGCATCGTCTTCCGTTTCCTCTCCGCGCCCGCGGAGGTGTGCGGGGACGAGGCGGTCCGCGCCGTGCGTGTCTCCGGCGACAGCGGTGAGGCGGAGATACCGGCCGGCCTGGCCCTGCGGGCGGTCGGTCACCGCGGGGTGCCCCTCGCGGGGCTGCCGTTCGACGAGGCCTCCGGGACCGTGCCGAACGAGCGGGGCAGGGTGACCGGCAGACCGGGCACGTACGTCGTCGGCTGGGTCAAGCGGGGCGCCTCGGGCGGGATCGGCGCCAACCGGGTGTGTGCCACCGAGACGGTCGGTTCCCTGCTGGACGACGCGGTGGCGGGCCGTCTGCCCACGCCCACGGGCAGCGCCCGCGCGTTCCGCCGACTGGCGCGCCGCAGGGGGCGCTGACCCGCACGGCGTCTTTCGAGGGAGGCCCGGGGTGTACTCCCCTGGCCTCCCTGATGTGTCCCCGGGCGGATCTTGGCGTGCGCCGGATCCCCCGCCCGGCCGCGGCGGACCCTGCGTGCCGTCCGGACGTCGTACGCCGGGTCCGCCGACGCCGGCTGAACGTGCGGGGCCCTGGTGGGGGTGACGATGTGCCGGTGATCGGCGGAAGTCCGGGGTGTCCGCGTTACGGACGTCCGCGAAGGGGGCACTGGAGCCGAATCCGTCGTCCGTGGTGTGGCGGGGGAGAAGGGAGCGTGCCGCGTGCTGCTGAGGACATTCCGCTGGGCCTTCGCCGTGACGGCTGTCGGCCTGGCGGGCGGGGTGCTGTACGACGGCTGGGCGGCGCTCGGGATCGTCGCCATCCTCGCCGTGCTGGAGATCTCGTTGTCCTTCGACAACGCGGTGATCAACGCGGGCATCCTCCGCAAGCTCAACGCCTTCTGGCAGCGGATCTTCCTCACGATCGGCATCCTGATCGCCGTCTTCGGCATGCGGCTGCTGTTCCCCGTGCTCATCGTGTCGGTGAGCGCGCGGCTGGCGCCGCACCGGGCGGTCCATCTGGCGCTCACCGACAAGGACCGCTATCAGGAACTGGTCACCGACGCGCACCCGTCGATCGCGGCGTTCGGCGGCGTGTTCCTGCTCATGATCTTCCTCGACTTCATCCTGGAGGACCGGGAGATCAAGTGGCTCGGCCCGGTGGAGAGGCCCCTGGCGAAGCTCAGCAGGGTCGACCTGCTGTCGGTCTGCGTGGCCCTGGTCGTGCTGCTGGTGACGTCCATGACCTTCGCGACCCATGCCCATCAGCACGGCGGCAGCCACGCCGACAAGGCGCAGACGGTGCTGATCTCAGGTGTCGCGGGACTGATCACCTATCTGGTCGTGCACGGGCTGTCGGGCTTCTTCGAGGGCCGGCTGGCCAAGGAGGAGGGTGACGAGGACGCGGCTCAGGCGGGCGACGGAGGCGGGGGCCGTCCGGTGGTCGCCCTGGCGGGCCGGGCGGCCTTCTTCACGTTCCTCTACCTCGAAGTGCTGGACGCGTCCTTCTCCTTCGACGGCGTCATCGGCGCCTTCGCCGTCACCAACGACATCGTGCTGATGGCGCTCGGCCTGGGCATCGGCGCCATGTACGTCCGGTCGCTCACCGTATATCTGGTGCGGCAGGGCACGCTGGACGACTACGTGTACCTGGAGCACGGCGCGCACTACGCGATCGGCGCGCTGGCCCTGGTCCTGCTGGTCAGCATCCGGTACGAGATCAACGACATCGTGACCGGGCTGATCGGTGTCACCCTCATCGGCGCGGCCTTCTGGTCGTCCGTCCGCCGCAACCGCGCGGCGGCCGGATGAGCGGCGGACGGCCTGCCTGCGATCCCACCACGGACCGACGGGCGGTCACGCGTCGGACGGCTTGCCGAGGACGTACGGGGACAGCACGTCGGTGACCGTGCGGTTGCGGGGTGCCGGGACGCCGAGGTCGGCGGCGAGGTCGGCCACTCCCCCGCTGAGCCACGGCAGTTCGAGTCGGTGGCCGTGTTCGAGGTCGTTGTGCATGGAGGACGTCATGTCCGCGGGGAGGGTGTCGCAGAAGGCGAGCTGCCGCTCGACGAAGTCGTCGGCGAGCGCCACCCCCGACGCCCGTGCGACGGCCACGACCTCCTCCATGACCTCCCGCAGCAGCACGCGCGACCGCTCGTCGGAGCGGACGACACCGAGGGGCTGCCGCACGGCCGTGGTGGTGGCGGACAGGCCGACGAGGAAGACGAACTTCTCCCAGATCACACGGTCGACGTCGGCGCTGAGCTCGGCGTCGATGCCCGCGTCGACGCAGGCTTCGAGCAACTGGCGTGCGACGGAGTCCTGTCCGGGCCGGCGGGCGCCGAAGACCATGCGCTGCAGGGAGCCGTTGTGCCGGACGACCCCCGGTTCCTCGATGAAGGCGGAGATGAAGCAGGCGCCGCCGAGCAGGGACTCCGGCGGCAGGTGGCGGCCGAGGACGGCGTCCTTGTGCACGCCGTTCTGCAGCGACAGCACCGGAGTGCCGGCCAGCTTCGACGCGGCCAGCTGACGGGCGACGTCCTCGGTGTCCCAGAGCTTCACGGCGACGACGACCAGGTCCGCGGAGTCCAGCTCCGTCGCCGCCCCCACCACGGAGCCCGGCGAGGTACGGACGTCCCCCAGAGGGCTGCGGACCAGCAGCCCGGAGCCGCGCACGGCCTCCAGATGACGCCCCCTGGCCACGAAGGTCACCTCGTGTCCCGCGGCGGCCAGTCGCGCCCCGAAGTAGCCCCCGACCCCACCCGCTCCGACAACCGCGATACGCATGGCCACCCGTCTCCCTTGATAACCGTTTCAGAGGTTACTATTCCGTCATGGGAGCCGTGCCGCAAGCACCGCGTACGAGAGTCACCGCCCGGGTGCGGGAGCTCCGGTTCGACGCCGGAACGCTGTCGCTGAATCTCGTGGCGACCGTGGGACGCAGGCCCGCCGGTCCGGTGGAGCGGATGGGGGACGTCGAGCGGCTGGCCGCGTGGTGCCACGGGGTGGGACTGGCCCCGGCCCCCGGGTGTACGGGGGAAGCGCTGCTGCGTTCGCTGCACGCCCTGCGGGACGCGGCGTTCGACATCGCCTCGTCGGTGCTGGACGGGCACCGCCCCTCCCCCGCGTCGATCGCCCTGGTCAACGAGCTGGCCGCCCTCGTGCCACCGGTCGCGCGGCTGGAGTGGGGGCCGGAGGGGGTGTGTCCGGCGCCGGACAGCCTGCTGCTCACCGAGGACGCCCTGCTGTCGGTGGTCGCCCGGGACCTGATCGGGCTGGTGTCCGACGCGTCCCGCAGGAAGCGGCTGGGCATGTGCGCGTCGGAGACGTGCCGGATGCTCTACCTCGATCCGGCCGCGGGCCGGTCCCGCCAGTGGTGCTCGATGCGGCGCTGCGGCAACAACGCCAAAGCGGCGGCGCACCGTCGGCGCAGGGCCGACGGAAACAGCTAGAGACGAGACGACTCGTCTTGTTAGAGTGGGAGGCATGCGCCACTTCTTCTTTCTCTGAGTCCGGGCGCGGCCGACGCCGCCCTTCCCGCCCACCGACACGTCTCACCTCAGGGAAAGTCTCATGCGCGAACGCGCCCACACCGTCGCACCCGCCCGCGCGGCGCAGCTGTCCGCCAAGGACGTCACCAAGTCCTACGGCCCACGCACCGTCCTCGACCAGATCTCCTTCACCGTCCGCCCCGGCGAGCGGGCGGCCGTCATCGGGGAGAACGGCGCCGGGAAGTCCACCCTGCTGCGGCTCCTCGCCGGGGCCGAGGAACCGGACGACGGGGAGATCACCGTCCGCTTCCCCGGCGGCACCGGCCACCTCACCCAGACCGCCGAGCTCGACCCGGGCCGCACCGTGCGGGAAGCGGTCGACCGGGCCCTCGCCCCGTTGCGCGCCCTGGAGCTCCGTCTGCGCGCGGCGGAGGAGCGTCTCGGCGAGGCATCGGATGCCGACCTCGCCGCCTACGGCGACCTGTTGACCGCATTCGAGCAGCGCGACGGGTACCGGGCGGACTCCCGGGTGGACGCCGCGATGCACGGGCTGGGGCTGGCCGGCGTCACCCGTGACCGGCTGCTCGGCTCGCTCTCCGGCGGCGAGCAGTCCCGGCTGGCGCTCGCCTGCGTGCTGGCCGCGGATCCGGAACTGCTGCTGCTGGACGAGCCGACGAACCACCTCGACGCGACCGCGGTGCACTGGCTGGAGGAGCGTCTGCGAACACACCGCGGCACCGTCGTGGCCGTCACCCACGACCGGCCGTTCATCGAGCGGGTCGCCACGACGATCCTGGAGGTCGACCGGGACACCCGCACGGTGCGCCGGTACGGCGACGGCTGGGCCGGCTACCGGGCGGCGAAGGCGGCCGCGCGCCGCCGCGCCGGGCAGGAGCACGCGGAGTGGCGGGAAGAGGTGGCCCACGCCGAGGAGTTGCTGGAGACCGCGGGGCGTCGGCTGGCCGGCACGGGCGGGGACCCACGGCAGGGTTTCGGCAAGCACCGCCGCTCGCACGAGGCCAAGCTGGGCGGGCAGGTGCGGGCGGTGCGCGAGCGGCTGGCCCGGCTGCGGCGTACGCCGGTGCCCGCGCCGCCCGAACCGCTGCGGTTCACGGCCGCTCCGGCCACGGCGGGTGAGCGGCCTCCCTCCGACACGGTGCTCGCGGAGCTGGAAGAGGTATGCGTCGGTGAACGGCTGTGGCTGGACGGGTTGTTGTCCGTCGGGGCCGGGCAGCGGCTGCTGGTCACGGGTGAGAACGGGGCCGGGAAGTCGACGCTGCTGCGGGTCCTGGCGGGCGATCTGGAGCCGGACGCGGGAGTGGTGCGCCGCCCGGACGGCATCGGCTACCTGCCCCAGGAGCTGCCCGTCCGCTCCGGCCGGCTCCCGCTGCTCGCCGCTTTCGCCGCGCGGCGGCCAGGCGCGCCCGAGGAACACCGCGAAACGCTGCTGTCGCTGGGGCTGTTCCGCGAGGAGGACCTGTGCGTGCCGGTCGCGGCGCTGTCGGCGGGACAGCAACGGCGGCTGCAGATCGCCCGGCTGGTGACCCGGCCGGCCGACCTGCTGGTGCTCGACGAGCCGACCAACCATGTGGCGCTCGACCTCGTCGAGGACCTGGAGGCGGCGCTCGCGGCCTACCCGGGCGCGGTGGTGGCCGTGTCCCACGACCGCGGCTTCCGCACCCGCTTCCCGGGCGGACACCTCCGGCTGCGGGACGGCCGACGGGCCTGAAACACGCCGTCAGGCAACGGTGTCGCCCCGCTCACCGAGGTCGCCGGCGACATGTGACCGCGCGACCCACCTGGTTCGCCGACGGCCGGCCAGTGCGTGCGCGGCGAGCCAGCCGGCGGCCGCGCCGATCGCGTACCAGAACAGGTCCGGTGCGTTGAACGTGGAACCGAGGACCAGGCGCGCCGCGGTGCTGCGGGCGGACAGGTCCGCGGGCAGGCCGGTGAGCTGGAGCAGTTCCACCGCCCAGCTCACCGCCAGCGCGATTCCCGCGGCCCGCGCCGGGGTCGTGCGCGGGGCCAGCAGGACGACGAGGATGAGGATCAGCAGCGTGTACAGCGCGTCGCCGCCGTACTTGGCCACGTCCCCCGTCGCCACCGCCCTCAGGCCCAGCCCCGCGCCGACGGTCACCAGCGCCGCCGCGGCCGCCACGAGCCGCGTCCGCCCCGTCGTCGTGGTGACGGGTGCCGTACTCCGGCCTGCGGGCCGTTCCTGTCCGGAAGTCCTGTCGCTCATGGTGGTCGAGTCTGGCACCCGTCGCCCACGCGACTGTTGCCAACCCGTGTCCTACGTGGGCGGAAACGGCTGAACGGCGTGACCGGCGCGCACGTTGATGGAGGGCGGACGGCCTCCGGGCCGGCCCCTTCCCTTCCCTCGCGCACCGGCCACTGCAAGGAGTTTCGCCACCATGGGCATCACCGACCGGCTCGACCGCCATCAGTCCCTGGTCCTGGGTCTGTTCCGCATCGTCATCGGGCTGCTGTTCACCAGTGAGGGCGCGGCCACCCTCTTCGGCGTGCTGGACCGGAAGGCCACGCCCGCCGGCGACTGGCCGTTCTGGTACGCGGGGGTGATCGAACTGGTCTGCGGCGTCCTCGTCCTGCTCGGGATCCTCACCCGTGGTGCCGCCTTCCTCAGCTCGGGTGCCATGGCCTTCGCCTACTTCACCGAGCACCAGCCGGACGGCCTGTTCCCCCTGCAGAACGGCGGCCTGTCGCCGGCGCTGTTCTGCTGGGGTTTCCTGCTGCTGGTCTTCTTCGGGCCGGGTGCGCTGTCCCTGTCGTCACTCGTCCGCCGGGGTCCCGCGTCCTCGGGCCGGGAGTAGCCGCACGCGTCGTCGCGCGGGCCCGACACCGCCGCCGTCCGCCGCCGGGCCCAGGGCTCCGCACCACCCTCACCGTGGTGCGGGGCCCTTTCCCGTCGGCATCGGGGGTGACGTTCGCATTGATAGGCAAGTGAACACTTGCCTATAGTGGGGGTGTGGCCGACGACGACCTCTTCAAAGCCCTGGCGGACGGCACCCGCCGTACGATCCTCGACGAGCTCACGGAGAAGTCCGGGCAGACCCTGTTCGAGATCTGCGGGCGCCTGAGCATGAAGCACGGGCTCGGCATCTCACGCCAGGCCGTGTCCCAGCACCTCGCCGTCCTGGAGGCCGCCGGCCTCGTCAGGACCCGGCGCGAGGGCCGCTACAAGTTCCACGACCTCGACGTCACGCCACTGCGGCAGATCACCGAGCGCTGGCTCGGCCCCACCACCCAGGCACCGGAGGACCCCTCGTGAAGATCCACCTGACCAGCGTCTTCGTCGACGACCAGGCGAAGGCCGAGCGCTTCTACACCGACATCCTCGGCTTCGTGAAGAAGCACGACGTCCCACTGGGCGAGAAGGACCGGTGGCTCACCGTCGTCTCACCCCAGGACCCGGACGGCACCGAACTCCTCCTCGAACCTGCCGGACACCCCGCGGTCAAGCCGTACCGCGACGCCCTGGTCGAGGACGGCATCCCGCTGGCCGTGTTCGCCGTGGACGACGTGCGGGCGGAGTACGAGCGCCTGCGCGGGCTCGGGGTCCGTTTCACCCAGGAGCCGCTGAGCATGGGCCCCGTCACCACCGCCGTCTTCGACGACACCTGCGGCAACCTGATCCAGATCGCCACGCAGGCGGCCTGACCGCACAGACCTCACGCACCACCCTTCACGCACCGCCCTCACCGCGCACACCGGCCTCGAAGGCCCCTCCGAGCCACTCGGCACCCCACTGTTGAACGCGTTCAAAAAACCGGGATAGAGTGCGGGCAAGCGAGAGGCCGGAGGTTCCCATGAAGATCGTTCTGCCCGGGGGCACCGGACAGGTGGGCACGGTCCTGGACCGTGCGTTGAGCGCGGCCGGGCACGAGGTGGTCGTCCTGACCAGGCGCCCGGAGCGCCCGCGGGACGTGGGCTGGGACGGCGCGACGCTCGGCCCGTGGGCCGAGGAGATCGACGGCTCGGACGTCGTCGTCAATCTCGCGGGCCGCAGTGTGTCCTGCCGGTACACCCCGGAGAACCTGCGCGCCATGATGGACTCCCGCGTCACTTCGACGCGCGTGGTGGGCGAGGCGATCGCGGCGGCCCGCCGGCCGCCGCGGGTGTGGCTGCAGATGAGCACCGCGACCGTCTACGCACACCGCTTCGACGCGGCGAACGACGAGGCCACCGGGCTCGTCGGCGGATCGGAGAACGGCGTTCCGGACTACTGGGCGTACAGCGTCGAGATCGCCAGGAACTGGGAGCGGACGCAGGCCGAGGCGCGGACGCCCGCGACGCGGAAGGTGGCTCTGCGTGCGGCGATGGTGATGAGCCCGGACCGGGGCGGGGTGTTCGACATGTTGCTGCGGCTGGCCCGGCTGGGGCTGGGCGGTCCGGTCGCGGGCGGTGCGCAGTACGTGTCGTGGATCCACGACGAGGACTTCGTGCGGGCGGTGGAGTTCCTCGTCGCACGGGAGGACCTGGAGGGGCCGGTGAACCTCGCGGCTCCCGGCCCGCTCCCCCAGCGCGAGTTCATGCGGGTGCTGCGGGCCGCCTGGGGCGTTCCGGTGGGCCTGCCCGCCACCCGCTGGATGGCCGAGCTGGGGGCGCTCGCGCTGCGCTCGGACACCGAACTGCTGCTCAAGAGCCGCCGGGTGGTCCCCGGACGGCTGCGGGAGGCCGGCTTCGCGTTCACCCGGCCCGGGTGGGAGGAAGCGGCGGCGGACCTGGTGCTCCGGGCACGGGCGGCGCGCGGGGGCGGGCTGCGTGCGGGTGCCGGGCGGGCGCGGGGCGGCGTGGCGCCGGGCCGTTCCTGATTCCTCCCGGACACCCCGGCGCCCGGCGCCCCGGCGCTCCCGCAGAACGACCCACGCCCGCCGGTCCGGCCGCGCCGACCGCCTCGGCCGGACTTCAGCAACTCACCGGAAGCGCCACAGGTGATCGGCCGTGCCGTTGTCGGTGAACTGGACGACCTGCGCGCTGTCGGCGGTGGACATCCCGTCGACACCCAGCACCTTGCCGCTGTGCCGGTTGCGGATGCGGTACCAGCCGTCCCCGTCGTCCAGCAGCGTCCACAGGTGGTCGGCGGTCCCGTTGTCCTCGTACTGCACGACCCGCGCGCTGTCCGCGGTGGACATCCCGTCGACACCCAGCACCTTGCCGCTGTGACCGTTGCGGATCAGGTACCAGCCCTCGCCCCGGTCGATCAGCTGCCAGGCGTGGTCGCCGGTGCGGGTGTCGGCGAACTGCACCACGCGGGCGCTGTTCTCGGTCGACATGCCGTCCACGGCGAGGACCTTGCCGCTGTGCCGGTTCTCGATGCGGCGGAACGGCGGCTCGGGCGTCCAGGGCCGCCCGTCCGGGGACGCCGTGGGGAAGGCCGTGATCCGCAGCCGTGCCGCGCCCATCGGGATCAGCGTGACCCGCTCCACCGGTGCCTCGCTGCGGGCGGGGCCGTCCTGGAGGGGGGAGACGACGTGCTCGTCGTCGGCGGTCCACTCCGCGATGCGCCGTGCGTCGGCGGTGATGCGGACGGGGGTGGTGGCGTGCGTGAAGGGGTTGTCGGGGACGGTCCCGGCGGTCCGGGTCACCTCCGGCCGGGGGGTGGGAGTCAGGCCGTAGTTCCAGGATGAGGTGGCGTGCACCTCGTAGGCGGGGAAGGTGTCGTCGCCCGCGTAACGGTCGTACCGCTCACCGATCTTGAGGGAGTAGGTGAGTGGTCCGTGCTGGACGCCCACGGCGCCGTGCTGATCCGGCAGCCGGCGCACCTCGGTGCGTTGCGGCAGGCGGAGCGTGACCACGTCGCCGTCGTGCCAGGTGCGGGTCACGTGCGCCCAGCCCGGTCCGCCGGGCGCGGTCACCGGCCGTCCGGCGACCCGTAGTTCGGGCGCGGAGCACCAGCCGGGCACGCGCAGGCGGAGCGGGAAGCGGACCGGGCGCGGGGTGGACACGGTGAGCCGGACGGTGTCGGTGAAGGGGTAGCCGGTGTCCTCGGTGACGGTGACGGTGGTGCCACCCGCGACCCTCGCGCGGACCGTGCACGGCGCGTACATCGCGGCGGTCAGGCCGCCGTCGTCGCCGGTCAGCCACAGTTCCTCGGTGAAGTACGGCCAGCCCATGCCGTAGTTGTGGGGGCAGCAGCGGTACTGGTCGACACCGGCGTGGAAGGCCTGCATGGCGAAGCCGTTCTGGAACTGGCCCTGCGTCTTCGTCCTGTCGTCCAGATCCACACCGTTGGCGCTGGTGATGTAGTGGATCGCCCTGCCCTGCGGGTCGAGGGACGCGGGGAGCATGTTGAACGCCAGGTCCTCGCAGCGGTCCGCCCACACGGGGTCCCCGGTGATGCGGGTGAGCAGTTCGTGGGAGGCCATGAACTCGACGACGCCGCAGGTCTCGAAGCCCTGCCGGGGGTCAGTGAAGCCTGGCCGGTAGTTCTCGTCGCCCGCCATGCCGCCGCCCGGGAACCTCCCGTACTCCGCCATGACGGTGTCGTAGGCGCGGTAGGTGGCGCGGGTGAGTTCGGCCGAGCCCGTCACCTGGGCGTACTGGGCCGGTTCGCGGAAGCCCTGGGCGATGTTGACGTTGTGCCGTGAGGGCGTCGCGCCCGTCCAGTCCGCGCCCAGGGTGTGCATCTTCGCGGCCAGGTCCAGCAGGAAGGGCTCCCCGGTGCGGCGGTACAGCCAGACGGCGATGTCCAGTCCGTCGCCCCAGCGGTAGGAGATCCAGCTGGTGTCGAAGGCGCCAGGCCCCTGGGCGTTCATGTACCGCAGGAAGCGCAGCAGGAAGGGCAGGACGCGTTCGTCGCCCGTGAACTCCTCGTGCGTTCGCAGGGCTTGGAGCAACGGCAGGAAAGGCCAGAAGTCCGGGCCGCCGCCCAGCGAGGTGCGCAGGGCGCGCGGCCCGAAGAAGCCGTCGGGCTGCTGTGTGGCGAGGACCGCGTCGATCCACCGGCGTGCGCGGGCCAGTGCGGTCCGGTCACCGGTGGCCACGGCGAGCGGCACGTAGCCGCGCAGCCAGTAAGGGAGTTCCTCCCAGCCGGGGCGCTCGGGGTGCACCCAGCCGGTGGTGTCGAAGTCGAGGAAGTGGGAGATCTCCTCGTACCGGCCGCACAGTCCGTCGAGCTGGAGCCGCAGTTGTCCGGCCAGCCAGCCGCGTGGGGTGACACTGCCGGCGGGCAGTCTGCGGAAGGCGTCCGGGAGCGGAGCCGCGGCGGGTGGCGGGAAGGCGGACGACCGGGGGGAGGCGGCTGCGGCGGTGGGGGTGAGGGGGCCGCCGAGTGCGGCGGCGCCGAGCCCCAGGGCTCCGGCTCCTAGGAGGGTGCGTCTGGTGACGGGCATGCGTGGGCTCCTGTTCGACGTCCTGGGTCGGTGGGGGGTGGGGGTGGGAGGACGGGGCGGACGGGCGGTGGCCCGCCGTCGGTGTGCGGAGCGTGTGTATAACGTTGTAAGGCCCAGTCGGGATGACAGCACGGAGCGGGGCCGCTGTCCAGGGTCCGGTCACGTCCGCCGGGACGGCCTGTGCGGAATGCGAACAGCCGGCGCCGCATGCGGGTTGCGGGAACGGTCGATACGGGCATGACTGGGGCCGTAGGATCAGGTGATCTCGTGGGGGTGGGCATGCTCAGGCGGCGTCCGGGGACACCGACGCTCGAGGAGGTGGCCGCGCTCGCCGGTGTGGGGCGGGGCACCGTCTCCCGCGTCATCAACAACGCGGCGGGCGTGAAGGACACGACACGGCGCGCCGTGCAGCGCGCCATCGCGGAACTGGGCTACGTCCCCAACCTGGCGGCCCGTACGCTGGCCGGCCGGCGTGCCGACGCGGTCGCGCTGGTCATGACGGAGCCGGACTGGCGGCAGTTCGGTGAACCCTTCTTCTCGGAGATCGTACGGTCCGTCGGGGACGCGCTGGCCGAGACCGAGGTGCAGCTGCTGCTCACCCTGGTGCGCACGGACGCCGAGCGGCAGCGCCTCGTGGAGTACGCGCGCGGCGGCCGGGTCGACGGCGTGATGCTGATGTCCGTGCACGCCGAGGACGCGCTGCCCGACATGCTGGCCGAAGTCGGCCTGCCCACCGTCCTGCTGGGACGGCGCTCCAGCGACGAGGGCGTCACCTACGTCGACGCGGACAACGTCGGCGGGGCCCGCAGCGCCGTGACCCACCTTCTGGACACCGGCCGCCGTGCGGTCGCCACCATCACCGGGCCGTCCGACATGTACGTGGCCCAGTGCCGGCTGCGCGGGTACCGGGAGGCGCTGGAGCGGGCGGGCGTCGAGGGGAAGGCGTCCTGGACCGCCGAGGGTGACTTCACCGGGGACAGCGGGTACCGCGCGATGGCCGAACTCATCGAGCGGGCGCCGGAGATCGACGGGGTGTTCGCCGCGTCCGACACCATGGCGGCGGGCGCGCTGGGCGCGCTGCGCGCGGCGGGGCGGCGGGTGCCGGACGACGTCGCGGTGATCGGCTTCGACGACTTCCCGCTCGCGCAGCACACCGATCCGCGGCTGACGACGGTGCGCCAGCCGCTGGAGGAGATCGGGCGCACCATGGTGCGGCTGCTCCTGGAGGAGATGGAGGAACCGGCGGTGGCCTGGCGCCACGTCATCCTCCGCACGGAACTGGTACTGCGCGGCTCCGCCTGAGTGCCGGCCTCGGTCCGTGGCACTGCGGACGTCGGCATCGGCCGGCCAGCCGGGCTGGGCTGCGACTACGGCTGCGACTAGGACTGCGACTGCGACATCGGCTTCGGGGGCTGCCGGCCGGTGAAACGGCGGACCGGTGCGGGACCGTTCCGGGCGAGGCACCCGCTCATGCACGGTGCCGGTTGCCCAAGTCGCTCTCGACGCCCGGTCCGTGCCTCCCCACGCTCCGCCGGCCGCGTCCCCGGCGGACCGGGGGGCGAGCCGGGCCGGGCCGCGGTAGGCCCCGGCCGGGCAAGGTTCGGGGGAACGACGCGACCCGGGGCCGGCCGGTACGCCCTCCGTCGAATGTTTCGGGAGCGCTCCCGGTCCTCCCGAGCCCTAGTTGATCAACGCTCTGACCTGCGCTTTCGAAAGACATTCGACGGGGTGTTGCGCGCAGGGTTGTCAGGGACATGGGCGCCTTCTACAGTCCCCTCCCGGAACACCATTGGGAGCGCTCCCATCAATGGGGAGGCGGGAGCGCTCCCGCCGGTAACCCGCACACCTTTCCCGGAGAGGTCCCCCACATGCCACGGTTACGGCACCAACCCCGCACGCTGCGCGCCGTGTCGGCCGCGCTGCTCACCGCTCTCGCCGCGCTCGCGGCACTGCTGACCGCGACCGCGCCGGCCCAGGCGGACACCACGGTCTGCGAGGAGTTCGGATCGACGGTCATCCAGGGCCGCTACGTCGTACAGAACAACCGCTGGGGCACCGGCGCCACGCAGTGCGTCACCGCCACGGACAACGGCTTCCGCCTCGCCCAGGCCGACGGCTCGGTGCCGACGAACGGCGCGCCGAAGTCGTACCCGTCGGTGTTCAACGGCTGCCACTACACCAACTGTTCGCCGGGAACCGCCCTCCCCGCGCGCGTCAGCGGCATCTCCAGCGCCCCCTCCAGCATCTCGTACGGCTACGTCGACAACGCCGTGTACAACGCCTCGTACGACATCTGGCTGGACCCGACGCCCCGTACCGACGGGGTGAACCGGACCGAGATCATGATCTGGCTCAACAAGGTGGGCCCCATCCAGCCGATCGGCTCGCAGGTCGGCACGGCCACCGTGGCCGGGCGCACCTGGCAGGTCTGGTCCGGCGGCAACGGCACCAACGACGTGCTGTCGTTCGTCGCGCCGTCCGCGATCAGCAGCTGGAGCTTCGACGTGATGGACTTCGTCCGGGCGACCGTCGCCCGCGGACTGGCGGGCGACGACTGGAACCTTACGAGCATCCAGGCCGGTTTCGAGCCCTGGCAGAACGGCGCCGGCCTGGCAGTGAACTCCTTCTCCTCCAGCGTCAACACCGGCGGCTCGGGCGACCCGAACGGTCCCGGCGAGCCGGGCACCCCGGCCGCCTGCACGGTGTCGTACGCGACGAACGTCTGGCCGGGCGGGTTCACCGCGAACGTCACCGTCACCAACAACGGTTCGGCTCCCGTGGACGGCTGGCAGCTCGGCTTCACGCTGCCCTCGGGACAGAGCGTCGTGAACGCCTGGAACGCGTCCGTCTCCCCCTCCTCGGGCGCCGTCACGGCGACCGCACCGGCCGGCAACAACCGGATCGCCGCCGGCAGCAGCCAGAGCTTCGGCTTCCAGGGCAGCTACAGCGGCACCTTCGCACAGCCCGACGCGTTCCGGCTGAACGGCACCGCCTGCCGGACCGCGTGAGGCGCACGGCGGGCCGTACCCCGCCGTGACTCCTCGCGCCGGGGCCCGCTCTTCCCTCCCTGCGCCGACAGGGCGGGCCCCGGCGACCGAGCACGAGGCGGACCGGTGGGAGCCGCACACCGCCGCCCGTGACCTTCCCGCACCACGAGAACGGCCGCGCCGGCGGCCGGTGTTCACGCACCGGCCGCCCGGCCGGAACCCGTTCCGCCGCGGGACGGCCCCGCCCCCCCCCAGCCCCCGCCCGGCCGGTCGGCGCCCTCCCCGGCCGGGCGGGGGTTCCACACCCAATTCACCCTCCTCTTTTCCACCCCTCGCACCGCCCATGAAGAACTCAGCATCGGGACAGGAGACTCCATGGCTCTGAGAAGCAGACTGGTCTCTCTGGCAGCGGTACTGGCGACCCTCCTCGGAGGGCTCGGACTCAGTTTCCTCTGGCAGAACGACGCCCAGGCGCACGGCGTGGCGATGATGCCCGGCTCGCGCACCTACCTCTGTCAGCTGGACGCCGTCACCGGCACCGGCGCGCTCGACCCGACCAACCCCGCCTGCAAGGCCGCCCTGAGCCAGAGCGGCGCGTCCGCCCTGTACAACTGGTTCGCCGTGCTGGACTCCAACGCGGGCGGGCGCGGCCAGGGTTACGTGCCGGACGGGAAGCTGTGCAGTGCCGGTGACCGGTCACCGTACGACTTCTCCGCCTACAACGCGGCCCGCTCCGACTGGCCCCGCACGCACCTGACGTCCGGGGCGACGGTCAAGGTGCAGTACAGCAACTGGGCCGCTCACCCGGGTGACTTCCGGGTCTACATCACCAAGCCCGGCTGGTCGCCCACGTCCGCGCTGGGCTGGAACGACCTGCAGCTGATCCAGACCGTGACCGACCCGCCCCAGCAGGGCTCCCCGGGCGCCAACGGGGGCCACTACTACTGGAACCTGCAGCTGCCCTCCGGCCGCTCCGGTGACGCGCTGATCTTCATGCAGTGGGTGCGTTCGGACAGCCAGGAGAACTTCTTCTCCTGCTCCGACGTCGTCTTCGACGGCGGCAACGGCGAGGTGACCGGCATCCGCGGCTCGGGCACGAACCCGGACCCCGGCACGGACCCGACCCCCGACCCGAGCGACGACCCGCCGCACACGGGTGAGTGCATGGCGACGTACGAGGTCGTGAACTCCTGGAACGGCGGTTTCCAGGGGTCCGTCGAGGTGATGAACCACGGCACCTCGGCGCTCAACGGCTGGGCCGTGCAGTGGAAGCCCGGTCAGGGCACCACGATCGGCAGCGCCTGGAACGGCACCCTCAGCACCGGGTCGGACGGCACGGTGACGGTGCGGAACGCGGCCCACAACCGCGTGATCAATCCCGACGGAAGCACCACGTTCGGCTTCACCGCCACGTCGACGGGCAACAACTTCCCCGTGGGCACGATCGGTTGCGTGAATCCGTAGCGCCCTGCCGGCCGCGCCGTCCGTCCCGCCCCCACCGCGGGACGGGCGGCGCGGTGTCATTCCGCGGCCCGGACCGGTTCCGTAGGGGCCGCCCCCCGGCCCGGTGCGGGCCGGGGGCGTGCGGCCTCGCGGTCGGCCCGGTGCACCGGCGTCAGCACCACGAGGCCGACGACCGCGACGAGGACGAAGAAGGCGCCGAACACGGCGGCGCCGGTCACCAGGCCGGCCATCAGTCCGTGCGCGGTCACCACGGCGCCGAGGGCCGGCGCCCCGACGCCCTGGGCGGCGTAGCCGACGAGGTAGCCGCCGGACACCATGCCCGCCCGGTGCGGAGCGGGGGCGAACCGGCTGAGCACCGTGAGCCCGCCGGCGAAGTCGAAGGCGTAGGCGGCTCCGGCGACGGCCGACGCGAGGAAGAACAGCAGCAGCGAGTGGGTGGCGCCGGTGAGGACGTAGAGCCACACGGCCGCGACGGACCCTCCGGCGCCGAGCAGCACGAGCGGCCGGACGTGCAGGTTGCGCCCGAGGAGCGCGAAGAGCGTGATGCAGCCGGCGAAGACGGCCAGCAGGGCGCCGGTGACCAGCGCGTTGGTGGAGCCCGCGAGTTGCTGGGCGATCTTCGCGCCGAGCGGCAGGACGATCGCGCCGATCAGGAAGGACGAGGCGAAGGCGATCGCCCCCGCGACGAACACCGTCCGGCTGCCGCGCGGGACGGTGATGGTGCGCGTGCGCCGCCGGGAGCCGGCTGCCGGGTGCGGGGTGTGCCGTGGCATGCACGCCACGAGGCAGGCGACGGCCGCTATGGCACCGGCCAGGACGAAGAAGCCGAGGTGGAGGGGGAAGGGCGCGTACTCGGTGAGGGCGCCGCCGACCGTCATGGCGAGGCCGATGCCGAGGGCCGACACGGCGGTGCTGACGGCACCGGCCCGCTTCTCCCGGCCGGGTGCGCTGTGCTCGACCATGGCGAGGCTGGCCGGACCTATGGACAGCCCGACACCGAGACCCATCAGGACCCGTCCTGCCAGCAGCCACGCCACCCCGCCCGCCACCGCGAACAGCAGGACGCCGAGCAGCTGCGCCACGAGGCCGAGCAGCATGGTCAGGCGGGTGCCGAGGTGGTCGGCGAGATGACCGAGCAGGAGCAGTACCGGGATCAGGGTGAGCGGATAGGCCGCGAAGATCCAGGTGACGGTGGTCGTCGAGATGCCCCATTCGGCCTGGTAGAGCGGGTAGGTCATGGTCGGGCAGGCGCTGGTCCACAGCGCGATGGCCACGACGGCGCCGGCCGCGCGGAAACTGCCGCGGGTGCCGAGGGATGGCACAGGGCCTCCAGGGGTCGAGGTTGATGAGGGAGATGAGGGATGTGGCATGCCGAGAGGAGCCGGGTAGTGACGAAGGAAGGGGCGGACTCCCGCCCTGCTGAGTTGCTCTTAGAAACCTAGAGCGCCTGGATATTGTTTTGCAACTCATCGGTACACTGGCCGTATGGCCAAGACGCTCGGCAAGGACTCGACCTGCTCCATCGCGCGGAGCCTCGAGGTGCTCGGCGACGCCTGGACGCTGCTGATCGTGCGCGAGGCGATGCTGGCGGGCTCGACCCGCTTCCAGGAGTTCCGGGACGCCCTGGGGATCGCGCCGAACATCCTCACCAAGCGCCTGGCGTCCCTGGTGGACGAGGGCCTGATGGAGCGGCGCGGCTACCAGCAGCCCGGGGAGCGGGCCCGCACGGAGTACGTGCTGACGGAGGCGGGACGCGGCCTGACCACGGTCATCGCGGCCCTGGCCTCCTGGGGGCGCACCCACCGGCCGCACCCCGAGGGGACATCTCCGCAGTTCGCACTGGCGGACTCCGGCACAGCGGCGCGCCTGGCGTTCGTGACCACCGACGGGGAGCGGGTGCGGCCCGAGCACCTGACGGCGCACCGTCGCCCCGACGCCGCCCTGGACACCGGAACGGTGTGAGCGGCGGGGGGACCCTCACGCCTTCCCCTTTGGACTGGACCAAACCCTTGACAGTCTTTTCCGTCACTCCTTAAATCACGGAGTGAAGTAAGCGCTCGCCACGTCCGCCGGCCCGCGTACCGCTCCGCCTGCCTGTTCCCCCACCCGACGCTTCGTCGCACGGCCGCGACGGCGCGCTGAGCTGTCATATGCATGACACAACAGGAGACACGATGCCCGCATCCACGCGACCACGTCCCGGTGGCCGCTCCGGCACTCCCCCGACGCTCCGTGACCGCCGCCGGTGGACCGCGACCGTCGCGGCCGCCGCCACCGCCGCATCCTTGCTGGTCGCCGCCCAGTCGGCCCGCGCCGGCACCGACGCCGCCGACGCGGCGGCCGCCGCAATTCCGTCCGGCTGGTCGACGGTGGTGAGCAGCGGCAGCGGCAAGTGTCTGGACGCCCGCGGCGCCGGAACGGCCAACGGCACGGCCGTCCAGCAGTACACCTGCAACGGCACCACGGCCCAGCAGTGGGGCTTCACCCCCACCTCCGACGGTTACGTCCGCATCGCCACC
Organism: Streptomyces sp. CNH189; assembly: GCF_000527195.1. Taxonomy (NCBI): domain Bacteria; kingdom Bacillati; phylum Actinomycetota; class Actinomycetes; order Kitasatosporales; family Streptomycetaceae; genus Streptomyces; species Streptomyces sp. CNH189. Next base: position 133,242 of record NZ_AZUS01000019.1, read on the forward strand.
CGCAACGACGAGCGGCAGGTCGTGGACGTCAGCGAGGTGTCGGCGGCCGACAACGCGGCCGTGCACCTGTGGACGTACGGCGGCGGCGCCAACCAGCAGTGGCTGCCGGTCGACGAGGGCGGCGGCGCGTACCGCTTCGTCAACCGGCACAGCGGCAAGTGCCTCGACGTGCCGTCCGCCTCGACGGCCGACGGCGTCCAGCTGGTGCAGTACGCCTGCAACGGCACGGCGGCGCAGCGCTTCCAGGTCACGCCGGTGAGCACCGCGCCCGGCGACGTGAACCTCGGTCCCAACGTGGCGGTCTTCGACCCGTCGATGTCCTCGTCGGCCGTGCAGAGCCGGCTGGACTCGATCTTCCGGCAGCAGGAGACCAACCAGTTCGGCACCGAGCGCCACGCCGTCCTCTTCAAGCCGGGCACGTACCGCAACGACGTCAACGTCGGCTTCTACACGCAGGTGCTGGGGCTCGGGCAGTCGCCGGACGCGGTGACCATCAACGGCGCCGTGCACGTCGAGGCGGACTGGTTCCCGCCGCAGAACGCGACGCAGAACTTCTGGCGCGGCGCCGAGAACCTGTCGGTGAACCCGACCGGCGGGACGGACCGCTGGGCGGTGTCGCAGGCCTCCGGATACCGGCGCATGCATGTGCGCGGCGACCTGGAGCTCAGCGACGGCGGCTGGTCCAGCGGCGGTTTCATGGCCGACACGAAGATCGACGGCCAGGTGCGCTCCGGTTCCCAGCAGCAGTGGCTGACCCGCAACTCCCAGCTGGGCAGCTGGAACGGGTCCAACTGGAACATGGTCTTCGTCGGCAGCCGCGGCGTGCCGGCCAACACCTTCCCGCAGCCGCCGTACACCACCGTCGACCGGACGCCGAAGGTGCGGGAGAAGCCCTTCCTCTACGTCGACGCGGCGGGCGCCTACCGGGTGTTCGTGCCCGCGCTGCGCGACGACTCCACCGGGACGACCTGGGCGGACGGCAACACGCCCGGCACCTCGCTCGGCATGGACAGCTTCTACGTCGTGAAGCCGGGCACGGCGAGCGCCGCCCAGATCAACTCCGCCCTGGCGGCAGGCAAGAACCTGCTGGTCACGCCGGGCGTCTACCACCTGGACCAGACCCTCAAGGTGACCCGCCCCGACACCGTGGTGCTGGGTCTGGGCCTCGCCACGTTCGTCCCGGACAACGGGGTCACGGCCATGACGGTCGCCGACGTCGACGGCGTGAAGATCGCGGGCGTCCTCTTCGACGCGGGCACCACCAACTCCCGTACGCTGGTGGAGATCGGCCCCGAAGGGGCGTCGGCGAACCACGCGGCGAACCCGACCTCGCTGCACGACGTGTACTTCCGCGTCGGCGGCGCGCACGCGGGGAAGGCGACCACCAGCCTGGTCGTCAACAGCGACCACGTCATCGGCGACCACATGTGGATCTGGCGCGGTGACCACGGCAACGGCATCGGCTGGACCACCAACCCGGCCGACACCGGACTCGTCGTCAACGGCGACGACGTGACCATGTACGGCCTGTTCGTGGAGCACTACCAGAAGGACCAGACGGTCTGGAACGGCAACGGTGGCCGGACGTACTTCTACCAGAACGAGATGCCCTACGACCCGCCGAACCAGGCGGCCTGGATGGACGGTTCGACGCAGGGCTACGCCGCCTACAAGGTCGCCGACCACGTGACCAGCCACGAGGCGTACGGGCTCGGCAGCTACTGCTTCTTCAACGTGAACCCCGGCGTCACCGCCGAGCGGGCCTTCGCGGCGCCGAACCGTCCCGGTGTGCGCTTCCGCAACATGGTGACCGTCTCCCTCGGCGGCACCGGCACCATCCGGCACGTGATCAACGACCGGGGCGGTCCGTCCGACTCGGCCGGCAACGTGGCGAATCTGGTGAACTACCCATAGACGCAACGCTGTTCACAGCCGGTGTGGTCCGGGGCCCGCGCCCCGGACCACACCGGCCGCTCCCTTCGGCGGGACGCGCGCAGGTCGACGGAGGATCACCGACCGGTCTCGCCGGGACATCGCTGTTCCCTCTTCGAGACGCACCTGCAACACCCCGTACCGCACGTTCCGGCCCACTGCGACGTCACAGTCGGTGAAACGACGTCAACCGTCACAGGGGGTACACAGGATGAAGTGGCACGGGACACGACGACCGGTCGGGGCAGTGCTGGCGCTCACCGCGGTGAGCGGTCTGCTGCTCAGCGGGTGCAGCGGGGAGGACGGCGGGACGGGCGCCACGTCGGCCGACCACGGCCGCACCGGTGATGTGCTCCGGCCCGCCATGGACGGCCCAGGGCGGTACGAGGGCGGTGAGCGCGAGGGCGAGCAGGAGTCCCGCGAGATGGCGCCCGAACCCGACTACCTGTCGACCTTCGCGCTGGACGTCGACACCGCCTCCTACGGCTACGCCCGCCGCACCCTCGGCGAGGGACGGCTGCCCGACCCGTCGACCGTGCGTCCCGAGGAGTTCGTCAACAGCTTCCGCCAGGACTACCCGCGCCCCGACGGAGACGGCTTCACCGTCACCGTGGACGGCGCCCGCACCGACGAGGACGACTGGTCACTGGTCCGGGTGGGTCTCGCCACCCGGGCGGCCGAGCGGGACGACGACCGGCCGCCCGCCGCCCTCACGTTCGTCGTCGACATCTCCGGCTCGATGGCCGAACCGGGCCGGCTCGACCTGGCCCGTGAGGCCCTCGGCACCATGACCGACCGGCTGCGCGACGACGACTCCGTCGCCCTCGTCACCTTCAGCGACGAGGCGGAGACCGTGCTGCCGATGACCCGGCTCGGCGGCCACCGGGGGACGGTCCACGACGCCGTCGACAGCCTGGAGCCCACCGACTCGACCAACCTCGAGGCCGGGGTGGAGACCGGGTACGAGACCGCCGTGGACGGGCTGCGCAAGGGCGCCACCAACCGGGTCGTGCTGGTCTCCGACGCCCTCGCCAACACCGGTGAGACGGAGGCGGAGGCGATCCTGGAGCGCATCTCCGGCTCCCGCCGCGAGCACGGCATCACGCTGTTCGGCGTCGGCGTCGGCAGCGACTACGGCGACGCGCTCATGGAGCAGCTCGCCGACGAGGGCGACGGCCACACCGTGTACGTGTCCGACGAGGCGGACGCCCGCGAGGTGTTCTGCGAAAAGCTGCCGCGCAACATCGAGCTGACGGCCCGCGACGCCAAGGCGCAGGTGGCCTTCGACCCGGAGACGGTCGCCGAGTTCCGCCTGGTCGGGTACGACAACCGCCGGGTCGCCGACGAGGACTTCCGCGACGACCGGGTCGACGGCGGCGAGGTGGGCCCCGGTCACACCGTGACCGCCCTGTACGCGGTGCGCACCCGCCCCGGCGCCGAGGGGCACCTCGCCACGGCGACCGTGCGCTACCTGGACCCCGAGAGCCGCACGCCGCACGAGGAGACCGGCGACCTGGAGACCGGCGGACTCGTCGACTCGGTGTGGGAGGCCCGGCGCGGGCTGACGGTCACGGCCACCGCCGCCTACTTCGCCGACGCGCTGCGCTCCCCCGGCCACCGCGACAGCGCCCTGCCCGGCACCCCGGGGCTCGGTGAGCTGACCGAGCGTGCCGAGTCGCTGGCCGGCCGGACCGAGGGCGCGGACGTCCGTGAGCTGGCGGAAGCGATCCGTACGGCGGACCGGCTGGACTGATCCGCCCCGGCCCGTTGACTCGTCCTTACGCACGGGTAAGTTTACTCCTGAGTAAGTAATTGGGGACAGCACCAGCACAGCATCAGCCGCGACCGGGAGCCGTCATGGGCGTACGCAAGGATCTGAAACGGGCGAAGCGACGGGCCGATCTGGCGGGCCGGACCAGGGTGGAGACGGTCAGGGACGAGCACGGAGTCGTCCGGGAGGCCCGTACCGAGGTGCTGGCCGCGCGCCCCGCCACGGGGAGCACCGCCGACATCCCGTTCACCAACGCGGCCGAGGCCCCGCACGCGGTCGTGCTGCGGAGGCAGGAGGAGGGCGTCTGGCGCCCGGTCACGGCGGCGGCCTTCGCCGAGGAGGTCACCGCCGTGGCCAAGGGGCTGGTCGCCGCCGGCCTGGAGCCGGGTGACCGGGTCGCCGTGATGTCCCGCACGCGTTACGAGTGGACGCTCCTGGACTTCGCCGTCTGGGCGGCCGGCGGGCAGACCGTGCCGGTGTACCCGACGTCCTCGCCGGATCAGGTGGAGTGGATCGTCCGGGACTCCGGCGCCCGGTACGTCGTCACGGAGACCGCCGGCAACACCGCTGCCGTCCGCACGGGCACCGCCGCCCTGCCCTCGCCGCCACGGGTGTGGGAGCTGGACGGCGGTGCCGTGGCGGACCTGGTCGCGCGGGGCCGGGACGTGCCGGACGAGGAGGTCACCAAGCGCCGTACCGCCCTCGCCCCGGACACCGTGGCGACCGTCTGCTACACCTCCGGCACCACGGGACGTCCCAAGGGCTGCGTCCTCACCCACGCCAACCTGTACGCCGAGGCCGCGAACACGGTCGAACTGCTGCACCCCGTGTTCAAGGCGGTCACCGACCAGGTCGCCTCGACGCTGCTGTTCCTGCCGCTCGCCCACATCCTGGGCCGCACCCTGCAGATCTCCTGTCTGATGGCGCGCATCGAGACCGGGCACTGCCCGAGCATCAAGCCGGACGAACTGCGGCCCGCGCTCAAGGCGTTCCGGCCGACGTTCGTGGTGGGCGTGCCGTATCTCTTCGAGAAGATCCACGACACCGGCCGGGCCACCGCCGAGAAGATCGGGCGCGGCGCCTCCTTCGAGCGCGCCCACCGCCTCGCCGTGCGGTTCGGCCAGGCCCACCTCGACCGCTTCCTGGGCCACGGCAAGGGCCCCGGCCCCGGCCTGTACGCCGTGTGGGCGCTGTACGACCTGCTGGTCTACCGCCGGGTCCGCAAGGAGCTCGGCGGGCGCCTGCGGTACGCGATCAGCGGCGGCTCCCCGCTGGAACGCGACCTCAACCTGTTCTTCTACGCGGCCGGGGTCATGGTGTACGAGGGGTACGGCCTGACCGAGACGACGGCCGCCGCCACCATCGTCCCGCCGCTGGGTCCCCGCCCCGGCACGGTCGGCATCCCGGTCCCGGGCACGGCGGTGCGCATCGCCGACGACGGCGAGGTGCACATCAAGGGCGGCATCGTCTTCGGCGCGTACTGGAACAACGCCGACGCCACCGAAGAGGTCCTGGACGACGGCTGGTTCGCCACCGGGGACCTCGGTGCGCTGGACGAGGACGGCTATCTGACCATCACGGGCCGCAAGAAGGACCTCATCGTCACCTCCGGCGGCAAGAACGTCTCCCCCGCCCTGCTGGAGGACCGGCTGCGCAGCCGGCCGCCCGTCGCCCAGTGCCTCGTCGTCGGTGACAACCGGCCCTTCGTGGCCGCGCTGGTCACCCTGGACCCGGAGACCGTCGCGCACTGGCTGTCGGTGCGCGGGATGCCCGCCGACACGCCGCTGTCCGAGGTGGTCCGAGACCCCCGGATGCGCGCCGACGTGCAGAAGGCCGTGGACTACGCCAACGAGGCCGTCTCCCGCGCCGAGTCCATCCGCAAGTTCGCCGTGGTGGAGGGCGAGTTCACCGAGGAGAACGGCCTGCTGACCCCGTCGCTGAAGGTCAAGCGGAAGGCGGCGCAGGAGGCGTACGCGAAGGAGATCGCGGCGCTGTACGCGTGAGCCGGGCGGCCGGGGCCGTCAGCGCAGGTCGAGTCGCATCAGCACGCGCGGGTGGCCGGCCAGGACGGACGTGGTGTCGGCGGCGTGGGTGAAGCCGGCCCGCTCGAAGTTCTTGCGGAGCCCGGCGTACGCCATGGCCAGGTCGACGCGGGCGTCACCGTTGTCGAGGGGGTAGGCCTCGACGGCGGGGGCGCCCTGCGCGCGGGCGTACGCGACGGCGCCGGCGATCAGGGCGTGCGAGAGGCCCTTGCCGCGGTGGCCGGGGCGGACCCGGACGCACCACAGTGACCAGACCGGCAGGTCGTCGACGTGCGGGATCTTGCGGGTGCGGGCGAAGGAGGTGTCGGCGCGCGGGGCGACGGCGGCCCAGCCGACGGGCACGCCGTCGTCGTGGGCGAGCACGCCGAGCGGGGTGCCGGAGCGGAGCAGTCCGGCGACGTGCTTCCCTCGGGCGGGACCCCTCAGTTGCCGGTTGAGCGTGGAGGGGATGCGGTAGCTCAGGCACCAGCAGACGTTCGCCTGCGGCGACTTGGGCCCGAGTACGGCACGGACGTCCTCGAACTCCGTGGCCGGGCGGACGTGGACGCTCATGGGCCCACGATGTCACGCCCGGTCCGCCGGCGCCTGCGTACGAACGGCGCCGGCGGGCCCTGGCGTCAGTGCGCGGCCGGGGTCTCCTGCAGGAAGTCCGCCAGGCCGTCGAGGAGGCGGTCGACGTCCTCGTCGGAGGTGTAGGGGGCGAGACCGACGCGGAGGCCGCCGGTGTCACCGAGACCGAGGTGGCGGGACGCCTCCAGGGCGTAGAAGTGGCTGGAGGGCGCGTGGACGTTCCGCCCGGCGAGGAAGCGGTAGGCGTCCTCGGTGCGGCGTCCGTCGAACGTGATCAGCAGGGTGGGGGTGCGCCGGGCGGCCCGGGAGTGGACGGTCACCCCGTCGAGGGCGGCGAGTCCCTTCTCCAGGCGGGCCCGCAGCCGCCCCTCGTGCTCCTCGATCGCCTCGTAGGCGGCGGCGAGCCGGGTCCTGCGGTCGCCGTCCGGCAGCCCGCCGAGACCGGCCAGGAAGTCGACGGCCGCGCGGGTGCCGGCGAGGAACGCGTAGGGCAGCGTGCCCAGCTCGAACCGTTCGGGCACCGTGTCGGCCGAGGGCAGCAGCTTCTCCGGGCGCAGGGTCTCCAGGAGCTCCGGGCCGGCGGCCAGCACTCCCTGGTGCGGGCCGAGGAACTTGTACGGCGAGCACACGTAGAAGTCCGCGCCGAGCGCCCGGACGTCGACCCGAGCGTGCGCCGTGTGGTGCACACCGTCGACGTACAGCAGGGCGCCCGCGTCGTGGACGAGGCGCGCGATCTCGGCGACCGGGGGCTTGGTGCCGATGAGGTTGGAGGCGGCGGTGACCGCGACCAGGCGGGTGCGCGCGGAGAGCTGGGCGCGGATGTGGTCGGCGGTGAGTTCGCCGGTGGCCGGGTCGAAGTCGGCGCGGCGGACGGTGACTCCGGCGCGTTCGGCGGCCTGCGCCCACGGGCGGATGTTGGCGTCGTGGTCGAGCCGCGTGACGACCACCTCGTCACCGGGCTGCCAGCCGGCGGCGAGGGTACGGGCGAAGTCGTAGGTGAGCTGGGTGGCGCTGCGGCCGAAGACGATGCCCGCCGGGTCGGCGCCGAGCAGGTCGGCCATGGCGCGGCGCGCCTCGACGACGAGGGTGTCGGCGTGGCGTTCGCCGGGGAGCAGGCTGCCCCGGTTGGACAGCGGCCGTGCCAGGGCGTCGGCGATCGCCTCGATGACGGGCCGCGGCGTCTGGGTGCCGCCGGGGCCGTCGAAGTGGGCGGTGCCGGAGGCCAGCGCGGGGATGGCGGCGCGCAGGGCGGTGAGGTCGTACGTCACGGAGGCTTCCTGGAGGTCGGTGGGCGGTCAGGCGGCGGGGGCGTCGGGCGCCGGGGACTGCGGTGCCGTGGGCTGCGGCGCCGACGGCTGCGGAGGCTGGGGCGCCGACGGTTCGGGGGCCGGGGACCGCGGTGCGGGCGGGTCGGTGAGCTGTTCGCGCAGGTAGTTCCAGACGACCGCGATCAGGGCGGCGACCGGCACGGCGAGCAGGCTGCCGACGATGCCGGCCAGGCTGCCGCCCAGCGTCACCGCGAGCAGGACCACGGCGGCGTGCAGCCCGAGACCGCGGCTCTGGATGATCGGCTGGAACACGTTCCCCTCGAGCTGCTGCACGACGATGATCACGGCGAGCACCAGCAACGCGTTGACCAGCCCGTTGGACACCAGCGCGATCAGCACGGCGACGAGCCCGGCGAACAGGGCGCCGATGATGGGCACGAACGCGGACACGAAGGTCAGGACCGCGAGCGGCAGAACCAACGGCACGTCGAGGATCCACAGGCCGATGCCGATGAGCACGCCGTCGATGAGACCGACCAGCGCCTGCGACCGGACGAACGAGCCGAGGGTGTTCCAGCAGCGGGCGGCGACGGCCGGCACGTCGGTGGCGAGCCGCCCGGGCAGCTGGCGGCGCAGCCACGGAAGGAAACGCGGCCCGTCCTTCAGGAAGAAGAACATCAGGAAGAGCGCCAGCACGGCCGTGACGACGCCGCTGACGACGGTGCTCACCCCGGTGACGGCGGTGGTGGCGATGGACCCGGCGCTGTCCTGGAGGCGCGCGATGGTCGCGTCCAGCGCGCTGGAGATCTGCGCGTCGTCGATGTTCAGCGGCGGGCCCTCCGCCCAGTCGCGCAGCTTCTGCACGCCCGCGACGACACCGTCGCCCAGTTCGCCGGCCTCGGACGCGACGGGCACGGCGATGAGCGCCACGGTGCCCGCGCCGACCAGCAGGAACAGCACGGTCACCAGGGAGGCGGCGACCGCGGGGCGCAGTCCGCGCCGCAGCAGCCAGCGGGTCGGCGGCCAGGTGAGCGTGGTGAGCAGCAGGCCGACCACCAGGGGCCAGACCACCGACCACATCCGGCCCAGCAGCCAGAGGGCCACTCCGGTCGCCACCAGGACCAGCAGCAGCTCGCCCGAGATGCGTGCCGAGGTGCGCAGCGCGGCGCGGGTTTTACCGGCGTTCAACGAGGCAGACATGGTGGAACCTTATGGTGCCCGCGGGGACGTGCGGTGATCGCGGTGCACAACGGGCGGGCGCCGACGGGCCGTCAGGCGTGTGCCGCCCCGGCCGGCGGGCCGGCAGGGGCGGCGTGCGGGAACCGTCAGTCGAACGGGTCGAGCGTCAGGGACGCCCCGCGCGGGTCCCCGTCGTGGACGAGCGACTCGTGGGCGCCGACGTCGTCGAAGGCGAAGGCGTACGCCTTCGCGTCGGCCATGTGCGCGTGGACGATCCGCGCATAGTGGTTGGTGACCGGTTCCTGGTAGAACCCGGCCGCGCTCCGGTCGGGCTGGTTCGGGTTGGCGAGCAGGGTGGTGCGGTGGAAGCCCGCGCACAGGGTGCGCGAGATGGGGCCGCGCACCTGGTCGTTGGGCGCGTCGAGGAGGCGGTGGCAGCCGAAGACGGACGAGGCGTCCGGCTTCAGGAAGGTGGTGACCTCGTTGCCCGCGCCGTCCCTGAAGCGCAGGACGCCGCCGGAGATCCGGCCCGTGTACCGGACGTCGGGGCGGTCGGCGAAGGGGGTGACGGTCAGGTCCGTGCCCGTGTACTTGTCCCAGACGCGGTTGATGTAGTCGTCCATGACCGAGGCCGGGAGGGCGCCGGTCTCCACGCCGTACAGCGGGGACAGGGCGCGCAGCACAGTGCCGTCGGAGCGGGTCTGGATGAGGTTCGCCCAGCCGCCGGACTGTGCTCCGAGGGCGTTGAACACGCCGTTGTAGCCCCCGGGCTTGAGCCTGCCCGCGCTCAGCGTGCTGCCGTCGCCGCGCCGCACGCCCACCGTGTACGGCGCCGAAAACATGTCGACCTGGGTGCTGTTGATCCACAGTCCGTCGTCGTTGAGCGTGTACTCGGACCAGTTGAAGAGGATGTCGCGGTTGGGGTCGGTGGGGTTCTGCACGGCGGGCTGCACGAGGCCGCCGGTGGTGAGCCGGAACTCCATCTTGCGGCCGTAGGAGAAGTAGATGCGGCCCGAGAACTTGGGGACCCGGATGGTGGTGGACCGACCGGGGGCCGGGCCCGGGATGGAGGCGTCAGGCGCGGGGGTGGGCGGGTTGCCGCCCGCGGGCCAGGGGTGGAAGGTGCCGCCGGCGTCGGCCCAGCCCTGCCGGCCGGACGACAGCTCGGTGCCGAGGTTGTAGATGTGGACCTGCTCGGCGCGGCCCGAGTTGTTGGTGATGGTCAGCGGGATGGTGGCCGGGACCGCGGCGTGCGCGGGGGACGGGACCCCGGCGGCGAGCCAGCCGCCGCCCAACGCGGTGGCGATGCCCAGAGCCACGGCGGTGACCCGGCGTCTGAGGGTGCGCAGCATGGTCGTTCTCCGTTCGACGAGTGGCCGACTACGGCTGTGAGAGCGCTCTCAGGGAGCGTCTCGCCTTGGTATGGACCTGTCAACGGTTCAAGCAAGACTTGGGGAGGAAAAGGTTCCGCATCTCGTGCGCGCCCGCACCGGGGTGTGGGGCTCAGTCGTACTGGACGACGCCGTGCGCCGAGAAGCTGACCGGGCCGCGGGAGGCGAGGTCGCCGGGCGGGAAGCCGGGGTGGTGGTCCCCTTGAGCCCCTTCCGCCTCGCCCGGGCGCGGGTCACTCGGGCCCAGGGTGAGCCGGGAGACGATGCGGTAGCGGTCGCCCCGGTAGAGGGAGTGGACGTACTCCACCGGGCGCCCCGCGGTGTCGGTGGTGAGGCGCTCGAACAGCAGCGCCGGTGACAGCTCGGGCACGTCGAGCAGGTCCGCCTCCGCGCGGGTCACGACGGTCGGCTCGATGGACTGCACGGCCTCGCTGACCCGCACACCGTGCCGGTCCCGGAAGTGCTCGTACAGATCGCCCTGTTCAAGCTCCGCGTCGGTCAGGCCGGGCACCAGGTCCGCCGGGACGTGCAGGTGCTCGACGGCCATCGGCACCCCGTCCACCAGCCGCAGCCGGGCCACGTACCGGATCGGGGCCGCCGGTGAGAGGCGCAGCCGGCGGCCCGTCCGGGCACCGGCGGGCACGGTACGGGACTCGATGATCCGGCTGGTCCACTCGCCGGCGGCGGGCGGCACGGTGAACGCGCTGCGCTCCGGGAGCAGTTCCTGGGTGATCTTCTCGGCTGCCACGAACATTCCCCGGCCGTGTTCGCGCACCAGCAGCCCGGCGACCACGAGCTCGTCGACGGCGGCCCGCACGGTGGGGCGCGAGACGCCGAGCCGGGCGCAGAGGGTGCGCTCGGAGGGGATGGCGTCCCCGGGGCGGCGGGCCTCGATCAGTTCGAGGAGCGCGTCACGTACCCGTTCCCGCTTGAGCATCGCACCCGGGGCGGCGGGATCGACGGTCATACGGGGTTCCCCTCCTCGTCGGCCGCCCCGGAGGGAGCGGACCTCGGGTCACTGGTATGCCCCTGACCTTAACTGGTCCGGTCACTGCGGACACCGGCTGCGGATCGCCAATTCCCGTTGCTGTGCACGGGGTTGACGCACACATTGGTCTATGCCACCTTCTCTCGACATCGACTGGTAAGGCCCGGCGGACAACTGGTCAGCCCCGAGGACCGGTCCGTCACCGCGAGCCCCCGCCGTGCGGCACCCCACGCCTGTCGCGCGGACGACCCACCGTGCGCCACCCCCACCGTGAAAGGACCACGGATGCGTACTCGTCCCACCGGCCGCCGCGCCCGCGCGGCACTCGCCCTCACCGCCCTGCTGGGCGGCGCCGCCCTGACCGGACTGCCCGCCCCGTCCGCCTCCGCCGCCGACGGCCCACTCGCCGTGCAGTACCGCACCGGCGCCGCCGGGGCCACCGCCGACCAGAGCGAACCCTGGTTCAAGGTTCGCAACACCGGTTCCGCGCCGGTGCAGTTGAGCCAGGTGAAGATCCGCTACTACTTCAAGGCCGACGCCCCCGACACCGCGTACCGCTTCGCCTGTTCCTGGGCGGTCGTCGGCTGCTCCTCCGTCACCGGCACCTTCGGCACACTCCCCGAGCCCACCGCGACGGCCGACCGCTACCTGGAGATCGGCTTCACCCCGTCCGCGGGCACACTCACGCCCGGCGCCGACACCGGGGACCTGCAACTGCGGTTCCACCGGGCCGACTGGCAGTCGCTGCGGCAGAGCGACGACTACTCCTTCGGCCCCACGCGCACGTCGTACGCCGACTGGGACAAGGTGACCGCGCGGCTCGCGGGCGCCACCGTGTGGGGCGCGGGACCCGGGGGCGACGGCCCGACCGACCCCACGGACCCCACCGACCCGCCCGGTGAAAGCGGTCAGACGCTCTTCGACGACTTCGACTACTCCTCGCACACCGACCCGGCCCTCCCGGCGCACGGCTGGAGCGTGCGCTCCAACGCGGGCGGCCCCGGCGTCCCGGGCGCGACCTGGGACCCGTCCAAGGTGACCTTCAGCTCCTCGGGCGGGAACTCGGTGATGGACCTGGAGACGTCCACCGCCGGCACGGGCACCTCCACCACGCACACCGAGATCCTCACCCGGAGCACGAAGTTCGCGTACGGCACCTACGCGGCCCGGGTGCGCTTCTCCGACGCCCCCGTCTCCGGCCCGGACGGCGACCGCGTCGTACAGACGTTCTTCACCATCAACGACCTCAAGGCGCCGATGGCCGACGACTACGCCGAGTACGACTTCGAGTACCTGCCCAACGGTGGCTGGGGCGAGCCGTCGTCGATCCTGTACACCACCTCCTGGGAGACGTACGACCCCGACCCCTGGCAGGCCGTCAACCAGCACAGCGAGAGCCGCCGGAGCTTCACGGGCTGGCACGACCTGGTCGTCACCATCGACGACTCCGGCATCACGTACTACGTCGACGGCGCCCACTTCGGCACCCATGACGCCGTCTACCTGCCCGAGCGGCCGATGTCGATCAACTTCAACCAGTGGCTGATCGACCTGGACGGACAGCAGTCGACCACACCTCGCGCCTACCACCAGCAGGTGGACTACGTCCTGCACGTCAAGGACCAGGTGCTGACGCCCGCCCAGGTCGCGGCGAGGATCGACGCGTACCGCGCCTCAGGGACGTCGTTCGTGGACGAGGTGCCCGCGCCCTGACGGCCCGTTCCGTCCGGCCGGAGCCGCCCGTCGCGGGTCCGGCCGGCGGACTGTGGGATGTCCCTCTTCACTTCGTTCGACCGTCTCCCGGGGCTTCCGCACGCGACGCCGAGGCGCTGAACTGTAGGCCGCTACCCGAGCACCGGGTGTGCGAGAAGCTCAGGGCAGCGCGGTGGTCGAGTACACCGACGGGTCCACGCGGGCGGTGCCGGTCGGGTTCACCGACTGGACGCCGGGGACGGCCTACCGGTCCGGGAACGAGCCGCTGGTGCCGGCGACCGGCCGCAACCGGGCCGCGGGCGGTTCGGACACCGCGCCGGCCAAGGTGTTCGGCACGCGTCCGGTGGCGCCGGCCCCGGCGAAGCGGGTGGCCGCCGTCGTGCTGCCGACGGGCACCGACCGGGGGGTGACGTACGTCTTCGACGTGGCGCTCACCGACCGGCCGCTGCCGAGGGCCGGGCAGGACGGCTGACCGGCCGGCCGACTGTCCCACTGTCCGACTGGCTGACGGACCGGTTGACCGGCCCATGAGCGGAAGCCCCGTTCCGATCGGAGCGGGGGCTTCCCTTGCCGTCGGCGGGCCGCTGCCGCAGGCTGTACGCATGGGTGCCAGCCCGACACTCATCTCCTCCGTGCAGCGGGCCTTCCGGCTGCTGGAGGCGGCGAGCGCCCACGAGAACGGCGCGCCGGCCAAGCAGCTGGCGCGGGAGACCGGGCTGCCCCTGGGCACCGCCTACCATCTGCTGCGGACCCTGGTGCACGACGGCTACCTGCGGAAACTCGACGACGGCGGGTTCGTCCTGGGAGACCGGGTGCAGTCCCTGCACTCGGGCGGCCGGGGCCAGACGATGATCGGCCGGGTGCGGCCGGTCCTCTCCGCGCTGCGGGACGAGCTGTCGAGTGCCGCCTACCTCACCCTGTACGAGGACGGCGAGATCCGGGTTTCCGAGATCGTGGACGGTCCGCGTGCCCCGCGGGTCGACCTGTGGGTGGGTTTCGAGGACGCCGGGCACGCCACCGCCCTCGGCAAGGCCGTGCTGCGGGAGCTGGACGACGGGGAGCGCAAGGACTACCTGTCCCGGCACACGCTGAACGACCTGACCCCGCACACGGTCACCACGGCCGCGGAGCTGGTCCGTCACCTGGACACCGCCGACGTCCCCCCGGCCGTGACGGACCTGGAGGAGTACGCGCTCGGCACGGTGTGCGTGGCGGTGCCGGTCTACAGCGGCAGCACGCTGGGCTCCATCGGCGTGTCCATGCCGCGCAGCCGGCTCGGTCGGCTCGGCGAGGTCCGCGACCGGCTCGTGCCCACCGCCGGCCGGGTCACCCGCACCCTTTCTCTCACTATGTGAAAATCATGCCCTTGTGATACCGGACACCATCACCTTTTCTTGAAGAAGCAGGCAATTCGGACACACGCGCAGCGCAAAGGTGAGGACACCGGACACCACATGAGTCACGCCCGCCAGCATGGACGCGACCGCTCGACGACACAGGACTACGCACGAGTGGTCAGGCGCCTTCGATCACCCCGGACCCGGGCCCTCGCGCACTGGGCCGCCGAGACGCCGGCGCTGCCCCTGTTGATCGTCTGCGTCATCGTGTGCATCGACATGCTCGCCGGGACCGGCCGGATCTGGCTGCCGCTGCTCGCCACCGGCCCCGCCCTGGCCGCCGCCACCAGCAGCCCCCGAGGTGTGCTGGGCGTGGGCGCCCTGGCCTCCCTGCTCGGCGCGACCATCGCCTACCGGCACCACATGGCGCTCGCGCACCTGGCCGTCGTGTTCGCCGCCCTGGTGACCGTCACCCTCGCGGGGACGCTCGCCAGCGCGCTGCGCGCACGCCGTGAGCGGGTGCTCGCCGCCGTCCGCTCCGTCGCGGAGACCGCTCAGCACGCCCTGCTGCAGCCGGTGCCCGCGACGGTCGGCCCCTTCCAGGCCGCGGTGCGCTACAGCGCGGCGGCCGCCGAGGCCCGGATCGGCGGCGATCTGTACGCGCTCGTCCCCACCCCGTACGGCGTGCGGATGATCGTCGGCGACGTACGGGGCAAAGGGCTGCCGGCCGTGGGGACGGCCGCGCTGGTGCTCGGCGTGTTCCGCGAGGCGGCGTACGACGAGCCGGACCTGCTGGACGTGGTGTGCCGGATCGAACGGAGCCTGGCCCGCAACCTGGGCGGCGACGACTTCGTCACCGCCGTGGTCGTCGGCTGCCCGGGGACCGGCCCGCTGGAGATGGTCAACTGCGGTCACGCTCCCCCGCTGCTGATCCGCGACGCCGAGGTGGCCGCCGTCGAGACCGAACACCCCGCGCCGCCGCTCGGACTGCGCGCCCTGTCGGACGACACCCCCCGCCTGCAGGTGGTGCCCTTCGGCGACGGGGACCAGCTGCTCCTCTACACCGACGGCGTCACGGAGGCGCGGGACGCCGACCGCGCGTTCTACCCCCTGTCCGAGGGGCTGACCCGGAATCTGTGCGACGAGCCGGACCGTACGCTGGCCGCGCTCCACGAGGACCTGCTGGACCATGTGGGCGGGCGGCTCCACGACGACGCGGCGCTGCTCCTGCTGCGCAAACCCGCCGTCGCGGAGGCCGGGGAGTCCGTCACGGAGGCCGGGGAGTCCGTCGCGGTGCGCCCCGCGGCGGACGTGGACGACGCCACGGCCGCCTGAGGCGCGTCGCGTCAGGCCCCCTGGGCGGCGATCATGCGCCGGTACCAGTGGTAGCTGTCCTTCGGGGTGCGCCGCTGGGTGTCGTAGTCGACGCGGACGATGCCGAAGCGCTTGTCGTAGCCGAAGGCCCACTCGAAGTTGTCCAGCAGGGACCACACGTAGTAGCCGCGCACGTCGACGCCGGCGTCGATCGCTGCCCGCAGCGCGGTCAGGTGGTCGCGCAGGTACCGCACGCGGGCCGCGTCGTGCACGGCGCCGTCGGCGGCCACCTCGTCGTCCTCGGCGGAGCCGTTCTCCGTGATGTGGACGGGCGGCAGCGCGTCCCCGTACTGCTTCTCGAGGTCCACCAGGAGGTCGGTGAAGGTGGCGGGGGCCACCGGCCATCCCATGGCGGTACGCCGGACGCCGTGCATCGGCTCCTCCGTGTACCGGTTGTCGGTCGCCACCCGCAGGGCGGGGTCGCTCTCCCGGTGGGGGGCGTCGGCCACGACGATCGGGCGGTAGTAGTTGACGCCCAGGAAGTCCAGCGGCTGCGCGATCAGCTTCAGGTCGCCGTCGCGGCGGAAGTCCTGCCCGGTGATCAGCTCGCCCCAGGTCTCCTCCTCGGTGTCCGGGTAGCGCCCGGCGAGGATCGGCTCCGTCCACACGAGGTTGTGCAGGGTGTCGGCGCGCACCACCGCCGCCCGGTCGGCGTCGGAGTCCGTCGCGGGGAGGTGGTGGTCGAGGTTGAGGGTGATGCCCGCCTCGCGCACCCCCGCCGCGCGCAGGGCCTGTACGGCGAGGCCGTGGCCGACCAGCAGGTGGTGGGCGGCGGCGAGCGCGCCCCGGCCCTCCTGCGCGCCCGGGGCGTGGCGGCCGACGGAGTAGCCGAGGAAGGCGCTGCACCACGGCTCGTTCAGGGTGATCCAGCGGAGCACCCGGTCGCCCAGGTGGTCCGCGACGACGGCCGTGTACTCGGCGAACCGCTCCGCGGTCTCCCGCACCCGCCAGCCGCCCCGGTCCTCGAGGGCCTGCGGGAGGTCCCAGTGGTAGAGGGTGACGGCCGGTTCGATGCCGGCCGCGAGGAGTTCGTCGGCCAGCCGGGAGTAGAAGTCGAGGCCTTTGGGATTCACCGGCCCCGAACCGTCGGGCACGATCCGCGGCCAGGCGACGGAGAAGCGGTACGAGCCGACGCCCAGGTCGCGCAGCAGCGCCACGTCCTCCGGGTAGCGGTGGTAGTGGTCGCAGGCGACGTCACCGGTGTCGCCGTTCGCCACCCGGCCGGGGGTGTGGCTGTAGGTGTCCCAGATCGACGGGCCGCGTCCGTCCTCCCGAGCCGCTCCCTCGATCTGGTAGGAGGCGGTGGCGGCGCCGAAGACGAAGCCGGGCGGGAACCGGGGGAAGTCGCTCATGCGGGTCTGGTCCGTCTCGATGTGTGCGGTGGTCACTTGACTGAGCCCCCGGAGATCCCGGCGGCGATGTACTTCTGGGCGAGGACGAGCAGGATCGCGGCGGGCACGGCGGAGAGCACGGCCGCGGCCATCACCGAGCCCCAGTCCCCGACGTGGGCGCCGATGTACTGGTAGATGCCCAGGGTGATCGGCTTGACGTCGTCCGTGGTGTTCAGGGTGAGGGCGAACATGAAGTCGCTCCACGCGAACAGGAAGGCGAACAGTCCCGAGGTGATCAGTGCGTTGCGGCTCATCGGCAGCACCACGCGCAGGAACACCCGTACCGGCCCCGCCCCGTCGATCTCGGCGGCCTCGATCACCTCGCCGGGGATGGACACCATGAAGGAACGCATCAGCACGATGGAGAACGGTATGCCGAGCGAGGCGTCCGCGAGCATCAGGCCGGCGTAGGAGTTCACCAGGCCGAGGTCGACGTAGGAGTTGTAGAGCGCGTTGGCGATGACGATGCCCGGCACCATCTGGGTGATCAGGGTGCCGAAGACGATGGTGCGCGAGCCGCGCAGGCCGAAGCGGGCCAGTCCGTAGGCGGCGGGGGCTGCGATCGCGAGGCAGATCGCGACCGCGCCGACGGACACCAGCAGTGAGGTCAGCAGGTTGGTGCCCTGGTCGGAGACGGCCTTGGAGAACCCGGACAGGTCCAGGCCGGAGGGCACCGGGTCGACCTGGAGCAGGCCGGACTCGGGCTGGAGCGCGGTGTTGAGCATCCAGTACAGCGGGAACAGCATCACCGCGAGGACGAGCAGACCCGCGACGGTGGAGCTCCAGCGGCGGCGGGGCGCGGTGGGTGCCTGTGCGGCCATGTCGGTCACTTCCCCTCGGTGCGGTTGGCCCGCAGGTAGAACACCGCGAACACGGCGGAGATCAGGATCAGGACGTTGCCGACGACCGCGCCGGCGCCGAAGTCCAGTTCCACGAAGGAGTTCTGGTAGGTGAGCGTGCCCAGGGTCTGGGTGGCGTCGGCGGGGCCGCCGTCGGTAAGGGCGAGGATCAGGTCGAGGATCTTCACCGTCGACATGAAGCCCAGCACCAGCACGACCGTGATCACCGGCTTGAGCATCGGCAGGGTGACGGAGCGGAAGGCCCGCCAGGCCGAGGCGCCGTCCAGGGAGGCCGCCTCGTACAGCTCCTTGGGGATCTCCTGGAGGCCGCCGTAGAGGATGACCATGTTGAACGGGATGCCGATCCAGACGTTGACCAGGATCACCGAGAGCAGCGCCATGTCCGGGCTGGTGAGCCACGGGGTGTGCCCGGCGAGACCGAGGGTGTCGAGGAAGCCGTTCAGTACGCCGGTGTCCTGGTCGAGGATGCGGCGCCAGACGATGCCGGACACCACCATCGGCACCAGCCAGGGCAGCAGGATCAGCGACCGCAGGACGCCGCCGAGGGGGAAGCGGCGGTTGAAGAAGACGGCGAGGGCCAGGCCGACGCAGAACTGGCCGAGCAGGGAGCCCGCCGTGAAGACGAGGGTGTGCCACAGGGCCTTGCCGAAGAGGGCGTCGCGGAACACGGACGACCAGTTGTCGGCGCCGTTGAAGGGGGCCTCGCCGGTGAAGAACGTCTTCGGCGTGTAGTGCTGGAAGCTCATCACGACGTTGCGGACGAGCGGGTAGCCGAAGAACAGCAGCATGAAGACGACGGCGGGCGCGACGAAGCCCCACTGGGCGAGCCTGCGGCGCCGGCGGGCGCGGCCCGGGTCCGGCGCGGCGGCCTTCGCGGGCGCGGCGGACGGCGGGACGGTGACGGTGGACGTGGTCATGGGGGCGTACCTCAGTTCCCGCTCGTGGCCCGCTGCTGGGCGCGCTTCAGGGCGGCCTCGCTGGACTGGCCGGTCAGGGCGGACTGGAAGGCGCTCTGCAGGGCCAGGGAGACGGCCGGCCAGCCGGCGCCGAGCTGTGCGGTGCGGGAGCGGGCGGCGGCGACCTGGTCGGCCAGCGCGTCCAGTTCGGGCACCCGCGTCCGCCACGCGGCGGCGGCGCGTTCGTCGGCGGGAACCATCCAGCTGTTCAGGGCGTAGGTGAGCTGTTCCTTCTCGCTCGCCAGGCAGGCGACGATTCTGCCGGCCATGCGCTCGCGCCCGGTGTCCCCGGTGCGGGGGACGGTGAGCACGGAGCCGCCGAGCGGCCCCACCGAGTCGGCGCCGGCCTCGGGCACGGGGATCTCGGCGATGCCCCAGTGCAGCGACGGGTCGCCGTTGAGGGTCTCGACCTGCCAGGGGCCGTTGATCATCATGGCGGCGTTGCCGGCCATGAACTGGTCGTTCACGTCGGCCTGGGTCCAGTTGACCGTGGACCGGGAGAGCGAGCCGTCCTTCAGCAGCGCCTTCCAGAAGTCGAGCGCCTCCGCCACCTCCGGGCTGTCGAGGTGCCGTTCGTCGCCGCCGTTGGACCACATGAACGGCGTGAACTGGAAGACGCCGTCCTCGGCGCCGCCCGCGCTGAGCGCCACGCCGTACCGCTTGCCGCGGGTGAGCTGCCGTGCGGCGTCCCGCAGTTCGTCCCAGGTGGCGGGCACCCGGATGCCCGCCTCGTCCAGGACGTCCTTGTTGTAGAAGAGCGCGAGGGTGTTCACGGAGCGGGCCGCGCCGTAGTACGTGCCCCGGTAGGAGCCGAAGTCGACGATGCCCTCGGGGACGTGCTCGGTGGACAGGCCGAGGGAGCGCAGGTCGACCAGCCCGCCGGCCTCGGCGAAGGTCGGCATCTCGGAGGCGTCGAACTGCACGACGTCCGGCAGCGACTTGGACGAGGCCATGCGCAGCGCCTTCGTCATGACCTGGGACGCGGGGACGCTCTGCTGCTCGACGGTGACCCCCAGCTGCTTGCCGCAGCGGCCCATCGCCTCGGCGTCCCAGCGGTGGTAGGTCTCGTCGGTCGAGGAGTTGAGGACGGTGTACACGTCGTCGTCGCGCTGCTCGGCGCAGCCGGCCGTCAGCGCGGCCGAGGCGACGAGGACCGCGGCGGTGGCCAGCGAGGTGACGGCTCTGCGTGCGCGTCCGCGCGCGGGACGTGCGGCAACCGTTGGATGTGCTGTCACGGTGGGTGCCCCTGTGTGGGACCGGCTCGGCGTGGGCCGGGCCGGCGGCTCTGTGGGATGACTGGTGAAGCGCTTCGACAACGGACCGCCGCAGGCGGGGTCTCGTCTGACGCTGCACCGGGGTGTAATTTGTTTTGCCTGGTTACTAATACGCCAGCGCGAGCCCGTCGCGCTAGCCCCCCAGCGACACGATCTGCCTGCGCCAGGGCGTGACAGGTTCTGCGAATCCTGACATAGTTCCTGGTCAGAGGTTTCTCTCGCACCTCCCCCTGCCCTCCCGATTCCGAGGAAGACCATGAAATTCACCGACGGCTTCTGGCGCATCCGCGACGGCGTCCAGATCTCGTACGCCACCGAGGTGCGAGATGTCAGCGCGGAATCGAAGCGCTTCACCAGCTTTGCGTCGACGAAGAAGGTGACGCGCCGGGGCGACACCCTGAACGCCCCGCTGGTCACGGTCGAGTGCTTCTCCCCCGCCGAGGGCGTGGTCGGCGTCCGGGTCACCCACCACGCGGGCAAGCGCCGCCCCGGCCCCGACTTCGCCCTGGCGGGAGAGGCCGAGGGCGCGGGCGAGGTGCGCCGGGACGGCGCGGTCACGGAGCTGACCAGCGGTCCGCTGACCCTGCGCCTGGACGCGGACGGCGCCTTCGGGCTGACCTTCCTCGACGCGGACGGACGGGAGCTGACCCGGGCCGGCGCCAAGAGCACCGCGTACGCCACCACCGGTGACGGGGCGCACCACGTGCTGAGCCGGCTGTCCCTGGGCGTCGGCGAGCAGGTCTACGGGCTGGGGGAACGCTTCACCCCGTTCGTCAAGAACGGCCAGACCGTCGACGTGTGGCAGGCCGACGGCGGCACCAGCAGCGAACAGGCCTACAAGAACGTTCCGTTCTACCTGTCCTCGCGCGGCTACGGCGTCTTCGTCAACCACCCGGGCGCCGTCTCCTTCGAGGTCGGCTCCGAGTCCGTCGGACAGGTGCAGTTCAGCGTCGAGGACCAGTCGCTCGAGTACTACGTGATCGCGGGCCCCACGCCCAAGGAGGTCCTCGGCCGCTACACGGCCCTGACCGGCCGCCCGGCGCTGCCGCCGGCCTGGTCGTTCGGCCTGTGGCTGAGCACCTCGTTCACCACCTCCTACGACGAGGCCACCGTGACCTCGTTCGTCGACGGCATGGCCGAGCGCGGCATCCCGCTGTCGGTGTTCCACTTCGACTGCTTCTGGATGCGCGAGTACCAGTGGTGCGACTTCGAGTGGGACCCGGAGGTCTTCCCGGACCCGGAGGGCATGCTGGCCCGGCTGAAGGACAAGGGCCTGCGCATCAGCGTGTGGATCAACCCGTACATCGCGCAGAAGTCACCGCTGTTCGACGAGGCCGCCGCGCTCGGGCACCTGGTGCGGCGGCCGGACGGCGACGTGTGGCAGTGGGACCTGTGGCAGGCGGGCATGGGACTGGTCGACTTCACCAGCCCGGACGCCCGCGCCTGGTTCCGGTCCAAGCTCAAGGCGCTGCTCGACCAGGGCGTGGACTGCTTCAAGACGGACTTCGGCGAGCGCATCCCGACGGACGTCGTCTGGCACGACGGCTCGGACCCCGAGCGGATGCACAACTACTACACGCACCTGTACAACCGCACGGTGTTCGAACTGCTGGAGAAGGAGCGCGGGCAGGGTGAGGCGGTCCTGTTCGCCCGGTCGGCGACCGCCGGCGGGCAGCAGTACCCGGTGCACTGGGGCGGGGACTGCTGGTCGTCCTTCGAGGCGATGGCGGAGTCGCTGCGGGGCGGGCTGTCCCTGTCGCTGAGCGGCTTCGGCTTCTGGAGCCACGACATCGGCGGGTTCGAGGGCACGCCCGACCCGGAGGTCTTCAAGCGCTGGCTGGCCTTCGGCCTGCTGTCCTCGCACAGCCGGCTGCACGGCTCCACGTCGTACCGGGTGCCGTGGGAGTTCGGCGACGAGGCGGTGGACGTCGCCCGGCGGTTCACGCTGCTCAAGCACCGGCTGATGCCGTACCTGTACGGCGCGGCGGCCGAGGCGCACCGGACGGGCGTGCCGATGATGCGGCCGATGATGCTGGAGTTCCCGCGCGATCCGTCGTGCCGCCCGCTCGACCGCCAGTACATGCTGGGCCCCGACCTGCTGGTCGCGCCCGTGTTCAGCGCCGACGGCGAGGTGGAGGTGTACCTGCCCGAAGGCACCTGGACGCATCTGCTCAGCGGCGAGCGGGTGGCGGGCCCCTGCTGGCGCACCGAGCGCCACGGCTACGACAGCCTGCCGCTGTACGTCCGGGAGGGCGCCGTGCTGCCGCTGGCCGACGACGACTCCCGGCCGGACGGTGACTGGCTGGAAGCGCCGGTGCTGCTGGTCCACCCGCCGACCGCGTCCGACTACGCGGCGGAGGTCAGCGTGCCGGACACGGCGGGACTGCCGGCCGCGACGTTCCGGGTGCGGCGGGACGGGGACCGGCTGCGGGTGACGGCCTCCGGCACGAACCGCCCGTTCACGGTACGCGTCCCGGGCGGCGCGGAGGCGACGGGCGCGGGCGAGGTGACGCTGCCGCTGCGGTGAAACGCCGCGCTGCCGCTGGGGTGACGGTGCGAGGTCGGGGGCGTCTCCCGGGCGGTGAGCGGCCGCTGCGCTCGCCGCCGCCGGGCAGGGACGCCTACGGCACGGACCGCCGCCCGTTCACGGTGCGTCCCCGGCGGGGCGCAGGCGACGGGCACGGGCGAGGTGATGCTGCCGATACGGCGAGGTGACGCCGCGCCGACCGTGCCCGGGCGCGGTGACCGGGGCCGGGGACGGTAGGTGCCGGGTCGTCGCGGTGCTTTCGGGGCGTACGCCCGGACGGCGTCCACCGGCGGCCCGGACGACCGCCCCGCTCCGGGACGCCTCGGGGGCCGCGCGCGGACAGCGCGGGTGCCGCATCGGTGGCACCTCCGTGCGGTGAGCGCCCGGGCCCTACCGTTGCCGAGGCGGTCCCGCCTCCGGAGCGGTGAGCGCAGGGCGCGGGTGTGCCGCTTCGGTGGCGCCTTCGTTCCCTCAGCGGGCGGGGCGCACCGCTGCCGGGGCGGTGACCTCCGGGTGTGACGCCGCCGGTGGCACCTCCGTGCCGTGCCCGCGCCACCCACACCCTTGCGGGGGCGGAACGCCTCCGGGGCGGTGAGCGGGCGGCGCGGGCACCGATGCCGTGAGCACCCGGGCCGGGGCGGCGCGGCGTTCGGGTCAGAGATCCGGGCGTCGCCGGCCGTTCTCCGGGTGGCTGCCCGGGCCGTGGCCCGGTCCCGCGAGGGGGGTCGGCGAGAGGACCGCGGGCTCCTCGCCGGCCTCCAGCAGAGTGTCGGCCGCGCCGACGATCAGCGGGTCCGGCTTGCCGAGCGCCCCGTGGTCCTTGGCCGGGTAGTCGCAGCGGTCGAGGAGACTGCGCATGGCCTCCAGCCGCCCGCGCCGCTTGTCGTTGTTCTTCACGACCGTCCACGGCGCGTGCGGGGTGTCGGTGGCGCGGAACATCTCCACCTTGGCCTTGGTGTAGTCGTCCCAGCGGTCCAGTGATTCCAGGTCCATCGGCGACAGCTTCCACCGCCGCAGCGGATCGACCTGACGGATGGCGAAGCGGGTGCGCTGCTCGGCCCGGGAAACCGAGAACCAGAACTTCACCAGCAGGATGCCGTCGTCGGTGAGCAGCCGTTCGAACAGCGGGGTCTGTTCCAGGAACAGCCGGTACTCGTCGTCCGAGCAGAAACCCATGACCCGCTCGACACCGGCCCGGTTGTACCAGGAGCGGTCGAAGAAGACGATCTCGCCGCGGGCCGGCAGATGGGCCACGTAGCGCTGGAAGTACCACTGCCCCGCTTCTCGCTCGGTCGGCTTCTCCAGGGCGACCACGCGGGCGCCACGTGGGTTGAGGCGTTCCATGAACCGCTGGATGGTGCCGCCCTTGCCGGCCGCGTCCCGCCCCTCGCACACCACGACCATCCGCTGGCCGGTGTCCTTCACCCAGCGCTGCATCTTCAGCAGTTCGATCTGCAGCACGCGTTTCGTGCGCTCGTACTCCGACCTGCGGACCTTCCGGTCGTAGGGGTGGTTCTCGCGCCAGGTCTCGATGGGGGTGCCGTCCGCGTCCAGGAGCACGGGGCGCTCCGGACGCCGGACGTCCACCTCCAGCCCACGGAGCAGATCGCCACCGGCCGCGCGGGACTCGTCCGTCCCCGCGTCCGTACGGCCCTCGTGCGCGTCCGGGTGGTCGGCCGTCACGTCGTCTCCCGCCTTTCCGGTTCCCGTCTCACCGGGTTCCCCCTTGTGCAGCGTATGCCCGACGGGCGTGCGCGGTGATGCACAGGCGGGTGCCCGCCGAGGGGCGACCGAAGCGCGGTGACGCGGCGGTGATTCGGCGGCGGGCCCGGGGGGAAGTCGGGGCGGGTCGGAGGCGCGGCCCGCGCGGACGGTGGTCCGCGGGCCGGGCCGTCGTATCCGGGCAGGGAAAGGTGAGGACGTGCAGATCGATCTCAAGGGCCGTACAGCGCTGGTCACGGGTTCCACCCAGGGCATCGGGGCGGCGATCGCCACCGGGCTCGCGTGGGCGGGGGCCCGGGTCGCGGTCAACGGACGCTCGCGGGAGCGGGTGCGCGAGGGGGCGGCCGCGCTGGAGCGGGAGGTGCCGGGTGCGGAGGTGGTGCCGGTCGCGGCGGACGTGACCACCGAGGAGGGTGCCGCGCGGGTCGCCGAGGCGCTGCCCCGGGTCGACATCCTGGTCAACAACCTCGGGGTGTTCGGTGCCGCCGACCCGCTGGAGATCAGCGACGACGAGTGGCGCCGCTACTTCGAGGTGAACGTGCTGGCGGCGGTGCGGCTGATCCGCCTCTTCCTGCCCCAGATGACCGAGCGCGGCTGGGGGCGGGTGCAGAACATCGCCAGCGATTCGGCGATCGTCATCCCGGCCGAGATGATCCACTACGGCATGTCCAAGACCGCGCTGCTCGCCGTGGGCCGTGGCTTCGCCAAGCAGGCCGCGGGCACCGGGGTCACGGTGAACTCGGTGATCGCGGGTCCCACCCACACGGGCGGCGTGGAGGACTTCGTCTACGAGCTGGTGGACCGCGACCTGCCGTGGGACGAGGCGCAGCGCGCCTTCATGCGGAAGCACCGGCCGCAGTCGCTGCTGCAGCGGCTGATCGAGCCGGAGGAGATCGCCAACATGGTCGTCTACCTCGCCTCCGACCAGGCGTCGGCGACGACCGGAGGGGCGGTGCGGGTCGACGGCGGGTACGTGGACTCGATCCTCCCGTGAGGGGCGGGCCGGCACCCGATGGACAGGTGCCGGCCTGCCGGTCATGCGCCTCGGGAGCCGTCCGGGGTCCTGATGCGGTCGCGGATCCAGACGCCGGCGGGCTTCAGCGGCGCCGTGCCGGTCCACGGGCCGTCGCCGGCGCAGGTGCCCGGCTGGAACACGGCGCCGGAGCGGTGGTCGTCGGAGAAGTTCCAGTTGACCCAGCTGATCTGCTTCCGCGCCATCAGATCCAGGTAGCGCCGGGCCATCGGGAAGTCGTCGGCGCCGTCACCCTCGTAGTTCTGGGTGCCGAACTCCGTGACGAACACGGGGATCCGGTCGGCGGCACGGGACAGGGCCGCGAGGTACTCGTCCCGGTGCGAGGCGGCGTAGAAGTGGAAGGTGTACATGATGTTCGAGGCGTCGACCGGGTCGTTGACGACCTCGGACTCGTCGGCGCTCTCGGAGACCCCGAACGAGGACCACGCCCGGGTGCCGACGAGGACGGGCGCGTCGGGGTCGGCGGCGCGGATGACCGGGATGATCCGCTCCGCGTACTCCTTGATGCGTGACCAGCTCACCCCGCTGGGCTCGTTGGCGATCTCGTAGAGGACGTTGACGCGGTCCTTGTGACGGCTCGCGATGTCGGTGAAGAACGTCCGGGCGTGGTCCAGGTTGGCCATGGGGTCGCCCGGCTCCAGCATGTGCCAGTCGACGATCACGTACAGGCCGCGGTCGCTCGCCTGCCGGACCAGGCGGTCGGCGAGGGCGGTGAAGTGCGCGGGGTCGGTCTCGTAGCCGCCCTCCTGCACGTAGGTGGACACCCGCAGGACGTCGGCGCGCCAGTCGTGGGCGAGGGCGTCGAGGGAGGCGTCGGTCAGGCACTGGGCGTACCACTGGGTGCCGTGCGTACTCATGCCGCGCAGCTGGACCGGGGTGCCGTGCCGGTCGCAGAGTTTCGTACCGCAGACCCTGAGCAGTCCGTGGGTGTCGACGGGGGTGGCTGCGCGGCTGGTGATCGGCACCTGTGCACCGTACCGGGTGGGGGCCGGTGCGGAGGCGGCGGGGAGCGCCGAGGTCAGGACGAGGAGCAGGGCACTGGCGAGAGCCGCCGCGAGGGCGGCGGGGCGTGTGCGAGGACGTGCCGGTGTCATGTGGGGGACTCCGTCCGGGCGATGGTTAGGAAAGTTTCCTAACGTGATGGAACTGCAGCTCCCCTCCGTTGACAAGGGTGGTGACGAAGCTGTCGCGCACGCCGGAACGCGCCCCCGGGTCAGCGCAGCAGGAGCTGGACGAGGGCGACGGTGCCGACCGCGACGACGAGGGCCCGCAGCACGGCGGGGCGGAAGCGGCGGCCCGTCATCGCCCCGAGCTGGCCGCCCAGCGCGGAACCGGCCGCGATGAGGCCGACGGCCGTCCAGTCGAAGTCGGCGACGAAGAGGAAGAGGGTCGCGGCGACCGTGTTGACGACGGCGACGAGGACGTTCTTCACGGCGTTGAGGCGTTGCAGCGGCTCGTCGAGGAGCAGGCCCATCAGGGAGATGTAGATGATGCCCTGGGCGGCGGCGAAGTACCCGCCGTAGACGCTGGCCAGGGTCAGGCCGGCGGACAGCGGCCATCCCCCGTCCCGCCGGACGGGGCGGTCCGCGGGGCGGCGGTCCCGCACCCTGCGGCTGATCAGGGGCTGCAGGGCGACGAGGACGAGGGCCAGACCCACCAGGCACGGCACGATCGTCTCGAACGCCTCGGCCGGCAGGGTGAGCAGCAGGCAGGCGCCCGTGATCCCGCCGAGCGCCGCGCCGACGCCCAGCCTGCGTACGCGCCGCCCCTGCCCCGCGAGTTCGCGGCGGTAACCGATGGCTCCGCTGACGGCTCCGGGTACGAGCCCGAGGGCGTTGGAGACGGTCGCGGTGAGGGGTGACAGGCCGGCGGCGAGCAGCACGGGGAACGTCACGAGCGTGCCCGAGCCGACGACGGCGTTCAGGGCGCCCGCGCCGATCCCGGCCGCGAACACGCCGAGCATCTCGAGCGGCGTCACACCACGCCCCCGGTCGCGGCGGGGGCGTCCGGGGGCGCGGATGGGCGGGCGGGTGCCGGAAAGACGTTCATACGGGCACGCTAGCCCGCTAACGCTTCGGCGCCCGCCTAAAGGTCGGTGCCCGAAGGGCCCGGCCGGTCAGGCGCCGGGGCTCTGGCTCTGGGGGTCGGCGGAGCTGCCCAGCATCTCCGAGGCCGCCTCCAGCGGGGAGAGAGCACGCGGGGCCGGGGGCACGGCGTCGGGGTGGGGGTGGCAGGTGAAGCCGAGCCGGGCCATGGCCCGCACGACCTCGCCGGTGGTGAAGTCACGGCGGTCCTGCCGGGTGATGACCTGGCCGACCTGCTTCGCCGGGTAGCGGCGGCGGCCGATGGTCACGGACTCACCGGTGATCGCCTCGGGGGTGATGCCCTTCATCGACTCCAGCACTCCGGCCTTGGTCAGGTCGAAGGGGTAGCGGGCGATGACACAGCGCATGGTGCCTCACAGGGGAAGAAGGACGGGCCGTCCACCCTGGCGGGTGAGCGGGGCGAGCGGCCCACGGAGAACTTCGGTCGGTACGGGGATACGGGGGTGACAGGGCGGCCGGGGACCGCTGCACAGCGGTGCCGACAGGTCACCATGTCGCCTTCTCGTCATGCCGTCACATCGTCCCGTGACGCGTCGCGTCACGGGACGTCGCCGATCGGAGGACACGCCGTCGGTCACCGGACGCCTGGCTGCGCGCCCGGCGGGCCCGGCGGCCTAGGCCGCGCGGTCCGCGGCCGGTGTAGTACGGGCCCTGCGGCGCTGCGCGCCGTCGGCGCGGCGGGGCCGGCCGGAGCGGTCCTGCGCCGACGCGGTCTGCGCCGTGGTGCCCTGGGCCTTGCCGCCGGTGACCTGACGGCCGCCCTGGGCCGCACCGCCCTGGGTACGGCCTCCCTGGGCGCCCCGGCCGCGGCGGCGGGAGGACGAGGAGGCGGCGCGGCGGGGCCGCTCCACGACCGGCACCGTGATCACGACGGGCACGCCGGACGGCGTGCGGGCGCCGGTGATGCGGTTCAGCTCCTCGTCGCCCGGCCGAATCTCGGTGATGCGCGGGGTGATGCCCGCCTGCGCCATCAGCCGGCTGACGTCGCGCCGCTGGTCCCGCGTGACCAGGGTGATCACGCTGCCGGACTCGCCGGCGCGGGCCGTGCGTCCGCCGCGGTGCAGGTAGTCCTTGGGGTCGCCGGGCGGATCGACGTTGACGACCAGGCCGAGGTTGTCGACGTGGATGCCGCGCGCCGCGACGTTGGTCGCCACCAGCACGGTGACGTGCCCGTCCTTGAACTGGGTGAGCGTCCGGGTGCGCTGCGGCTGGGACTTGCCGCCGTGCAGGCCCGCGGCGCGCACGCCGTTGCTCAGCAGGTGCTTGGTCAGCCGGTCCACCGCGTGCTTGGTGTCCAGGAACATGATGACCCGGCCGTCGCGCGCCGCGATCTCGGTGGTCGTCCGGCGCTTGTCGGCGTCGTCGACGTGGAGCACGTGGTGCTCCATGGTGGTCACCGCGCCCGCGGACGGGTCGACGGAGTGGACCACCGGGTCGCTGAGGTAGCGCCGGACCAGCTGGTCGACGTTGCGGTCGAGGGTGGCCGAGAACAGCAGGCGCTGTCCGTCGGGCCGCACCTGGTCGAGGAGCCTGGTGACCTGGGGCATGAAGCCCATGTCGGTCATCTGGTCGGCCTCGTCGAGCACCGTGATGGCGACCTCTTCGAGTATGCAGTCGCCCCGGTCGACGAGGTCCTTCAGCCGTCCGGGCGTCGCGACGACGACCTCGGCGCCGGCCCGCAGCGCGGACGCCTGCTTGCCGATCGACAGTCCGCCGACCACCGTGGCCAGCCGCAGCCGCACGGAGCGGGCGTACGGCGTCAGCGCGTCGGTGACCTGCCCGGCGAGTTCCCGGGTGGGGACGAGGACCAGGGCGAGCGGCCTGCGGGGCTCGGCACGGCGGCCCGCGGTGCGGGCCAGCAGCGGCAGGCCGAAGGCGAGCGTCTTGCCCGAGCCGGTGCGGCCACGGCCGAGGACGTCACGGCCGGCCAGGGAGTTCGGCAGGGTGGCCGCCTGGATGGGGAACGGGGCCGTCACGCCTTCGCTGCCGAGGGCGGCCAGCATCTCGGCGGGGAGGGCCAGCTCCTCGAACGCCTCCACGGCGGGGAGGGCGGGGGTGGTCGTCACGGGGAGGGCGAACTCGCCTGTCGGCGCGCTCCTGCGGTTGCCGGAGCCCTTGGACGGCCGCGACGCACCGCCGCGGCCGCCGGCGAAGCCGCCTCGGCGGCCGCCCTTGCCTGCGGTGCGGGTCCGGGACGTTCGATCGTTCGCGCGTGCCTGTGTCACGGAGAACCTTCCTTGATGTGGCGCGTGTCAAGGAATGTCCGCCGCTGTGGGACGCGGGGAATTGCAAGAACGAGCCGGGGTGAAGGGCCGCGGGGCGGTTTCGCCTGTGGGGGGCGCGACCCATGAGAAGCAGCGAGCGGAGTGTGCACCTCTCCGTGTGATCCGTGTGAGATCCAGCTGCGCAGCAGGCGCCGGTGTGGCGCAGGGACGGTCCTACCGGCCCTGCGGGTTCGATGACCGCGCGACTACAACAGAGATCGACACTAGCACGGCGGGTGCCCGGCCCGTGCGGGAGATAGGTCACCCCGGCTGGGGGAATGCGGGGCGCCACCCCTGCGTGCGACGGCGTGGGCGGGGTCGGCTCGTGACCGCCGGCCGACGTCGGGGTAGGTACCTTTCACCGCCTGTCGTCGGCTACCGGCCGGGGGCCAGGGTGCGCAGGACGTCGAACTCGTTGCCCTCGGGGTCGGCCATGACCACCCAGCTCCGGCCGGCGCCCTGGCCCACGTCCACCCGTGCGGCGCCGAGGGCGAGCAGCCGGGCCACCTCGTCCTCGGTGCTGCCGTCGACCGGGCTGACGTCCAGGTGGAGCCGGTTCTTCACCGTCTTGCCCTCGGGCACCCGGACGAAGACCAGGGTGGGCGGCATCTGGCGGGCCCGGACCTCTTCGACGGTCGGCACCCAGGAGCCGATCTCGACCTTGTCCTCGTCACGGTCGATCACCTCGAAGCCCAGGACGGCGCACCAGAAGGCCGCGAGCCGCTGCGGGTCGTGGCAGTCGACGACCAGCTCCGTGAACCTGCTGGTCATCACTCCCCCTGCGGGTACGGACGGCGCATCAGCGGACGCGTGCCACGGCCGCGTAGATCCCGCTGTCCTCGGCCGGCGGTGCCGGCTCCGTGCGGAACCACTCGGGGGCCGTCACCAGGCCGGGCTCGACCAGGTCCAGGCCGTCGAAGAAGCGGGCCACCTCGTCGCGGGTGCGGAAGCCGAGACGGATGCCGGCCCGGGCGTACTCCTCGGTGACCTGCCGCGCCAGGTCGGAGTGCAGGTCGGACGCGGCGTGCGACAGCACGAGGTGGCTGCCCGGCGGCAACGCGTCCACCAGTTCCCGGACGATGCCCCGCGGGTCCAGGTCGTCGGGGAGGAAGTGCAGGAGGGCGATCAGGGACAGGGCCACGGGGCGTGAGAAATCGAGCACGTGGCGCGCGTGGCGGAGTATCTCGCCCGGTTCGCGCACGTCGGCCTGGAGGTAGTCCGTGGTGCCCTCGGGGCTGCTGACGAGCAGCGCCTCGGCGTGACGCAGCACGATGGGGTCGTTGTCGACGTATACGATCCGCGCCGCGGGGACCGCGCGCTGGACGATCTGGTGCAGGTTCGGCTCGGTGGGGATGCCGGTGCCGATGTCGAGGAACTGGTCGACGCCCTGGTCCGCGAGCCAGGCGGCGGCGCGGTGCATGAACGCGCGGTTCTGCCGCGCCGCGTCCTTCGCCTCGGCCGGCAGTTTCCGCCCGACGGCCTCGTCGACCGGGTAGTTGTCCTTGCCGCCCAGCAGCCAGTCGTAGACCCGCGCCGGCTGCGCCCTGCTGGTGTCGGTCCGCGGCGGGGTGGGGGATGTGCCCGTCGACATGCGCGTCCGTCCTGACGAGTGGGGTGACCGAAGCCCTGACGATCACCGAGTCTGACACACCAACAGGCGCACCAGTAGGGGCGGTTCGGTCCGCCCGCTCAACGGCGAGGGGCGGCTCGCGCTCCGTCCCGCCACGGCGGTGAGCGGAACAGGATCGCGGCCCGTGCTCCACGGCGGCGGGCTGAGGCGACTCGCTGCCGATCACACCGCTGCGGCAAGCAGGGGCCGCTCACTGTCCGACGCACCCCGGCGGCGGGCGGGCGGCGCCGGCCGTCGCACCGCGGCGACGGCGTCAGCGCTCCGCGCTCAGCCCCTTGGCGGCGGTGCCGTGCTCGCGCGGTGTACCAGGCGGGCCGGGACCAGGGTGGTGCCGCGTTCCGGGCCCTCCTGGCGCATCTTGCGCAGGACCGCCTGCACGCAGAGCCGTCCCACCTCGGCGAAGTCCTGGTGCAGCGTGGTGAGCGGGGGGAGGAAGGAGGAGGCCTCGGGGATGTCGTCGAAGCCGACGACGCTCACGTCCTTTGGAACGCGACGGCCGTGCTCGTGCAGGGCCCGCAACAGCCCCAGCGCCATCTGGTCGTTGGCGGCGAAGACGGCCGTGCACTCCTCGCGGGCGGCGAGGTCCAGGCCGGCCCGGTAGCCGGACTCCGCCGACCAGTCGCCCCGGACCAGCGGCGGCGCCTCCCGGCCCGCCTCGGCGAGCGCGGCGCGCCACGCGTCGGTGCGGCGCTGGGCGGCGAAGGAGTCCTCGGGGCCGGCCAGGTGCCACACCGTGCGGTGACCGAGGCCGAGCAGGTGCCGTACGGCGTCGCGGGTGCCGCCGTGCTGGTCGGTGTCGACGACCGTGTAGCGGTCGCCGGCGTCGGAGTCGACCACCACCACCTGGACGTGCGGCGGCAGTTGGACCGTCGCCGCGTCGAGGAGGTGGACCTCCATGATGACGATCACGGCGTCGACCGCGAGCTCCTCCAGCCGGGAGAACGCCCCGCGCACCTCGTCCTGGGTGGGCACGGCGACCGGCAGCAGCGTCACCGCGTAGCCCTCGCGCGCGGCGGAGGTGGCGATCGCTTCCAGCGTGCGCACGTTGCCCGTGGTGGCGAGGGTGAAAGTGATGACGCCTATCGTCCGGAACTCGCCCCGTTTCAGCGCGCGGGCGGCGCTGTTGGGCCGGTAGCCGAGCTCCTTCATCGCGGCGAGGACCTGGCGGCGGGTCTCCTCGGTGACCCCCGGGTAGCCGTTGGACACCCGGGAGACGGTCTGCGCCGAGACCCCCGCGAGCCGGGCCACGTCCGCCATGGAGGCGGTGGCGCGGACCCGGGCGCGGTGCCGGGGGGCGGGAGCGCCGGCCGTACCCGCCTCCGCCCCGGCTCCCGCTTCCGATCCCGCCGTCGCGACGGGCGGGCCGCTCGGGTCCGCCGCCGCTTCGTCGACCGTCTCCACTCGGTGTCCGCCGCCTTCCTGTCTCGCGCGTCACGGTCCGTAAAAGGACCCTTGACCGTCGTCCTCGGGGCAGTGTAGACATGCCGCCACCGGATGTTTACGTAAACATAACAGCTCAGAGCGTTTCCGCGGCGAGAGATGTTTGCGTAAACATCCGGCCGGGCGACCTGCCGCCCGGCTCCGTGCCGGGTGCCGAGCCGCTGGTGACCGGAACGCAGACGAGCGAGGAACGACCATGACGACGCTGCATCCGCTGGCGGCCGCAGAGCCGCGGCCGGCCCCGCCTCCGGCGAGACGGGACCGGCGCTCCTGGAAGGGCTGGGGGTTCATCGGCCCGTTCGTGGCCGTCTTCGCCCTGGTCTTCCTCGCACCGATCGCCTACTCGGTCTACCTGAGCCTGTTCCGCGACCAGCTCATCGGCGGCAACACCTTCGTCGGGTTCGACAACTACCAGCAGGCGCTCAAGGACGAGCTGTTCTGGGCCTCGCTGGGCCGGGTGGCGCTGTTCCTCGTGGTGCAGGTGCCGATCATGCTGGGCATCGCCCTGCTGGTGGCGCTGGCCCTGGACAGCGGCCGGCTCTACGGCAGAAGCTTCTTCCGCATCACGATCTTCCTGCCGTACGCCGTGCCCGCCGTGGTCGCCACCCTGATGTGGGGCTTCATGTACGGCACCAAGTACGGCCTGGTCAGCGACTTCAACTCGGCCTTCGGCTGGTCGCTGCCCGACCCGCTCTCCGCCGACCTGGTGCTGGCCTCCATCGGCAACATCGTGACCTGGGAGTTCGTCGGCTACAACATGCTGATCTTCTACTCGGCGCTGCGGGTCGTCCCGCACTCCCTGTACGAGGCGGCGGAGATCGACGGCGCCGGCCAGTGGCGGGTGGTCACCGCGATCAAACTGCCCGCGATCCGCGGCGCGCTGGTGATCGCGACGATCTTCTCCGTCATCGGCAGCTTCCAGCTCTTCAACGAGCCGAGCATCCTGCGTCCGCTGGCCCGCAACGCCATCACCACGGACTACACCCCGAACTTCTACACGTACTCGCTGTCCTTCAGCGGCCAGCAGCACAACTACTCCGCGACCGTGGCCATCATCATGGGCCTGATCACGATGGTGGTCGCCTACGTCGTGCAGCTTCGCGGCATGCGCAAGGGAGCGTGACCCGATGACCACCCCTGTCACCACCCCCGCACCCGCCGTCACGGCCCCCGGCAGCGTGAAGAGCGCCCCGCGTCTGCGGCGCGCCAAGCAGCACCGCCCTGGCCGCCCCCGGCGCAGCAAGCTGCTGACCGCGCTGACGTCGCTGGTGGTCCTCTACACCGTGGTCCCGCTGATCTGGCTGGTCGTCAACGCCACCAAGACCCAGGCGGGTCTGGCCGACTCGAGCGGCCTGTGGTTCGCGGACGACTTCGCGCTGTGGGACAACATCCGGGACACGTTCACCTACCACGACGGCGTGTTCACGCGCTGGCTCCTCAACACCCTGCTGTACGTGGTGCTGGGCGCCGGCGGCGCCACCCTGCTGGCGGTGCTCGGCGGGTACGCGCTGGCGAAGTTCGACTTCCCCGGCAAGCGTGGCGTCTTCGCCACGGTCATCGGCGCGGTGGCGGTGCCCGCTACGGCGCTCGCCGTCCCCACCTTCCTGATGTTCAGCAAGATGGGCCTGACCGACACCCCCTGGGCGGTCATCCTCCCGTCGCTGGTCTCACCGTTCGGCCTGTACCTGATGTGGGTGTTCGCCTCCGAGGCGATCCCCGCCGAGCTGCTGGAGGCCGCCCGGATGGACGGCGCCGGCGAGGCGCGCACCTTCTTCCAGGTGGCGCTCCCGCTGCTCGCCCCCGGCATCGTGACCGTACTGCTGTTCACCACGGTCGCCACCTGGAACAACTACTTCCTCCCGCTGATCATGCTCAAGGACCCGGACTGGTACCCCCTGACCCTGGGCCTGAGCGCGTGGAACTCCCAGGCGGAGACCGTCGGCGGTGAGGTCGTCTTCAACCTGGTGATCACCGGCTCCCTCATCACGATCCTGCCGCTCGTCGCCGCGTTCCTGTTCCTGCAGAAGTACTGGCAGTCGGGACTCGCCGCCGGAAGCGTCAAGGAGTGACCCCGCGGCCCGCAGGCCGCCCCCGACCCCGCACCCCGCACCCCGCACCCCGCACCCCGCGTTCGCGCGACCCCCACCCCCATCTGTCCCACCCACGAAGAAGTGGAAGCACACTCATGCGCAGAAGGACCAGCCGCCTGCTGGGCGGCATCGCCCTCGTGACCTCCCTCGCCCTGGGCGCCACCGCCTGCGGCGGCTCGGACGACGGCTCCGGCACCGAGGCGGTCTCCGCCGAGGACATCCAGGCGGCTCTGGACAAGGGCGGCACGGTCACCGTCTGGTCGTGGGAGCCCACGCTGAAGACGGTCGCCGCCGACTTCCAGAAGAAGTACCCCAAGGTCAAGATCAACCTGGTCGGCGAGCGTTCCGGCGACAAGCACTACACCGCGCTGTCGAACGCCATCTCCGCCGGCAAGGGCGTCCCGGACGTCGCCCAGCTCGAGTACTTCTCGGTCGGCCAGTACTCCCTCACCAAGGGCCTGACCGACCTGTCCGGCTTCGGCGCGGACAAGCTGGCCTCGAAGTACACCCCGGGCCCATGGAACGCCGTCACCGAGGGCGACAAGGTCTACGGCCTGCCCATGGACTCCGGCCCGATGGCGCTGTTCTACAACAAGCAGGTCTTCGACAAGTACAAGATCACCGTCCCCACCACCTGGGACGAGTACCTGGACGCGGCCCGCAAGCTGCACGCGGCCGACCCCAAGGCCTACATCGCCAACGACACCGGTGACGCCGGCTTCACCACCAGCCTGCTCTGGCAGGCCGGTTCGCGGCCCTACGAGGTCGACGGCACCGACGTGAAGATCGACTTCGGTGACGCGGGCGCCCGGAAGTTCACGGCCGTCTGGCAGAAGCTGATCGACGAGAAGCTGCTCGCGCCGGTCACCAGCTGGACCGACGACTGGTACAAGGGCCTCGGCGACGGCTCCATAGCCACCCTGTCGACCGGCGCCTGGATGCCCGCCAACTTCGAGTCGGGCGTGCCGAACGCCTCCGGCCAGTGGCGCGTGGCCGCCCTGCCCGCGTGGGCCAAGGGCGACAAGGCCAGCGCGGAGAACGGCGGCAGCGCGCTGACCGTGCCCGCCCTCGCCAAGAACAAGGAACTGGCCTACGCCTTCGTGGAGTACGCCAACTCCGGTGACGGTGTCGCCTCCCGCGTCTCCGAGGGCGCCTTCCCCGCCACCCAGGCGGAGCTGAAGTCCACCGAGTTCCTGAACAAGGAGTTCTCGTACTTCGGCGGCCAGAAGGCCAACGAGATCTTCGCCGCCTCCGCCGCCAACGTCGCCGACAACTGGTCGTACCTGCCCTTCCAGGCGTACGCCAACTCCATCTTCAACGACACGGTCGGCAAGGCCTACATCTCCGGCACCACGCTGCCGGACGGTCTGAAGGCCTGGCAGGACGCCTCGGTGAAGTACGGCGAGGAGCAGGGCTTCACCGTCGAGAAGTAGCGACACGCACCACCCCGCGGGCGGCGCGCACTCGCGCGCCGCCCGATGCGCCGACCCGGAAGGACCGCCATGATCTCCACCCTCCTGTCCCGTACCGGCGGGACGGACGGTGACACCGCCCCCCGTCTCCTCTTCGGTGCCGACTACAACCCCGAGCAGTGGCCCCGGTCCGTGTGGGAGGAGGACGTCCGGCTGATGCGGGAGGCCGGCGTGAACCTCGTGTCCGTCGGCATCTTCTCCTGGGCCCGCATCCAGCCGACGGCGGACACCTGGGACTTCGGCTGGCTGGACGAGGTGCTCGACCTGCTGCACGAGGGCGGGGTCGGCGTCGACCTGGCCACCGCCACCGCCTCCCCGCCGCCGTGGCTGACCACGGCCCACCCGGAGGTCCTCCCGGTCACCGCCACCGGCGAGACCCTGTGGCCCGGCGCCCGCCAGCACTGGCGTCCCACCTCGCCGGTCTTCCGCCGGTACGCCCTCGACCTGGTGCGGAAGATCGCCGAGCGCTACCGGGACCACCCGGCGCTCGTCGCCTGGCACGTCAGCAACGAGCTGGGCTGCCACAACGTCTACGACCACTCCGACGACGCGGCCCGTGCCTTCCGGGAGTGGCTGCGCGAGCGGTACCGCACCCTGGACGCGCTCAACGACGCGTGGGGCACCGCGTTCTGGTCGCAGCGGTACTCCGCCTGGGAGCAGATCCTGCCGCCGCGGCTGGCCGCCTCGCACCCCAACCCGACGCAGCAGCTGGACTTCAAGCGGTTCTCGTCGGACGCGCTGAAGGACCACCTGCGCGCCGAGCGGGACGTCCTGCGCGAGATCACCCCGGACGTGCCGGTCACCACCAACTTCATGGTGATGGGCAACACCAAGGGCATGGACTACGCGGACTGGGCGGAGGAGATCGACTTCGTCTCCAACGACCACTACGTGCACCCCGGCCCGCAGGACCGCGACGAGCTGTCCTTCTCCGCCAACCTCACCAGCGGCATCGCCGGCGGCCGGCCGTGGTTCCTGATGGAGCACTCCACCAGCGCCGTCAACTGGCAGCCGGTGAACGTGGCCAAGCGCCCCGGCGAGCTGGCGCGCGACTCCCTGCTGCACGTGGCGCACGGGGCGGACGCCGTCTGCTTCTTCCAGTGGCGGCAGTCGGCGGCGGGCGCCGAGAAGTACCACTCGGCGATGGTGCCGCACGCCGGGGCGGACAGCGAGCTGTTCCGCTCGGTGGCCGCACTCGGCGCCACGCTGAAGGCGCTGGCCCCGGTGGCCGGCAGCGAGCGGGAGCCCGCGACGGTGGGCATCGTGTACGACTGGGACTCGTGGTGGGCCAGCGAGCAGGACTCCCACCCCACCGCGCTGCTCGACTACCGGCAGGAGGCCCTCGACTGGTACGCGGCGCTGCTGCGCCTCGGCATCCGCGCCGACCTCGTCACCACCCGGTCCGACCTGCACCGTCACCAGGTGCTGATCGCGCCGGTGCTGCACATGGTGCCCGCCGACCTGGCCAAGTCCCTCACCCGGTACGCCGAGCAGGGCGGCCATCTGATCACCACCTACTTCTCGGGCGTCGTCGACGAGCACGACCACGTGTGGCTCGGTGGTTACCCGGGCGCCCTGCGGGATCTGCTGGGCATCCGGGTCGAGGAGTTCGCGCCGCTGCTCGCCGGGGACGGTGTGGAGCTGGACGACGCCACGACCGGCACCCTGTGGACCGACCGCATCACGGTGACCGCCGACGAGACGGAGGTTCTGGTCCGCTACCGCACCGGGGAGCAGGCCGGCCGGCCCGCCGTCACCCGGCGCCCGACGGGCAGCGGCTCCGCCGCCTACGTCTCCACCCGGCTCGGCGTGGACGGGCTCGCCGCGCTGCTGCCGCGGCTGCTGGAGCCGGCCGGTGTGGAGAGCGAACTGCCCGCCGTGGCGCGGGGATCCGTGGAGCCGGTGGTCCGCCGGGGTCCCGGGGGCCGCTTCGTGTTCCTGGTGAACCGTACCGACGGCACCGTCCCGGTGCCGGGCCTCGACGGCGAGGTGCTGCTCGGCTCCGCCGACGCCGACGGCACCCTCACCCTCGGCCCGCGCGCCGTCGCCGTACTGCGGCAGCCCGCTTCCTGACAGGCGCGGCCGAGCTCACGGACGGGGCCGGCCGATCCGCCCCGGCGTGTCGAGCGGCCCGGTGAGCCACTCACCGGGCCGCTCATCCGTGCGGGTCGCCGATGGTGACCACGCGCGCCCACTCGGGCGGGGTGTCCGGCACGTACTCCGGACTGTCCTCGTCGGCGGGCCTGCCGGGGCGGGGGAACAGGCCGACCACCGTCCGGCACGGGGGGCGTGCGGCGGGCCAGCGCGTCTGGCCGTCGGTGAGGACGACCAGCACGTCGGGGCGGGGCCGGGCGGTGAGTGCCCTGGCGAACCCGGCCCGCAGATCGGTGCCTCCGCCCCCGACCAGGGGGACCCCTTCCGCGCGGCACAGCCGGTGCACCTCGGGGGACGCGGCGTCACAGGGCACCACGGACACCAGATCGCGGCGCCCGCCCACGGCGCGGGAGATCGCCGTCACCTCCAGCAGCGCGCTGCCCAGTTCGGTGTCGCTGACCGAGCCCGAGGTGTCCACGACGACGGACACCCGGGGCGGTGTGCGCCGCAGGCTCGGCAGCACGGCGCCCGGGACGGAGGCCGACCTCCGGGCCGGGCGGCCGTAGCTGTAGTCGTCGCCCGCACCGGAGGCTGGGACCGCGGAGCGCATCGCCGCGCCGAGCAGGTCCCGCCAGGGCTGGGGCGGGTGGAACACCTCCTCGGCCCAGCGCCGCCACCGCTTCGGCGTCCTGCCCGGCCGGCCGGCGATGCCCTGGGCCACCCGGAAGCGGACGGCGTCGCGTTCCTGGTCGGTCAGGCCGTGCGCACCCTCCGGGCCCAGGTCCCACTCCCGTTCGAGGCCGTCGGCGCCGCTGCCGCAGTCCAGCCAGACGAGGGTGCGGGTGTGCGCGCCCAGCCGGAACCGCCGCAGGTACTCCTCCATCAGCAGCCCGGGCTCCAGCCCCAGCGTCTCCGGCAGGACGACGTCGTCGGGGCGTGGCAGTCCGTCGCCGTACACGTCGTCGTTGATCTCGCAGTCGGCGGCGATGTTCATCCGCAGCCGCTCCCCCGGCCCGTCGAGTCCCTGTTCGCGGGCCACGCGGTCGCCGCGTCCATGGTGGTCGCGCAGCAGGTGGGACACCTCGTGCACCCAGACGCCGGCCAGCTCCTCCAGGGGCGTGGCGGCGACGTACACCGGTGAGACGTAGCACCGCCAGTACCGGTCGACGGCCATCGTGGGCACGCCGCGGGACGCGACGGGGTGCAGGGCGAACAGGGCGGTGGCGAGGTAGGGGCGGGCGCGGACGGCCAGCAGCCGGGCGGCGAGCAGCTTGTCGAGGTCGAGCTCGGGGGCCGTGGTCCGCGGCGGGCGCGTCGTCATCGGGCCGGCCCCTTCGTCGCCCGGGCCAGGGCCTGGTCGGCGCGCCGGGACAGCGACAGGGTGCGGGTGAGCCGCTCGACGGCCTGGGGGACGTCCCATTCCTCGCGGCGCAGGGTGGCGAGGGTGGTCGCGGGGACGACGACCAGGTCGGGCGCGCCGGTGTCGAGGGCGCGGGCCAGCAGGGCCCAGGCGGCGTCCCAGCGGGCCCGTTCGGGGCGGGCGCGCACGGCCGCGACCACGGCGTCCAGCGTGGCCTGGCGCAGGTCGCCCCGGTCGGGCAGCTCGGCGCCGGCCGGGTCGGCGAGCAGCGTCTCCGGGTCGGGGAGGTCCAGGCGGTCCAGGCTCGCCAGCAGCTCCAGGCCCGGGCCGTCCCCGACGGTGCCCCGGACCAGCGGGGAGAGGACGTCGCGGTCGGATCCGGCGGCGGTCGCGAAGGCGATCAGGTGCAGGGTCATCTCCCAGCTGCGAGGTGAGGGCCAGGGGCCGCCGCGGCGGGTCTCGCCGTTCGGCAGCCGATGCACCAGCGGGGGCCGTGCGGTGAGGAAGGCGCACACCGCGCGGCGGGCGAAGGCCACCGCCTCCGGCAGCCGGTCCGGGTCGAGTGCGGGCAGGGTGGCCCGGGGCCAGGTGCCGCCGAGGCCGCGGACGACGACCTCGGGGTCGTGCGTCCAGTTCAGGTGGACGAAGCGGTTCGCCAGCGGGGGGCTGAGTTCCCAGCCGTCGGCGGCCGAGGCGCGCGGGTTGGCGGCGGCGACGATCCGCACGCCGGGCGGGAGCCGCAGCGCGCCGATGCGACGTTCCAGCACGAGCCGCAGCAGGGCGGCCTGTACGGCGGGCGGCGCGGTGGAGAGTTCGTCCAGGAACAGCAGACCGCGTCCGGCGCGTACCAGGCGGACGGCCCAGTCCGGCGGGGCCATGGGGACGCCCTGTTCGGCGGGGTCGT
This sequence comes from Streptomyces sp. CNH189, assembly GCF_000527195.1. Classification (NCBI taxonomy): domain Bacteria; kingdom Bacillati; phylum Actinomycetota; class Actinomycetes; order Kitasatosporales; family Streptomycetaceae; genus Streptomyces; species Streptomyces sp. CNH189. The sequence continues at coordinate 173,929 of NZ_AZUS01000019.1, forward strand.
CGCCGACGACGGGCAGTCCGGAGAAGTCGGACGGCTCGTGCACGCTGGCGATCACGGTGGTCAGGGGCAGGTCGAGGGCGGTGGCCAGCTGGGTGAGCGCGGCGGTCTTGCCGATGCCCGGCTCGCCCCAAAGGAGTACGGGCAGGTCGGCGGCCACGGCGAGGGTGAGCGCCTCCAGCTGGATGTCGGGGCGCGGTTCGGTGGTGGTGTCGCGCAGCAGGGTGAGCAGGTCACCGGCGACGTCGAGCCGGGAGGGGGCGGACACGGTCATGGGCATCGGTCATCACCTGTGGGTGTGGCGGGAGTCGGGCGGGCGAGGCCGGGGAGCACGTCCCCGGGTGGTCAGCGGAAGGTGGCGTGGCGGGGGTGGGAGCGGTGGTCGCGTCGCCGGGCGGGGGCGGGCAGGACCCGGTGGCCGGCGGGACCTCGCAGGCCCGCCCGGTACAGCCCGTGGGCGAGCCGCCGCAGCGCGGCCTCTTCGACGGCGTCCCTGAGCGGCCCGTCGCGCAGGCGCGCCTGTGGCCCCAGCAGGTTCTCGACGACGGCCAGCGCGCCGTCGACGTCTCCGTGGTCCAGGCGTTCGCGTACTCCGGTGAGGCAGTCGGGCCGGCGGTGGGCGCGGTCGAGGAACCGCAGGCAGGGCACTGGGGTGCCGGTCAGTTCGACCAGCAGTTCCTCCCGCCGTATCTCGTCCGGCGTGTGGTCGAGCGGGACCAGGACGCCCTCCACGAGGGCGACCCGGTGCCGTTCCCCCCGGCACTCCACGAGGTGGGGCTGCCCGGGGTCCGGTCCCGGCGGCGGTCCGGTGGCCGTGCGACCGGGTGCGAGGGCGGTGGCGACCAGCGGGTGCAGCCGTCCGGCGTCGATCACGCCGGTCCGGAGCAGGTCGAGGTCGGGGAGGACGTACGTGGCCGCGTCCGGCAGCAGGGGCATCACCGTGAACGCCGTGTCGGCGTCCGGCGGTTCGGCGCGTACCGCCTGCTGTACGGATCCGTCGCCGGACAGGTGCAGGACGAGCCGGTGGCGGGCGTCGATCCGCACGGCCACGGCGCCTGCCGCCCGGCCCGTGTCGCGGAGCAGGATGCGGGCCTCCTCGGCCCAGCGGTCCACGGCGCAGTGGTGATCCGGGGGCAGCAGCCCTGGCTCCACCGTGACCGGTGCCCGCGTGCCGTCACCGGCCGGGCGGTCCGCACCGGAACGGTGCCGCAGTTCGTGGGCGCGGCGGGCGTCCCACAGGTGGCGGTGGAGGTCGAACCGGAACCGCCGGCCGGGGCGGGGGCGCGGGTGTCCGCCGGAGCCGTCGTGGAGCCGTTCGCCGTCCCACAGCGCGAGGCTCATGCGCTGGCCGCCCGCCGCCCACGCGGGCGGGGTAAGGACCACCAGGGACACAGCGCGCGGCCCGTGGGGGCCGTCGGCAGCGTAACGGGCGAGGGTGACGGTGACGCCCGGCCGCAGCAGCCCGTCGGGGGCGGTCCTCGGCATGTGCCAGCGCAGCAGGTCGGGTGCCAGATGCCTCAGGTCGGCACGCAGTTGGGCCGTGAGATCACGGCCGTGGGTGCGGGTCAGGTCGCGCGGCCGCAGGTCGACGTCGATGTTCGCGGCGGCGCACGCCCCCGCCCAGTCGCCGGCGCTCCGGCGGGCGGTCGCGGTCTCGATCATGGAAGGCGGCACGGCGTACTCGCGCACGCGCCGCCACAGGGAACGACGAGGATCCTCGTCCACGGGGAGTGGGTGCATCAGCACTCACCTTGCGTGGACGGAACCCCCCTTCTGCGGGCGGAGGAAGTGATCATCGCGGTCAGGCTAGTGCGCCGCCCGTCACCCTGTCAGGTGGTTTTTCCCGGGCGGGGCGATCTCTCCGCCGAGAACGTGCGGTAGTTGCGGTGTAAACCGACCTCCCCCACGGGCATGTCTTGTCATGAACCTGCGGTCCGGTGGTCGGGCCGCAGTCTCATGGAGGTGTGGGATGCACCGAAGAATCGCCGCCGCACTCGCCACCCCGGCCCTCGCCCTCGTCGGTGTCCTCGGCACCGCCACCGCCGCCGACGCGGCACCCGCCGACAAGCCGCAGGTGCTGTCCAGCTGGACCCAGACCAGCGCGTCCAGCCACAACCAATGGGTCGCCGCCCGGGCCAACCGGTCGGCCTGGTCGGCCTACCAGTTCGACTGGTCCACCGACTACTGCTCCTCCTCCCCCGACAACCCCTTCGGCTTCCCGTTCTCGACCGCCTGCGCCCGCCACGACTTCGGCTACCGCAACTACAAGGCCGCCGGCGCCTTCTCCGCCAACAAGGCCCGGCTCGACAGCGCCTTCTACGAGGACCTCAAACGCGTCTGCAACGGCTACGGCGGCGCCACCAAGACCGCCTGCAACAGCACCGCGTGGACCTACTACCAGGCCGTCAAGGCCTTCGGCTGACCGTCACCGGCCGAAGAACACCGCGGGCCCCGCGGCCGGGAGGGGCAACTCCCGTCCGCGAGGCCCGCGGTGACGGCCCGCACCGCCTACCGGCGGCTGCGCACCAGCACGTGGAGGAAGTACGGCGTGCCGATCACGGCCGTCATCAGACCGGCGCCCAGCTGCGCCGGGGCGATGACCGTACGGCCCAACAGGTCCGCCGCGCACACCAGTACGGCGCCGAGCAGCACGGCGACCGGGAGCACCCGGGTGTGCCGCCGGCCGACCAGGGCCCGGGCGGCGTGGGGTGCCACCAGGCCGACGAAGCCGATGGTGCCCGCGGCGGCCACGGCGGTCGCGGTGAGCAGCACGCTCAGCACGAGGAAGCCGAGCCGGGCCCGGGACAGATCGAGGCCGAGCAGTTGGGGGGTGTCCTCGTCCAGGGAGACCAGGTCGAGTTCCCGGTGCCGTACAGCGGCCACCGCGACACCGGCGACGAGGACCAGCGCGAGCGGCACCACGTCCGGCAGGGCCCGGCCGTACGTGGAACCCGACAGCCAGGTGAGCGCCTTGGTGGCGTTGAACGGGTCGGTGAGCACGATCAGCAGGCTGATCACCGCGGTCGTCCCCGACGCCACACCGATGCCGACGAGGACCAGCCGGTTCTGCTGGAACCCGCCACGCGCGGCGAGCCCGAACACCAGGACCGCGGTGAGCGCGGACCCGGCGAAGGCCGCCCCGGCGACGCCCCACCCCCCGGCCGTCGGGACGGTGGTCACCAGGATCACGGCGCCGAGCGCGCCACCGCCGGAGACACCGAGGACGGACGGTTCCGCCAGCGGGTTGCGGGTGACGGCCTGGACCAGGGTGCCGGCCAGCGCGAGCGCGGCGCCCGCGAGGAGCGCGGCGAACACCCGGGGCGTACGGGTGTCCAGCACGAACGAGACGGTCCTGCCCGCTCTGCCCTGCGCCCAGTTGACCACGTCGCCCAGCAGCAGTTTGCTGTCGCCGAGCAGCAGGCCCGCGACGGTGACGCCGGCCAGGGCGAGCACCAGCACCGCGAGCGTGGTCAGGAAGACCGTACGGCTGCGGATGCGCAGCTTGTCGGGGGCGGCGGCGCCCCCGGTGTCGCGCAGCCGGGCCGCCATCACCACCAGGAACGTGGCACCCACGAAGCTGGTGACCACACCGGTGGGCACCGCCACGGCCGTGTCCGCGTCGACCAGTGCGCGCAGCAGCACGTCCGCCCCGAGCACCAGAGCGGCGCCGACGAGACCGGCGACGGGGGCGCCCGCGCGCAGCCGCCGCAGGCCCCGGGACCGGCGGGCGAGGGGGCGGGCGAGCGCCGGGGCGCACAGGCCGACGAAGCCGATCGGGCCGGCGAGGGTGACGGCCGCGGCGGACAGCAGCGTGGCCAGCACGACGGCCGTGACGCGGGTGGCCCGTACGGGTACGCCCAGTCCGCGCGCGGTGTCGTCGCCGAGCGCGAGGGCGTCGACCCGGCGCGCGACGAGGAGCAGTCCGGCGAGTCCGGCCACGACGACGGGCAGCATCTGCAGCACGCCGTCGAAGCCGTTCTGGCCGATGTTGCCCTGGTTCCACTGGTAGAGGCCCTCGGTCTGCCGCGGAAACAGCAGGAGCAGCCCCTCGGTGACGGCGGTGAGTCCGAGCGCGAGCGCGGTACCGGCCAGCACCAGCCGTACGGTGCCGGCGCCGAGCCCCGACAGGCCGAGGACGACGGCCGCCGCGGCGAGACCGCCCGCGAAGGCGATGCCGGAGGAGGCGAGCAGCGGCAGCGACAGGCCGGTGACGGCGGCGATGCCGAGCGCGAAGTAGGAACCGGCGTTGACCGCGAGGGTGTCCGGGGAGGCCAGGACGTTGCGGCTGAGGGCCTGCAGGGCGAGGCCCGCGATACCGAGGGCCGCGCCCACGAGCAGCCCGGCGGCGGCCCGGGGCAGTCGCGAGGCGATGACGACGGACGCGTCGGCCGGGTCGGCCCGCCCGGTGAGGGCCTTGAGGACCTCGGCCGGGCCGACCGCGGCCGTGCCCTGGGTGATGTCGACGACGGCGAGGGCGGCGACCAGGAGCACGAGCGCGGTCGTCACCGCGGCCGCGCCCGCCCGGGACGGGACCGTCTCCGGGCGGACGGTGGGAGGGGTGGCGGTGACGGCCATCGCGCTACTTCGTCAGGGCCGCGACGAGGGAGTCGACGTAACGCTCCATGGAGCCGGTGCCGCCGAACATCCAGATGCCGTCGTCCAGGCGGTGCACGTCACCGGACTTCACGAACGGCAGCGACGTCCACACCGAGTTCTTCGCGAGCTCCTTGCCGAACGGGTCGCTGCTCGCGTCCTGCTTGTTGCCGATGTAGACGAACTGCGCCTCGCCCAGGCCGGTCAGGCCCTCGACGTCGGTGGAGCCCAGGCCGTAGGCCGGGTCACCCTCGACCTTCCAGGCGTTCTTCAGGCCGAGCCGCTCGTTGACGCCGCCGATGAGGGAGCCGGAGGTGTAGGGGCGCAGGGAGACCTGGTTGGAGGCGACGTAGCCGTCGGCGAAGGCGATCTCGGCGCCCTTCAGGCCTGCGGCGTCCAGGGCCTTGGCGCCCTCGGCGAGCTTCGCGTCGAAGTTCTTCCTCAGGGTGGCCGCCTGCTCGGTGGTGCCGGTGGCCTTCGCGATGAGGTCGACGTTCTCCAGCATGCGCCCGACCGGGTCGGAGGCGTCAGCGGACTTCACCTCGAGGACCGGGGCGATCTTCCGCAGCTGCTTGACGGCGTTCGGCTGGAGGTCGGTGGTGGCGACGATGAGGTCGGGGTTCAGCGCGGCGATGGTGTCCACGCTGGGCTCGCCGCGGGTGCCGACGTCCTTGGCGTCGTTGGTGAGCGGTACGGCGCTGTCCCACGTCTTGTAGCCCTTGACGTCGGCCACGCCGACAGGCTCCACGCCGAGCGAGAGGAGGTGCTCGACGACGTTCCACTCGGTGCCGACGACCTTCTTGGCGGGGCCGTCGAGCTCCACCTTCGCGCCGGACGCGTCGGTGAGGGTGATGGGCTCGGCCGACGCCTTGGGCGCCTCGTCGGCCGCGGGTTCGGTGGTGCCGCAGGCGGCGAGCAGCAGGGCAGCGGCGGCGGCCAGGGGCGCGGTGCGCAGGAGGCGTCTCATGAGGTGGTGCTGAGCCTTTCGCTTCGGGTGTGGTGACGGCCGAGGGCGCGGGTGCGCAGGCGGCCGGTGAGGGGGTCGGTGTCGACCTCGATGCGGATGCCGTAGACCTCGGTCAGCCGCTCGGGGGTGAGGACGTCCTCGGGTGCGCCCTCGGCGACGACGCGGCCGGCCGCCAGGAGCACGACGCGGTCGGCGACGGCGGCCGCCTGGTCGAGGTCGTGCAGCACGACCCCGACGGCGATGCCCTGGTCGTCCGCCAGCTCGCGCACGAGGTCGAGGAGTTCGACCTGGTAGCGCAGGTCGAGGTAGGTGGTGGGCTCGTCGAGGAGCAGCACGCCGGTCTCCTGGGCGAGACAGCCGGCCAGCCAGACGCGCTGGAGCTGTCCGCCGGAGAGGTGTTCGGCGCCGCGGTCGGCGAGGTCGGTGACGCCGGTGAGGGCGAGAGCGCGGTCGACCGCGGCCCGGCCGCCCGGGTCGGTGCCGCCCCAGCGGCCCCGGTGCGGGTAGCGGCCGAACTCCACGACGTCGCGCACGCTCAGGCCGCTCGGGGTGGGCCGCCCCTGCAGCAGCAGGGCGACGCGGCGGGCGAACTCCCGGGGGCCGAGGGCCAGCGCGTCGGTGCCGTTGTCGATCGTGAGGGTGGCCAGCCGGGGCCGCTGCAGGCGGGCGACGGCGCGCAGGAGGGTCGACTTGCCGCTGCCGTTGGGGCCGACGAGGACGGTCACCTCACCGGGCCGCAGGGTCAGCTCCGCGTCGTGCACGACGTCCGTGCCGTCGTACGCCACGGTCACGCCGGTGGCCGACAGTTCATGCCCGTGCCGGCCCGGAAGCACCTCTTCACCAGGGATCACAAGGCTAGGTTAGCCTAACCTTAGTTCCGGTTGTCACGGGGTGACCTGGGAAAAGTTCGGGGAGGCTGTCACGGCCTCAGAACGCGTACCGGACACCCAGCCACGGTGTACGGCGGGCGATGATGTCGCGCAGCTCCGCGAGCGCCTGGCGTTTGACGCCCGCGTGGTAGCGGAGGTTGAGGGCGCCGTTCTGGGACCGCTTGGTCTCCTGTGCGGCCGGCTGCCACAGCACGTCCTCACCACGCGGGTGCCAGCGGAGGTTCACCTCGTGCAGGTCCGCGTTGTGGGTGAGCATGATGACCTCGGCCAGCGCCTGCCGTTTGACCCGCTCCGGCAGGACGTCGTCCATGTGCCGCAGCAGTTCGTCCCAGGCGTCCTGCCAGCCGGGGCGGACGACGACGGGCGAGAGGTTGAAGTGCACCTCGTAGCCCGCGTCGAGGAAGTCCGCGGCGGCGGCGATCCGCCGGTCCACCGGGCTGGTGCGCAGGTCCAGCAGGCGGGAGTCGTCGGCGGGCATCACCGAGAACCGGACGCGGGTACGGCCGCGCGGGTCGAGCTCCAGCAGGTCGGGGTTGACGAACTTGGTCGCGAACGACGCCTTCGCGGTGGGCCAGTCACGGAAGGCACGGATCAGGTCGGCGGTGTTGTCGCAGATCAGCGCGTCGACCGAGCAGTCGCCGTTCTCCCCGATGTCGTACACCCACGCCTCGGGGTCGCACTGGTTCGGCTCCGTCTTCGGGCCCCGCGCGGCGACGTGCCGGCCGAGGTGGGCGACGATCGCGTCGATGTTGGTGAACAGGGTGATGGGGTTGGCGAAGCCCTTGCGGCGGGGCACGTAGCAGTACACGCAGGACAGGGCGCAGCCGTTGGAGGGGCCGGGGGCGATCCAGTCGGCGGAGCGGCCGTTGGGGCGGGTGGTGAGCTTTTTCCTCACCCCAAGGACGAGCGTTTCGCGCTTGATGCGCATCCAGCGGTCGGCGCTGCCCTCGTTGCCGTGCAGCTCGGGGATGCGCCAGTGGGAGGCCACCTCGACGAGGCGGGCCTCGGGGAAGCGGGCGAGGATCTGGCGGCCCCGAGGGGAGGCGGCCGCGGCCGGTTCGGCGTGGATCTCCTTGACCGCCAGCAGGCGGCGGGCCTGCGCGGAGTCCCGGAAGGGGGATGCCGTCGGCGAGGGGGCGGGGTCCGTCGAGGGCGCCTGGGGCATGTCGTCGATGCCGAAGAGGGGCTCTTGCGAGCCGTGGAGAGAGGGGGTGGGGGTGGGGTGGTGGCGCATGGGCGGTCGGCTTCCGGGTGGGGGCTGGCGGACACAGCCGTGAGTTCCACTGTACGGCTGTGTCCGCCGGGGCCCCTGTCGCATCGGCGGGCAAGGGCCGGTGGCGGCCGGTCACGCAGTTCCCCGCACCCCTTAAGTGCCGTGCGGGCCCGGTGGGGGCTGAGCGCGCAGTTCCCCTCGCCCCTTCGGGGGCGCCACCGAACCGCGGCGACCGCCACACCCTAGGGGCGCGGGGAACTGCGCGACCAGCCCCACGCAACCGCAGCGGGCGGCGCACACGACGTCATAGCGGAGCACGGTCGCCAGGAAACCGCGGCGACCGCCACACCCCCAGGGGCGCGGGGAACTGCGCGACCAGCCCCCACGCACCCGCACCGGCCCGTGCGACGTCCCGCCGAGGACGGCCGTCCCCTTGGGGACGCGTACTACGCGCCGGCGGTGAAGCGTTCCCACACCCGGTGGGAGCCCAGCAGCTCGCGCACCTGCTCAAGGACCGCCGGACCGGAGCCGGCGACAACGACACCCGGCGCGTCGACCGGCACCCCCGCCGACGCGAGCGCGGCCTCGCCGCCCGCCCACGCCCCGATCGCCTTGCCGTGCCGGAACGCCTCCTGGAGGAGCTGGGTGACCCGCGGGTCGGGCGCGACCGGCGGAGCGCCGGGAGCCCCCTTGCCGTCCGTCGCCCCGGGCGCGTCCGGCCCCGCGGCCGGCGGCCCGGCGAGCAGCACGGCGTCGAACTCGATCGACCGCGCCGTGACGTGGCTGCGCTGCGCCGTCAATGCCTGGGCGCCCGTGCCGAGCGTGCCGCCCGTGGGCGCGACGACCAGCGGGACCATGCCCGCCTCCAGCACGGCGTCACGCACCGCGTGCACCCCGTCCAGGTCACCGTCCGGACCGGCGAGGATGCCGACGACGCGGCCGTCCACCGGCCAGGTCCCGCCGATCTGCGACAGCGCCGGGCTCGGCTCGACGTCGGCGAGCGGCACCGTCGGCTCCGGCGCGGTCATGCCGAGCCCCTCGGCGACCCGGGAGCACAGCTCGGGGTCGATGTTGGCGAGGACCTGGAGGGTCCGCTCGCGGATCGCTTCCTCGTAGCACTTGCCGAGCTCGAAGGTGTACGCGCCGATGATGTGCTCGCGCTCCACCGGGCTCATGCTGAGCCAGAACCTGCGGGGCTGGCTGAAGTGGTCGGCGAACGACTCCGGCGCCTCGCGCACCTTCCGCCCCTCGGGGACGGTCACCGGCGTCTCGACGTAGGCGCTCATGTCCGCACCCGCGGTGAACGGGCAGCCGCCGTCGAGGGAGTTGGGCTTGTAGGGCGCCACGCCCCGGTGCACGGCCGTCTGGTGCATGCCGTCACGGAGCATGTCGTTGACGGGCGCGTGCGGCCGGTTGATGGGCAGCTGCGGGAAGTTGGGGCCGCCGAGGCGGGTGATCTGGGTGTCGAGGTAGGAGAACAGCCGGCCCGCGAGCAGCGGGTCGTCGGTGACGTCGATGCCGGGCACGAGGTGACCGACGTGGAAGGCCACCTGCTCCGTCTCGGCGAAGAAGTTGGACGGGTTGCGGTTGAGCGTCATCAGCCCGATCGGCTGCACCGGGGCGAGCTCCTCCGGCACGATGTTCGTCGGGTCCAGCAGGTCGATGCCCTCGAAGGTCTGGTCGGGGGTGTCGGGGAAGGTCTGGATGCCCAGTTCCCACTGCGGGTAGGCGCCGGCCTCGATGGCGTCGGCGAGGTCCCGGCGGTGGAAGTCGGGGTCGTTGCCGTTGATGAGCTGCGCCTCGTCCCACACCAGGGAGTGCACGCCCAGCTTGGGCTTCCAGTGGAACTTCACCAGCGTGGTCCCGCCCTCCGCGTCGACCAGGCGGAAGGTGTGGACGCCGAAGCCCTCCATCATCCGGTACGAGCGCGGGATGCCGCGGTCGCCCATGAAGAAGATCGTGTGGTGGGTGGCCTCGGTGTGCAGCGAGACGAAGTCCCAGAAGGTGTCGTGGGCGCTCTGGGCCTGCGGGATCTCCCGGTCGGGGTGCGGCTTGGCGGCGTGCACGACGTCGGGGAACTTGATGGCGTCCTGGATGAAGAAGACCGGGATGTTGTTGCCGACCAGGTCGAAGACGCCCTCGCTGGTGTAGAACTTCGTCGCGAAGCCGCGGGTGTCGCGCACGGTGTCCGCGGAGCCGCGTGAGCCGACCACCGTGGAGAATCGCACGAAGACCGGCGTCTCGACGTCCGGGGCGAGGAACCCGGCCTTGGTCACGGCGGACGCCGTGCCGTAGCTCTGGAAGACGCCGTGCGCGCCGGCGCCGCGGGCGTGGACCACGCGCTCCGGGATGCGCTCGTGGTCGAAGTGCATGATCTTCTCGCGCAGGTGGTGGTCCTGGAGCAGGACCGGGCCGCGCGGACCCGCCTTGAGCGAGTGGTCGGTGTCGTACAGCCGGGTGCCCTGGGCGTTCGTCAGGTGGGCGCCGGACTGGGCCATGCGCGCCTGGTCGGCCCCGGTGGGCTGGCCGGTGGGCGAGACGGTGGCCGGGGCGCTCTGGTCCGGCTTGGGCGGCAGCGGCTCACGCGGCTCCGTCGGCTCCTCCACGGACGGCGGCTCGGGGGCGGGCCGGCCGGGGACGCCGTCGGCCGGGGCCGAACCGTCGCCCTGCAGGGTCTCGGCGACCTTCTTGGCTACCCGCCGCACGGGGTTGGCCTCGCTCATGTGTGAACTCTCCTCCGCTTCGGACCGGCCACGACGGCGTGGCCGCACTTCGGTTGCCGACTGCGGGTGATCCCGGGGGCATACGACGCACAAGAGGCGTCCGGCCCGGCCAACGTCTCATGACCGGACGCCCGGCGCAGGAGACGTCCTCCGACGGAGTGACCCCGGGCCCCCACACGCCGGGGCACGGCGTCCGGGCCTCCGCGCACGGTGCCTCCCGATGATCCGACCGCCACCGCCGCGTACCCCACACATCGGATTCAAGGCACATCCATGTACCGGCCCGCCCTCACGTCCGGCCCGTCCGCCCGTGCTTCCCGTGCGGCAATTCGTGTCCGAGGGCTTGCCCGAGACAAGCCTCACTACTTAAATCAACCTCTGAACTAAGCGGAGGAGCCGTTCAGTTCACCTGCCGGCACGCCTCCGATGGCAATGAGCCCCGCACCCCACTCCCCACCCGTCCCCACGCCAGAAAGCTGACGCATGAGACACACGGAGCACCCCGGCCTCCTCAGACGCGGAAGCCTGGGCACGGCGCTTCTCGCCCTGGCCGCGCTCGTCACCCTGCCCTCCGCGCAGTCCCCGGCCGCCGCGGCAGGGGCGCCACTCCCCCAGGCCCGTGCGGCCGCCGCCTGCGGCACGGCCGACGTCGCCCGGGGCGGACCCGCGACGGCGTCCTCCACGGAGCACGCGGGCACCCCCGCCTCCGCCGCCTTCGACGGCGACCCCGGCACCCGCTGGTCGAGCCAGTGGTCCGACCCGCAGTGGCTCCAGGTCGACCTCGGCTCGGTGCGCGAGCTGTGCGGGGTGGACCTCCACTGGGAGGCCGCCTACGGCAAGGACTTCCGGATCGAGGCCTCCTCCGACGGGCGGAACTGGACCCCGCTCAGGTCGGTGACCGGCGCGACCGGCGGCCGGGCGTCGTACGAGGTGAGCGGCGAGGGCCGGTACGTCCGCGTCCTCGGCACGGCCCGCGGCACCGGCTACGGCTACTCCCTGTGGGAGGTCGCGGTGCACACCACGACGGACGTCACAGGGCCGGTCCAGGGCGGCGGCGACCTGGGGCCGAACGTCATCGTGGTCGACCCCTCCACGCCCGGCCTCCAGCAGAAGTTCGACGAGGTCTTCGCACGGCAGGAGGAGAGCCAGTTCGGCACCGGGCGCTACCAGTTCCTGCTGAAGCCCGGCACGTACAACGGCCTGAACGCGCAACTCGGTTTCTACACCTCGGTTTCGGGGCTCGGCCTCAACCCCGACGACGTGCAGATCAACGGGGACATCACCGTCGACGCCGGCTGGTTCGGCGGCAACGCCACGCAGAACTTCTGGCGTTCGGCGGAGAACCTCGCCCTCACCCCGGTCAACGGCACCGACCGCTGGGCGGTGGCGCAGGCCGCGCCGTTCCGCCGGATCCACGTCAAGGGCGGCCTCAACCTGGCTCCCGACGGTTACGGCTGGGCCTCCGGCGGCTACATCGCCGACTCGCGCATCGACGGCACCGTCGGACCGTACTCCCAGCAGCAGTGGTACACCCGGGACAGCTCCGTCGGCGGCTGGACCAACGGCGTGTGGAACATGACGTTCACGGGGGTCGAGGGCGCTCCGGCCAGCGACTTCCCGAGCGGCCCGTACACGACGCTGGACACCACGCCGGTCTCCCGCGAGAAGCCGTTCCTGTACCTGGACGGCGACGCGTACAAGGTGTTCGTGCCCGCCAAGCGCACGAACGCACGCGGGGTCTCCTGGCCGGCCAACACCGGTGGCACCTCGCTGCCGCTCGACCGGTTCTACGTGGTCAAGCCGGGCGCGACGGCCGCGACGATCAACGCGGCGCTCGGCCAGGGCCTCAACCTGCTGTTCACGCCCGGGGTCTACCCGATCGACGAGACCATCCGGGTCGACCGCCCCGGCACGGTGGTGCTGGGGCTGGGCCTCGCGACGCTCGTCCCGCAGAACGGTGTCGACGCCCTGCACGTGGCGGACGTCGACGGGGTGCGGCTCGCCGGTTTCCTGATCGACGCCGGCCCGGTCAGGTCGGACACCCTGCTGCGGATCGGACCGCCCGGCTCGTCCGCCGACCACTCCGCCGACCCGACCACCATGCAGGACGTGTTCATCCGCATCGGCGGCGCGGGACCCGGTCTGGCCACCGACTCCGTGGTGGTCAACAGCGACGACGTCCTGATCGACCACACCTGGATCTGGCGCGCCGACCACGGCGAAGGCGTCGGCTGGGGAACCAACCGCGCCGACCACGGGCTGCGGGTGAACGGCGACGACGTGCTCGCCACGGGCCTGTTCGTCGAGCACTTCAACAAGTACGACGTCGTCTGGAGCGGCGAGCGGGGCCGCACGATCTTCTTCCAGAACGAGAAGGCGTACGACGCCCCGGACGAGGCCGCCATCACCCATGACGGCATCGTCGGCTACGCGGCCTACAAGGTCGCCGACTCGGTGGAGCAGCACGAGGCGTGGGCGCTCGGCAGTTACTGCAACTACACGGCCGACGACACCATCGTGCAGCACCACGGCTTCCAGGTGCCGGTGAAGCCCGGCATCAGGATGCGGCACCTGCAGGTGATCTCGCTCGGCGGCAAGGGACAGTACCGCCACGTCGTCAACGACACCGGCGGCCCCACCTCCGGGACCGACACCGTCCCGTCCAAGGTCGTCCAGTTCCCCTGACAGGGGGCCCGCCCCGCGCCGGAGTCAGAACAACTGCCCCTGCTGCCCGTCGGGGACGGTCCGGCGCGGGGTGCGGCGCGGGGCCGGGCGGTGTTCGGGGATCTCGTCGCCGAACAGCGGCTCGGTCCCGTACTCGTCCGGCTCTGCGGGGACGACGGCCGGGCCGGTGCGCACGTTGAGGCACAGCGGGGCCTCACGGTCGAAGTCCCCCGGCGTCATGTCCGTCCAGTCGCGTTCCCGACGCTCACTCACCCGGCGCTCCGCTCCCCGTCCACGCGGCAAGGTTATCGGCCGCTTCGTGCCCGCTGGACGGGGTGCCGCACACGGTCACGACAGGATGAGACGTAGGTCACATGCGCCAGGCTGTCACACTCCGCGCGGCCGGTCCGTCAGTACTACGCCACCGCAACGGCGGAAGCGACGACGGACCCTGGGAGAGCACATGAACGCGCGCATCGACTTCTTCGCCAACCCCCTCGCCGGCAAGGTGCTGCGGCACATCAACTCGGCGGGGAAGGCGGTGACGGACTCCGGCCTGCCGCACGCCACCCAGGAATTGGTGAAGATCCGCGCCAGCCAGATCAACGGCTGCGGCTTCTGCACCGACATGCACACCAAGGACGCCACCGCCGCGGGCGAGACCCAGCAGCGCCTCAACCTGGTCGCCGCCTGGCGCGAGGCCACGGTCTTCACCGACGCCGAGCGCGCCGCNCTCGCACTCNCCGAGGAGGGCACCCGCATCGCGGACGCCGCCGGCGGAGTGAGCGACGAGGTGTGGGCCGACGCCGCCAAGCACTACGACGAGGAGCAGCTCGCCGCGCTGATCTCGCTGATCGCGATCATCAACGCCTACAACCGCGTCAACGTCATCAACC
>NZ_AZUS01000020.1:0-173755 GCF_000527195.1 Streptomyces sp. CNH189
TACCCGTAATCGGGTGCACACATCACGAGAGCGGAACATCGGGAGGAATAGTCCCGACGTTCACAGCGTCCTCGCTGTGTTTTTCTTCAAAGGAACCTCGACCATCCGAAACCGGATGGACGGGGTATCAACATATCTGGCGTTGACTTTTGGCACGCTGTTGAGTTCTCAAGGAACGGACGCTTCCTTTGTACTCACCCTCTCGGGCTTTCCTCCGGGCGCTTCCCTTCGGTCTTGCGTTTCCGACTCTATCAGATCCTTTCGGTTCCGATTCCCGGTCGGCGGGAGGTCGTTGAGCCTTTGGCTTTCGCCTGTCGGCCTTTCGACATTCACTACGTTAACCGATTCCCCGGCTCGATTCATAATCGGGCCCGCGGCTTCGAATTCGGGCATGCGGACATGCCGATGTCGACCCCGCTGAAGGGTGATCGTAGGTAGTGGGTTCGCCGCTTCCGGATGCGGGCTACTGCCCTGCCCGGCTCAAGCGGCTCGGGATACATTACGCAGGTTTCAGGAGCGAGTCAACTTCGACGCCGACGGGGCACGTGGGCCCGGTACGGGCTCACCGTCGGGTCGTCCGCGACCCAGTACCGCCAGGGATGTACTGCACCGTCACCGGGGACTCCGGTACGCGGCCCGTTGCGCACCTGGTCCGGGTCGACGGGCGTGCCGTGCACGATCCGCAACGGGGTGTCGCCGGCGGCGCAGGCGTCCGTGCCGTTGAGGGCGCGGTCGACGCCCAGCGCCGTGGCCAGCCGGGCCGGGCCCTTGGCCAGTTCCTTGTCGTTACGCGCCGAGAGCCGGCGGGTGCGGGCGAGCTCCGCGCCCTCCACGATCTCGCCCGCGCGCAGCAGGACCGCGCTCGCCCGTCCCTCGGGGCCGCACACCAGGTTCATGCAGAACCACATGCCGTAGGTGAAGTAGACGTACACGTGGCCGGGCGCACCGAACATCACGTCGTTGCGGGGGGTGCGACCGCGGTAGGCGTGCGAGCCGGGGTCGTTCTGTCCGTCGTAGGCCTCCACCTCGGTGAGGCGGAGGACGATCGGACCGTCCGGGGTGTCGCGGACCAGGAGGCGGCCGAGCAGATCGGGGGCGACCTCGAGGACGGGCCGGTCGAAGAACTCCCTCGGCAGGGGCGTACGGTCGGGGCTCGCGATCATGCCGTCCGAGGGTACTGGAGGCGAGCCGGGCCACGGGCTGGTCAAGGGGACGCCGCGGTTGCCAGGGTGTGGGGCACACGGAACCGGCCGAGGCCGGATCGCGTTGTTAAGGATCGGAGTCCGGCGCACGACGTGCCGCGGGCCGGTGGATCAGGTGTGACCCGCTGGGGTCGCCTGGAGAGGGAGAGACATGGCGTTCAAGAAGCTGCTGGCGAGTCTGGGGGCCGGCGGGGCCTCGGTCGAGACGGTGCTGCACGAGGTCAACGTCGTTCCTGGGGGTGTCGTCCAGGGCGAGGTGCGGATCCAGGGCGGGTCCGTGAACCAGCAGATCGAGGGACTGTCGGTCGGACTTCAGGCCAAGGTCGAGGTGGAGAACGGCGACCAGGAGTACAAGCAGAACATCGAGTTCACGAAGCAGCAGCTGGGGGGCGCCTTCGAGCTGCAGGCGGGTGCGGTGCACGCCGTGCAGTTCGGTCTCGAGATCCCGTGGGAGACGCCGGTCACGATGATCGACGGGCAGCAGCTGCGCGGAATGGACATCGGTGTGACCACCGAGCTGGCGATCGCGCGGGCCGTCGACTCCGGTGACCTGGACCCGGTCAACGTGCACCCGTTGCCGGCGCAGAAGGCGATCCTGGACGCGTTCATCCAGCTGGGCTTCCGCTTCAAGACCGCGGACATGGAGCGCGGCCACATCCGGGGCACCCGGCAGAAGCTGCCGTTCTACCAGGAGATCGAGTTCTACCCGCCGTCGCAGTACCGCGGGCTGAACCAGGTGGAGCTGAGCTTCGTCGCCGACGAGCGGGCGATGGACGTGGTGCTGGAGATGGACAAGAAGCCGGGTCTGTTCAGCGAGGGCAGCGACACCTTCCGTTCCTTCCAGGTGGGGCTGAACGACTACCAGGGGACCGACTGGGCGGCGTACCTCAACCAGTGGCTGTCGGAGGTCGGTTCCAAGCGCAACTGGTTCTAGGCTCGTCGTCGACTGAACTCGTCGATCAGGAGGTACCGAGGTGTCCGAGCTCAAGCGGCGGCCGCTCCCCCATGACTTCCATCCGCCCGTGCCGTCGTTCACGGTGGCGAGCGACGATGTGACGGAGGGGGCGGCGCTCAAGGACGCTCAGGTCCAGGCCGCGGGCAACACCTCTCCGCACCTGCGGTGGGAAGGTTTCCCTCCGGAGACCAAGAGCTTCGCCGTGACCTGCTACGACCCCGACGCCCCGACGGGCAGCGGGTTCTGGCACTGGGTGGTGTTCGACATCCCGGCCTCGGTGACCGAGCTGCCGGCCGGTGCGGGCAGCGGCGCGTTCGAGGGGCTGCCGGAGGGCGCCGTACAGGCGCGCAACGACTACGGCAGCAAGGACTTCGGCGGCGCCGCGCCGCCGCCCGGGGACGGGCCGCACCGGTACGTGTTCACGGTGTACGCCGTGGATCAGGAGAAGCTGGGTCCGGACTCGGACGCCTCTCCGGCCGTGGTCGGTTTCAACCTGCGGTTCCACGCGATCGCGCGGGCTCAGCTGATCGGTGAGTACGAGGTGCCCGCGGAGTCCTGAGCCGTCCGCGCGTCCCCCTGACGTTCACGGAACGTTTGCCCGCCCCTGGTCTTGGAATTGATCAGGGGCGGGCATTTTTCTGCCGGGGTTCGCGGGAGCCGCCTCCCGTGGCAGCAGCGGATATTGCGTTGTCCATCCCGGCGCGCCCGGCCAGAGTTGTTCCAGCCCGCCGAGGGGTGGGCCGGTGCACACGGGAGGTGGGCTGGTATGCGGGACACGCTGGTGCTGAACGCGAGCTTCGAGCCGCTGTCGACGGTGACGTTGAACCGAGCCGTCGTTCTGGTGCTGCAGGACAAGGCCGTCGTCGAGCAGGCCCACCCCGAACTGCGGATGCGGGGAGCCGCGGTCGACATACCGGCGCCTCGGGTGATCAGGCTCTGCCACTACGTGCGGGTGCCGTTCCGAAGACGAGCGCCGTGGTCGAGGCGGGGGGTGCTCGTCCGGGACAGGCACCGCTGCGCGTACTGCGGCCGCAGGGCGACGACCGTGGACCACGTGGTGCCGCGGTCGCTCGGCGGGCAGGACACGTGGCTGAACACGGTGGCGTCGTGCGCGGAGGACAACCACCGCAAGGCGAACCGGACGCCGGAGCAGGCCGGGATGCCGTTGTTGCGGGAGCCGTACGAGCCGACGCCGGCGGATGCGATGTTGCTGGCACTGGCCAGGGACGACTTCGAGGCTTTGCCGGAGTGGCTGGCGTTGGACGCCGCGTGACGGCTCGCCGTAGGGGCTGAGTCGACCGCCCGCGTGCGGGTTGTTCGTGGTTGATCGCGCAGTTCCCCGCGCCCCTGAGGGGCGCGGGGAACGTGTGTTTCTGGGTGCTCTTAGTCGATCGAGGGGTTTTCGCGGCGTTCCTGGGCGGGGACGTTCGCCGTGGTGCCGTTGCCGCCCAGGTGGGAGCCGAAGTTGCCCATCGCGCCGGAGAGGCCCTTGAGGGCGTCGCCGATCTCGCTGGGGACGATCCAGAGCTTGTTGGCGTCGCCCTCGGCGATCTTCGGGAGCATCTGGAGGTACTGGTAGGAGAGCAGCTTCTGGTCCGGGTCGCCGGCGTGAATGGCCTCGAAGACCGTGCGGACGGCCTGGGCCTCGCCCTCGGCGCGCAGGGCGGCGGCCTTGGCCTCACCTTCGGCGCGCAGGATCTGGGACTGCTTCTCGCCCTCGGCGCGCAGGATCTCGGACTGTCGTACACCCTCGGCCTGGAGGATGGCGGCGCGCTTGTCGCGGTCGGCGCGCATCTGCTTCTCCATCGAGTCCTGGATGGAGGTGGGCGGTTCGATGGCCTTGAGCTCGACGCGGTTGACGCGGATGCCCCACTTGCCGGTGGCCTCGTCGAGGACGCCGCGCAGGGCCGCGTTGATCTCCTCGCGGGAGGTGAGGGTGCGCTCCAGGTCCATGCCGCCGATGATGTTGCGCAGGGTGGTGACGGTGAGCTGCTCGATCGCCTGGATGTAGCTGGCGACCTCGTAGGTGGCGGCCCGTGCGTCGGTCACCTGGTAGTAGATGACGGTGTCGATGTTGACGACCAGGTTGTCCTGGGTGATCACCGGCTGCGGCGGGAAGGGGACGACCTGCTCGCGCAGGTCGATGCGGTTGCGGATGGTGTCGATGAACGGGACGACGATGTTGAGGCCCGCGTTGAGTGTCCGCGTGTAGCGGCCGAAGCGCTCGACGATGGCGGCGCTGGCCTGTGGGATGACTTGGATCGTCTTGATCAGGGCGATGAAGACCAACACCACCAGGATGATCAGGACGATGATGACCGGTTCCATCGTCGGTTCCCCGAACCCTTCTTAGCCTCGGCGCCTACGGCAGGTCGTGTGTGCCTGTGCACGGTCGTGCGGTTGTAGATCTTGCTGGTCGAGTCTGTCAGACCGCGGGGCCAACCGGGGCCGTCTTCGCACCGGTTGTGTCGTACGGGAGGTGCGGGGTCACATGATGACCGCGGTGGCCCCCTCGATGTCCACGACGTCGACCTCCTGGCCGACGTCGTAGGAGCGGCCGGCGTCGAGTGCGCGGGCCGACCAGACCTCGCCCGCCAGTTTGATGCGGCCGCCGCTGCCGTCGACGCGCTCGAGGACGACGGCCTGTTTGCCCTTCAGTGCGTCGACGCCGGTGGCGAGTTCGGGCCGTTGGGACCGGTGTCTGCGGGCGATGGGGCGGACGACGGCGATCAGCGCGGTCGAGACCACGGCGAAGACCGCGACCTGGGCGACGGCTCCGCCGCCGAAGATGCCGGAGACCACCGCGGCGGCGACGGCACCCACCGCGAGCATGCCGAGTTCGGGCATCGCGGTGATCACCAGCCCGATGCCGAGTGCCGCCGCGCCGATCAGCCACCACAGCCATGCGTCGATGTCCACACCGGTCATGGTAGAACCGCGCACCCGGTCACGGACAGGGCGCCGATCCGGTCGAACGGGACCGGGGGTCCCGGGTGTTGTGTCGCCGGGGCGGTGTTCAGCTCATCGGGAGGCCCTGTGCGGTCCAGCGGTCGCCGACCTGCTCCACGACGAGCGGGAGGCCGAAGCAGAGGGAGAGGTTGCGGCTGGTGAGTTCGAGTTCGAGGGGGCCGGCGGCGAGGACCTTGCCCTGACGGATCATCAGGACATGGGTGAAGCCGGGGGCGATTTCCTCGACGTGGTGGGTGACCATGATCATGGAGGGGGCGATCGGGTCACGGGCGAGGCGGCCGAGGCGGCGCACCAGGTCCTCGCGGCCGCCGAGGTCGAGTCCGGCGGCGGGCTCGTCGAGGAGCAGCAGCTCGGGGTCGGTCATCAGGGCGCGGGCGATGAGGGTGCGCTTGCGCTCGCCCTCGGAGAGGGTGCCGAACTTGCGGTCGAGGTACTCGGACATGCCGAGGCGGTCGAGGAAGGCGCGGGCGCGCTGCTCGTCGATGTCCTCGTACTCCTCCTGCCAGCCGGCGGTCATGCCGTAGGCGGCGGTGAGCACGGTCTGCAGGACGGTCTGCTTCTTGGGGAGCTTGTCGGCGAGGGCGATGCCGGCCACGCCGATGCGGGGGCGCAGTTCGAAGACGTCGGTGCCGGGGCGGCCGAGCGTCTCGCCGAGGATGGTGGCGGTGCCCTTGCTGGGGTAGAGGTAGCTGGACGCGATGTTGAGGAGGGTGGTCTTGCCGGCGCCGTTGGGGCCGAGGATGACCCAGCGTTCACCCTCCTTGACCGACCAGGAGACCTGCTCCACCAGAGCCCGGCCCTCGCGGACCACGGATACGTCCTGAAGTTCCAGAACATCGCTCATGAGCGCCTTGTCTCCCCTTGCAGTGTGGCCGGTCTCGGCTGTCGCGTACGCCTTGTGGGTCGGTCCGCCGCACCCGTGGGCGCAGCCCATCATGAAATCTACGCCACTGGTCGACCCGGACATTCCATCGGTCCGGTTCTCGGGTGCTGTCTAGGGTGTACGCATGCTTTCTGAACCACGCTCTGGTCGTCTCGCCGCTTGGGGCAATGCCCTTCTTGCCGGACTTGTCTCCCCGGACGAGGCGGCGCTCGCCGTCGTCGGGGAGGACGCGGTGCACCGTGTGGAGGGGGTGCCCGGGGAGTCCGCGCCGGTGGGGCTGACGCTGGCCCTGGGGCGGCTGCGGGGGCTCGGGGTGTCGGGGCTGCGGGTGGCGCTGCCGGCGCCGGGGCATCCGCTGGGGCTGAGCGGGCCGCCGGAGTTCAACGCGCGGGCGCTGGAGGCCGAGGAGGCGGTGGTGTGCCAGGGGGCGGCCCTGGGGCTGGTGCCGGAGGTCACGGAGGCGGGGCCGGCGGGCGATGTGCACGTGGAGGTCGTCTGGCACTGTCTGCCGGTGCGGGAGGCGCCGCCCGCCGACGTGCCGTCGCTGGGTGAGGCGGAGCGGGAGCTGGCGGAGGCGCTGCGGGAGGCGACGGACGTGCTGACGCGGCTGGACGTGGCCGCGTCGGGTCCGGTGGCGGAGGCGGCGATCGACGCGTACCGGGCACGGGCGTCGGCGTCGCGGGGGCAGGACGTGCTGGCGCCGGGGTATCCGCCGCGTGCGGTGCGGGTGCTGGAGCTGGCGCAGCGGGTCGGTGCGTTGATCTCGCTGGCGACGGTGAACGGGCACGGCGGCGCGGTGAGCGCGTCGGAGATGTCGGCGCGGGCGCTGGCCCTGCGGCCGGTGGAGCGGACGTCCCGACGGGCGCAGGTGGCCGCGTACAACGCGTTCGTGGAGGAGCGGGGCTGAACTCGCGCGGGGGGTGCCTTGTCGTGTGGGGTACGACGCGGGGGCGTGCCTTGTCGTGCGGGCATACGACGCGGAGGTGTGGGTGTGCTCACCCGGGGCGTGGACGGCACCGGGGCGCACTTGGATCGAGGCCGTCTTGGCCGGCACGGGGCGTGCTGAACCGGCGCGGATCGCGAGCGCGCGCCCACCAAGCTGGGAGTCGGGTCTTGGACCGCGCGGGGCGCGCTGAACCGGTGTGAGGGAGCGCGGGCGCACGCATCGGGGCGTGGGACGGCGCTGAGCGCTCTGAACCGTTGTGAGAGAGCGCGGGCGCGCCGAGTCGGCGTGAGGGCTTACTCGAGCCGGGCCCCCGGCGCGCGGGCGCGCGATGGCGCGCGATGGCGCGCCCGGGCAGGCGAAAGCCCCGGCGCCCCGTGGGGCGGGCGGCCGGGGCTGTCGGCGGGCGGCGTCAGTGGTTGACGGCGACGTTGCCGAAGGCCGGGTTCAGGACGCCGATCACGTTGATGCTGTTGCCGGACACGTTGACCGGGACGTCGACCGGGACCTGGACGAGGTTGCCCGAGACTACGCCCGGGCTGCCCACGGCCTTGCCGTCCGCGTGGCTGCCCTCGCTGGCGGAGGCCATGCCCGCACCGGCGGCGAGCAGACCGCCGGCCACCATCGTCACGGCCGCTGCCTTCTTCAGGTTCTTCACTTTCCGAGCCCTCCTTGGGACGACCGCGGCAGGCGCCGCGGTCCTCCCTGGGAAACGCGCGGCACCGGCAAGGGATACGGGACCCTCGGGGCATTCCCCCTACGGTATGAATCTCGCACCGGAGGGGAACCTTCCGCATGGCGGCGGTCGTCGAAGATCACCCGCTGACTCCGTGCCGTACCGCCCACAGGGCGGCCTGGGTGCGGTCCGCCAGGTCGAGCTTCATCAGGATGTTCGACACGTGCGTCTTGACCGTCTTCTCGGAGAGCACGAGGGCGCGGGCGATCTCCCGGTTGGCGCGCCCGTCCGCGATCAGCCCGAGCACCTCGCGCTCCCGCTCGGTGAGGGACCCGGCGCGCCCGGTGCCGGGGGCGTTCTCCTCCTGGGAGAGCAGCGCGCCCGCCACCTCCGCCTGCAGCAGGACGTGCCCCGCGTGCACGGAGCGGATGGCGCCGGCGAGCGCGTCGGGGTCGATGTCCTTGTAGACGTAGCCGGCGGCGCCCGCGCGCAGCGCGGGGATCACCGTGCGCTGCTCGGTGAAGCTGGTGACGATCAGCACCCGGGCCCGGTGGTCGAGCTCGCGCAGCCGGCGCAGTGCCTCCACGCCGTCCATGCCCGGCATCCTGACGTCCATGAGGATGACGTCGGGCTGGAGCTCGGCGGCCAGGGCAACCCCCTCCGCGCCGTCGGCCGCCTCACCGACGACCTCGATGTCGTCCTGCACCTCGAGGAACGTGCGCAGTCCACGGCGTACCACCTGGTGGTCGTCGACCAGCAGCACCTTGATCGTGTCAGCCACCGGGGACCTCCAGCTCGATGGTGGTGCCCTTGCCGGGCGCAGATTCCACGGTCAGCGTGCCGCCGACCCCGCTCGCCCGGTCGCGCATGGAGACCAGGCCCAGATGGCGGCCCGCGCGGCGGACGGCGTGCGGGTCGAAGCCGCCGCCGTCGTCGCCGACCCGCAGGACCGCGCCGTTGCCGCGCCGCTCCAGGGTCACGTCGACATGCTCGCCGCCGGAGTGGCGCAGGGCGTTGTGCAGCGCCTCCTGGGCGACCCGCAGCACCGCCTCCTCCTGGGCCGCTGGCAGGGCGCGCACCGAGTGGCCCGTGAAGGTGACGCGGGCGCTGTGGGCGCGGTCGAGGACCTGGATCTGGGTGCGCAGGGTGGCGACCAGACCGTCCTCGTCGAGGGCGGCGGGCCGCAGTTCGACGACCGCCGCGCGCAGTTCGTCGGCGGCCTCGGCGGCCAGCACCGCCACCTGCTGGAGCTCGCCCTTGGCGCGGGCCGGGTCGCGGTCCACGAGGCGGGCGGCGGCCTGGGCGGTGAGCCGCAGGGAGAACAACTTCTGGCTGACCGCGTCGTGGAGCTCGTGGGCGAGCCGGGAGCGTTCCTCGGCGATGGTCAGCTCGCGGCTGCGTTCGTAGAGACGGGCGTTGGTGAGGGCGATCGCGGCGTGCTGGGCGAGGATGCCGAGGAGTTCCTCGTCGTCCTCGGTGAAGCCGCAGGTGCCTTCCGGCTTGGCGCACCTCTTGTTGGCGAGGAACAGGGCGCCGAGGACCTCGTCGCCGTCGCGCACGGGCAGCCCGAGGAAGTCGACCAGGTCGGGGTGGGCGCTGGGCCAGCCGCCGAAGCGGGGGTCACGGCGGACGTCGGCGAGGCGCTGCGGGGCGGCGTCGTCGAGCATCGCGGCGAGGACGCCGTGCCGGCGTGGCAGGGGGCCGATGGCCTTCCACTGCTCGTCGCTGACGCCGTCCACCACGAACTGGGCGAAGCCCCCGTGGTCGTCGGGCACGCCGAGCGCGGCGTACTGGGCGTCGAGGAGGTCGCGGGCGGAGGCGACGATCGTCTTGAGGACGTCGCGCACCTCCAGGTGCCTGCTCATGGCCAGCAACGCGGAACTCACCGCGGCGAGGCCGGACCGGGGGCCGTGGCTCATGTCCTCACGGTACCGGCGGCCTCCTGCCGGGCGGATCGGTCCGGTGTCCGTCCCGGGCCGGACGGTGGTCCTAGGTCCGGGGTCGCGGGTCCGGCGCGGGTGGCGTAGGGCCCGGGGCCCCGGCGTGCCGTCGTAGGGCGAAGGGACCCGGGCGGCTGCGTCCCGCGCCCGAGGCGGTGGCCCGGGGCGGGTTCCTACGTTGATCGCACACCGATCGGGCGACGACGACGAGGGGACGGCTGCCATGCCGGTTGCGATCATCACAGGGGCTTCGAAGGGGCTCGGACGGGCGCTGGCCCAGGGGCTGGCGGCGCGGGGCTGGGACCTGGTGCTCGACGCACGGGGTCCGGACCGTCTGGCGGAGGCGGCCGTGCTGGTGTCGGCGCACGGCACGCGCGTGACGGCGCTGCCCGGGGACGTGACGGACCCCGCGCACCGGGCGGAGCTGGTCGCGGCGGCCTGGCGGCTGGGCGGGGTGGACCTGGTGGTGCACAACGCGAGCGCGCTGGGTGCCGAGCCGCTGGTGCGGCTGGAGGAGCTGCCGCTGGAGGGGTTGCGGCGGGCGCTGGAGGTGAACCTGGTGGCGGCGCTGGGCCTGGTGCAGGAAGCGCTGCCGATGCTGCGGGCCGCCGAGGCGGGGGCGGTGCTCGTGGTGAGCTCGGACGCCGCAGCGGAGGCGTACCCCACCTGGGGCGGGTACGGGGCGTCCAAGGCGGCGCTGGACCGTCTGGCGGCGGTGCTGGCGGCGGAGGAGCAGGGGCTGCGGGTCTGGGCGGTCGACCCCGGGGACATGGAGACCGACCTGTACGCGGCGGCCGTACCGGACGACGACGATCCCCGGCCGGACCCGGCCGGGGTGGTGCCGGCCTTCCTGCGGCTGCTGGACGAGCGGCCGCCCAGCGGCCGCTACGGCGCTCCGGCGCTGCTGGAGGGGGAGCGGTGACGCTGACGTTCCGGGTGCCGGAGGAGCTGTCCGCCCGGGTGCCGGCGGAGCGTCGCGGGCCGGGGCGGGAGCGGGACTCGGTGCGGCTGCTGGTGTCGCGGGGCACCGAGGTGGCGCACCACGCGTTCGCGGAGCTGCCGCGGCTGCTGCGGGAGGGGGACCTGCTGGTGGTGAACACCTCCCCGACGCTGGCGGCGGCCGTCGACGGCCGGCTCGGGGACGCGCGCGTGGTGGTGCACTTCTCCACGCGGGGGGACGACGGGCGCTGGGCGGTCGAGCTGAGGGAGCCGGACGGCCGCGGCACGACGCGCGTGCGCGCGGGCACGCGCGCGGGGAGGGAGGTGAGGCTCGCCGGGGGTGCGCGGCTGGTGCCGGAGGAACCGCTGGACGCGGGGTCGCCGCGGCTGTGGTGGGCGCGGGTGTCGCGGGAGGTGCCGGGGCTGCTGCGGGAGCACGGGCGGCCGATCCGGTACGCGTACACGGAGCGGGACCAGCCGCTGTCGGCGTACCAGACGGTGTTCGCGCTGCCGTCGCGGGACGGTTCGGGGAGTGCGGAGATGCCGAGCGCGGGGCGTCCGTTCACGGGGCGGACGGTGGCGGAGCTGGTGAGCCGGGGGGTGTGGTTCGCGCCGGTCAGGCTGGACACGGGGGTGGCGTCGGGCGAGGTGCACGAGCCGCCGTACCCGGAGCGGTTCGCGGTGCCGGAGGCGTCGGCGCGGCTGGTCCGCGCGGTCCGGGCGGGGGGAGGGCGGGTGATCGCGGTGGGGACGACGGCGGTGCGTGCGGTGGAGTCGGCGGCCGGAGGGGACGGCGTGGTGCGGGCCCGCGCGGGCTGGACGGACCTGGTGGTCACCCCGGAGCGCGGGGTGGGGGTGGTGGACGGGCTGCTGACCGGCCTGCACGAGCCGGAGGCCTCGCACCTGCTGATGCTGGAGGCGGTGGCGGGGCGGGAGGCGGTCGGGCGGGGCTACGAGGAGGCGCTGCGCGGGCGCTACCTGTGGCACGAGTTCGGCGACGTGCATCTGCTGCTGCCGTCCTGACCGCCGCCGAGGACCCTTGACCCACCGCATTGCTCCAGCAACACGCCGTGAGACCTGAGGAGGGCCTGTGTGAGGCCGGGCATAGGGTGCACATCACGTACGAAGCGGAGTAGGAGAGACATACCGCCCACGTGAGCGGGGCGAACAGTCCGCTGTGCCCCGTTTCCTACCCCCCTGATCCACTACCCGGCTTCGTAGGTCACATCTTTGCCCCGCCATTTTGCGGCCGCTAAGAATGGCTGCGTCGCTCAGCGCCGTGGGTTCTTTCCCGCGGCGTTCGCGTGCCGAAGGAGCACCCGTCCGCACCGGACATCGAGCGACCTCCGCGCTATTCGAAGAGGTCCGTTCCGCATGCCCAAGCACATCCTCACCCGTGGTCATAGTCGTGCCCTGACCCGTCACCACAAGATCGCCGCCGCGGGCGTCGCCGCCCTCGGTGCCGCCGCCATCGGCTTCTCCGCGATCCCGAGCAACGCCTCGACGACGACCACGAGCGAGGCCGCCGCCGCTCCCACGGCGAAGGTCGCGTACAGCACCCAGCAGATCCAGGGCGTCAAGGCCGACGTCACCGACCAGCTCGCAGGCGCCAGCGTGAAGGCCGAGCAGATCGCGGCGAAGCAGGCCGCGTCCGAGGCCGCCGCCAAGAAGAAGGCCGCCGCCGAGGCCAAGGCCACGAAGGCGCACCAGGCGAAGAAGGCCGCGAGCCGCTCCGCCGAGCGCGCCGAGGTGAAGAAGGCCGCGCCCAAGTCGTACGGCAACAACCTGGACGGCTGGATCCGCGAAGCCATGTCCATCATGAAGAAGCACGGCATCCCCGGCTCCTACGACGGCATCCACCGCAACATCATGCGGGAGTCCTCCGGCAACCCGAAGGCGATCAACCTCTGGGACATCAACGCCCAGAAGGGCATCCCCTCCAAGGGGCTGCTGCAGGTGATCCCGCCCACCTTCGACGCGTACCACGTCAAGGGCACGCCGAAGAACATCTACGACCCGGTCGCCAACATCGTCGCCGCCTGCAACTACGCGGCGGACAAGTACGGCACCATGGACAACGTCGACAGCGCGTACTGAGAGGTCGGCGCGGACCTCTCCTGCCGCACACAGACGCCGAAGGGCGGCACCCTCCTGACGGGGTGCCGCCCTTCGGGGTGGAACGGCGGGACTACTTCCGCATGACCTCGGGCTCGTGCCGGCGCAGGAACCGCGCCACGAAGAACCCGCAGATCACACCGAGGACGAGCAGCGCGCCCATGTCCATCGCCCAGGCGCCTGCCGTGTGCTCCCACAGCGGGTCGGTGTCGCCCGCGGTCTCCGGCGGGCTGATCTTGTTGAAGTCCAGCGTGGCGCCCGACGCGGCCACCGCCCAGCGCGACGGCATCAGGAACGAGAACTGGTTCACGCCGATCGAGCCGTGCAGGGTGAACAGGCATCCGGTGAACACGACCTGGATGATCGCGAACATCACCAGCAGCGGCATGGTCTTCTCGGCGGTCTTCACCAGCGAGGAGATGATCAGGCCGAACATCATCGAGGTGAAGCCGAGCGCCATGATCGGCACCGAGAGCTCCAGCAGCGTGAACTTCCCGAAGACCAGACCCTCCTCCGGGATCTCCCGGCTGGCGAAGCCGATCACGCCGACCAGGAGCCCCTGGAGCACCGTGATCATGCCGAGCACGAAGACCTTGGACATCAGGTACGCCGAGCGGGACAGGCCGGTGGCGCGCTCCCGCTCGTAGATGACCCGTTCCTTGATCAGCTCACGCACGGAGTTGGCGGCGCCCGCGAAACACGCGCCGACCGCGAGGATCAGCAGCACCGTGGTCGCCGTGCCGTTCGGGATGATCCGGCCGCTCTGGTTGGGCGGGTTGGGCAGCAGGCCCTTGTCCGCGTCGATGAGCAGGCTCACCGCGCCGAGCACGGCGGGCAGGATCACCATCAGGGCGAGGAAGCCCTTGTCGGAGACGATCACCGAGACGTAGCGGCGTACCAGGGTGGAGAACTGCGACAGCCAGCCCTGCGGCTTGGGCGGCTTCATCGCCTGCATCGCCGGGACGGCTACGGACTGCGGGGCGACCGCGTCGATGTCCGCCGCGTACATCTGGTAGTGCTGCGAGCCCTTCCAGCGGCCCGCCCAGTCGTAGTCGCGGTAGTTCTCGAAGGCGGAGAAGACGTCGGCCCAGGTGTCGTAGCCGAAGAAGTTCAGCGCCTCCTCGGGCGGACCGAAGTAGGCGACCGAACCGCCCGGCGCCATCACCAGCAGCTTGTCGCAGATGGCGAGTTCGGCCACCGAGTGGGTCACCACGAGGACGGTGCGGCCGTCGTCGGCCAGTCCGCGCAGCAGCTGCATGACGTCGCGGTCCATGCCCGGGTCGAGACCGGAGGTCGGCTCGTCCAGGAAGATCAGCGACGGCTTGGTGAGCAGCTCCAGCGCCACGGACACGCGCTTGCGCTGGCCGCCGGACAGGGACGTGACCTTCTTGTCCTTGTGGATGTCGAGCTTCAGCTCGCGCAGCACCTCGTCGATGCGCGCCTCGCGCTCGGCCGCCGTGGTGTCGGCGGGGAAGCGCAGCTTGGCCGCGTACTTCAGGGCCCGCTTGACGGTCAGCTCCTTGTGCAGGATGTCGTCCTGCGGGACCAGACCGATGCGCTGGCGCAGCTCGGCGAACTGCTTGTAGAGGTCGCGGTTGTCGTACAGCACCTCGCCCTGGTTGGCGGGGCGGTAGCCGGTGAGCGCCTTGAGCAGCGTCGACTTGCCGGAACCGGAGGGGCCGATGACCGCGATCAGCGACTTCTCGGGCACGCCGAAGGAGACGTCCTTGAGGATCTGCTTGCCGCCGTCGACCTCGACAGTCAGGTGGCGCGCGGAGAAGGACACCTCACCGGTGTCGACGAACTCCTCGAGCCGGTCGCCGACGATCCGGAACGTGGAGTGGCCGACGCCGACGATGTCGGTCGGGCCGAGCAGCTGCGAGCCGCCCTTGGGGATCGGCTGGCCGTTGACGTAGGTGCCGTTGTGCGAGCCCAGGTCGCGGATCTCCATGCGCCCGTCGGGCGTCGAGTGGAACTCCGCGTGGTTGCGGGAGACCTGGAGGTCCGAGACGACCAGGTCGTTCTCCAGGGCACGGCCGATGCGCATCACGCGGCCGAGCGAGAACTGGTGGAACGTGGTGGGGCTGCGGTCGCCGTAGACCGGCGGCGCCCCCGCGCCACCACCGGGTCCCTGCTGCTGCGGGATCTGCGGTGCCGCCTGCTGCGGCTGCTGCCAGCCGGGCTGCCCGGCGGGCGGCTGCTGCGCGGGAGGCTGCTGGGCCTGCTGCGCCCAGCCGGCGCTCGCCCCCTGCGCCGCGTACGGCTGCTGCGGCTGGGCCTGCGGTACGGCACCGACGCCGGACAGCGTCACGCGCGGCCCGTCGTTCGCGTTGCCCAGGTTCAGCACCGTGTCGGCGCCGAACTCCAGGTGGTGGATCCGCTGCCCCTGCACGAACGTGCCGTTGGTACTGCCGTGGTCCTCGATCGCCCAACTGCGGCCGTTGTGACTGATGGTGGCGTGACGCCACGACACCCTTGCGTCGTCCAGCACGACGTCGCCCTGGGGATCGCGCCCCAGGGTGTAGGCCTTGGACGGATCGAGCGTCCAGGTCCGTCCGTTTGATTCCAGTACGAGTTCCGGCACTCCATGCCCCACTGAGTTGTCCCCCGAATTTCCCCCGTCGCAGGGAGTCTAGGGATGTCGAACATCGGGGGGAACTATTCCAGGCTCGGCCCTCCGACCGAAAGTCGGCCCTTGTCACGACCGCGCGACAAGGTGTCCACGGCGTTGTCCGGAAGGGGGTTGAAATGGGACCGGAGAGTGGTAAACCACGCGGGGGGGACAGGGACGGCCCGAGGGGCCGTGCCGCGGATCGGGGGGTCTGCCATGAGTGCTGCCAGGGGCGCCACGGCGGCGGGGCGTGACGCCGGTCTGCCGTGGGGGGACGTGGTGATGTCCGCGGTCGCCGCGGTGAGCTGGGCGGTGATCGGGATGGCGGGGACGGCGGCGCTGGGTCTGCGTCTGCTGGACGCGGACGCGGCCGGGTCCCTGGCGCCGATGACCGCGGCGGTGGTGGCGCTGGCGGCGGGCGGCTCGGTGACTCCCTCGGGTGACGTGTCGGCGTTCGGGCTGTCCGGCGCGGAGGCCGGGACGGCGATCGACCTCGCGCCGCTGGGTGTGGGGCTGGTGGGGGCGCTGCTGCTGTCCTTCTTCTTCCTGCGGTCCCTGCGGGCGGCGGGAGTTGTGGTCTCGGGGCGTGAACTCCTCGCGCGGGCGGGCGCGGTGGTCGCGCTGTTCGTCGCTACGGCGGGCGGGCTGGTGTGGGCGGGCCACGACGTCATCACCATCGACGGCGGCTCGCTCGGCCTGGACGACCTGCCGGACCCGGACGGCGGTGGCCTGGACGTCCCGGGGCTGGGTGACATCGAAGGGCTGCTGCCCGACCGGGTGGGTGACCTTGTCGACGCGCAGGCCGCCGTGGGGTTCACCGTGGACACCGTGCCGACGCTGCTGGGCGGGCTCGGCTGGTCGGCCGGTGTACTGCTGGTCGCGCTGCTCGCGTCCCGCCGTACTCCGCTGCCGCGCGGCTGGGACGCGATGCACCGGGTGGTGCGGCCGGCCGTCTCCTCGGTCGTCGCGGTGCTGCTGGTGGCCGTCGCGGCCGGGGCCGCCGCCGCGGGGTACGCGGCGATCGGCGACGACCACCCCCGGCGGATCGCGGGGGCCGCTCTGCTGGCGGCGCCGAACGGGGTGTGGCTCGGGGTGCCGGTCGGACTGTTCGTGCCGTGGGACGCCCGGGTGGACGGGGCACTGCTGGGGGCGCTGCCCCACCCCGTGGACGACCTGCTGCGGACGGGGTCCGAGGAGCCCGTCACGCTGGGGCGGCTGGCCGAGCTGGACGGGTGGGTGTGGCTGCTCGGGGTGGCCGCCGCGCTGATGATGCTGCTCGCGGGGGTGCTGACGGCGGTACGGACGCCGGTGCCGGCGTCGGCGTCGGCGTCGGCCTCGGTGCCGTCGGAGCGGCGGGCGGGGGCGACAGGGTTCGCGGGACGGTGCGCGTCGGCGCTGGGCGTCGCCACGGCGGTGACCCTGCCGCTGCTGGTGTGGCTCACGGAGGTCTCCGCGAACGCCTCGCTGTCGGTCCTCGGCTTCGACGCGTTCGACGCCGGCCTGGAGCTGCGCGGTCACCTGGGGGCGGCGGCGCTGCTCGGGGCGCTGTGGGGCGCGGGGGCGGGCGCGGCGGGTGCACTGCTGGCGTGGGCGAGCGGGGCGGCGGGGGCGCGTGCGGTGGCTGCGGCACAGGGTGCCGGGAGCGGGGGCGGGGTCGGGGTCGGGTCGGTGCCGTCGGCCGCGGGGCCGTACGAGCCGGGGGCGCCGTACCGTGCGCCCGACCCGGACACCAATCCGTACCTGCGGCTGCCGGGCGGGCGGTCGGGGTGGGGGGAACCGTCGGGGCCGGGCCCGCGGTCGGGGGCGGGCGAGCCCGAGGACGCGGTGCCCCGGAGCGGGCGGGGGGACGGTGCCGGCGGGTGTGAAGAGCCGGGAGGCGGAACCACTCGGGACGCCCCCCGGTCGCCGGGCGCGGGTGAGCGCGGCGGGGCGGACGACCTGTCCGCGGCGCCGACCGTCATCGGTCCCGCCCCGCCTCCGGGGCGGGGCGGCCGACGCCTGTGGCCGGACGAGGTGCCGCCCCCTCCCCCGCCTCCGCCTCCCACCCCGCCGCCACGGCCACGGCGCCCGGGCTCACCCGGAGCGGGCACACAGGGAGCGGACCACCGCGACCTGGACGACCACGAGCGACACGGGAGGAACGGGGACGGCAGGGAGCCGGGCAGGCAGTAGGGCCGGGCGGGCGGTGGGGCGGCCGGGCCCGCCTGACCTGAGCGAGCCGGGACCGGCGCCATGCGGAGGCGTACCGGTCGGAGGCGTAACGGCCGGGGCCGTCCCGTGGGCGAGGCGGGCGGGCCGGGACCCGGGCCGTACGGGAGGCGTACCGGCCGGGGGCCGTCCCGCGGGCGGGCCGGACCGAGGCCGTGCAGGCCGTACCTCAAGGCGAGCCGGGACCGGCACCGTACGGAGGCATACCGGCCTGGGTCGGGCCGCGGGCGGGGCCGGTCGAAGGGGTGTCCGGGTGGCGGACCTCGCGGGCGCGGGGCACCGCGTGCCGGATACGGTAAGAACACCATGAGCGCATCGCAGACCACCGACGTTCCCACCCTCCTGGTCAAGATCTTCGGCAAGGACCGGCCGGGCATCACCGCCGGACTCTTCGACACTCTCGCCGCCTACTCCGTCGACGTGGTCGACATCGAGCAGGTCGTCACCCGCGGTCGCATCGTGCTCTGCGCGCTCGTGACTGAGCCCCCCGCCGGGATGGAGGGGGACCTGCGGGCGACCGTCCACAGCTGGGCGGAGTCGATGAAGATGCAGGCCGAGATCATCTCCGGCAGGGGCGACAACCTCCCGCGCGGCCTGGGCCGCTCCCTGGTCACCGTGCTGGGGCACCCCCTCACCTCGGAGGCGGCGGCGTCGATCGCCGCCCGGATCACCAAGGCCGGCGGCAACATCGACCGCATCTTCCGGCTCGCCAAGTACCCGGTGACCGCCGTGGAGTTCGCGGTGTCCGGCGTGGAGACGGAGCCGCTGCGCACCGCGCTGGTGACGGACGCGGCCCGGTTCGGGGTCGACGTCGCCGTGGTCGCCGCGGGGCTGTACCGCAGGGCGCAGCGCCTGGTGGTCATGGACGTGGACTCCACGCTGATCCAGGACGAGGTGATCGAGCTCTTCGCCGCGCACGCCGGCTGCGAGGACCAGGTCGCCGAGGTGACGGCCGCCGCGATGCGCGGGGAGCTGGACTTCGAGCAGTCGCTGCACGCGCGCGTGGCGCTGCTGAAGGGGCTGGACGCCTCCGTGGTGGACAAGGTCCGCAGCGAGGTGCGGCTGACGCCGGGCGCCCGCACCCTGATCCGCACGCTCAAGCGGCTCGGCTACCAGGTGGGCGTGGTCTCGGGCGGCTTCACCCAGGTCACCGACGACCTCAAGGAGCGGCTGGGTCTGGACTTCGCCCAGGCGAACACGCTGGAGATCGTCGACGGGAAGCTCACCGGCCGGGTGACCGGCGAGATCGTGGACCGGGCGGGCAAGGCCCGTCTGCTGCGCCGGTTCGCGGCCGAGGCGGGGGTGCCGCTGTCGCAGACCGTGGCGATCGGTGACGGGGCGAACGACCTCGACATGCTGAACGCCGCGGGTCTCGGTGTCGCCTTCAACGCCAAGCCGGTGGTGCGCCAGGCCGCCCACACGGCGGTGAACGTCCCCTTCCTCGACACCGTCCTCTACCTGCTGGGCATCACGCGGGAAGAGGTCGAGGCCGCCGACACGCTCGCGGGCGACTGACCCGCGCGGGACGGCCACGACGACGAGCGGGCCCGGCGCCGACGGATGTCGGTGCCGGGCCCCTGTCGCGCCGGGCGTGTCACCCGGGGGATCGTGCCGGGTGCGTCAGGCGGAGGTCACTCGGTCGGCGCCCAGTAGTCGACCAGCGTGGCGGCCCCGGGCTCCAGGGACTTCCAGGACCCGGGGAAGGTGAGCGCGGAGAAGGCGGCGGCCGGGTAGCCGCGGCGCGTCATGCGCTCACGGGCGTCGCCCTCGGAGGCGCCGGCGAGGATGTCCGCCAGTCCCTGGACGCCCGGGTTGTGGCCGATCAGCAGGATGTTCTGCGCGTCGTCGGGGGTCTCGTTGAGCAGGGCGATCAGCTCGCCGGGCGAGGCTTCGTAGATCCGCTCCTCGTACACGGTTTTCGGCCGCTTCGGGAACTCGTGCACCGCGAGCTTCCAGGTCTCGCGGGTGCGGACCGCCGTGGAGCACAGGGCCAGATCGAAGGCGACGCCGGTGTCGGCGAGCTTGCGGCCGGCCGCCGCGGCGTCCAGGCGCCCTCGCTCGGCGAGGGGGCGCTCGTGATCGGCCACCGGAGGCCAGTCGGCTTTCGCATGCCGGAAAAGGACAATCCTGCGGGGTTCTGCGACGCTCATGGGACCCAGCTTCGCACGAAACAGGCCACGAGGCGCAGGGAGTTGACCGGCGCCCGGGCGCGTTCAGCGGGCCATGAGCTGCTGCGCCCGCTCGACGAGGTGGGTGAGCGCGGGATCACCGGCGGTGGCGTGGGCCTCGGAGGGGTTGAGGACCAGGGTGAGCAGGGCGACGAAGGCGAGGGCGGGAAGGGCCAGGGCCCACCACGGCAGCCGGGTGGCGGCACCTGCCCGGGGGGCCGGGACGGGCCGGGAGTGCGTGCGCGCCGACATGGGGGCCTCCGCTCTTCGAGTGGTCCGTGGCGCGCCGGTCGCGGCCACATCTCGAAGGTACGGATCGCCGGGGCGTCAACCCATCCGGTGATCCACCCACTTGACCCTGAGCCTGACCCCCTAGGGGACGGTGGTGCCAGCACCACCACGGCCCGGAGGGAAGCCCACGGGGAGCGGTGGTCAGGGGGCCGGATCGACGGTCAGGGGGCCAGCACGGTCGCGATCACTCCGATGACGACGAAGATGGCGAAGAACGCGCCGAAGACGAGCAGCATCTTCTTCTGGCCGTTCTGCGGGTTCGGGTCGAGGACTGGCATGGGGCAAGTCTCGCACCCCTCCCGCCCCGCACCGGCCACGGGGTCCACGACGGGCGTGGCGGACAGGCGTGGCGCGGCGGCCACGGCGGACCGTGCCGGGGCGGCCTCCACGGCACGGCGACGGAACTGCCCCTCAGGCCGCCGCCTCGTCCTCCACCGTACGGTCGCGGCCCGCGAACACGCCGACGATCATCTGCGGCACCATCAGCCCCGCCATCAGCGCGATCGGCAGCCCCCAGCCGCCGCTGTGCTGGTAGAGCACGCCCACGAGGAGGGGTCCGGGGATGGAGATCAGGTAGCCGGTGCTCTGGGCGAAGGCCGACAGCTGGGCCACGCCCGCGCCCGTCCTGGCCCGCATCCCGACCATGGTGAGTGCCAGCGGGAACGCGCAGTTGGCTATGCCGATCAGCACGGCCCAGGCCAGGGCGCCGCCGGCGGGGGCGAGGTAGAGGCCCGCGTAGCCGGCCAGGCCGCTCACGCCCAGCGCGACCACGATGGGGCCCTGGTGGGGCAGCCGGGTGGCCAGGCGCGGTATGACGAAGGCCAGCGGCACGCCCATGACCATGGTGATCGCCAGCAGCAGTCCCGCCCGGCCCGCGGGGACGCCCGCGTCGCGGAAGATCTGCGCCATCCACCCCATGCTGATGTAGGCGGCGGTGGCCTGGAGCCCGAAGAAGACGGCCAGCGCCCAGGCGGTGCGGCTGCGGGTGATGCGCAGGACGGGTGCCGCGGCGGGCGCCTGCCCGGCGGACCCGCCCTCCGGCGGCCCGTCCCGCTTGTCCCGCTCCGGCGCCTCCTCCCCCGGCGTCCCGCCCCGTGGCCGTACGAACGCGAGCCACGGCAGGACGGCGGCCGCCGCCAGGGCCGCCCACACGGCGAGACCGGCCCGCCAGTTCCCGCCCATCGCGCCGGTGAGCGGCACGGTCACGGCCGCGGCCGTGGCGGTGCCCAGGGCGAGGGCCATGGAGTACAGGCCGGTCATGGTGCCGACCCGGTCGGGGAACCAGCGCTTGACGATGACCGGCATCAGCACGTTGCTCACCGCGATGCCGGCGAGCGCGAGGCCGCTGGCCACGAGGAAGGCGGCGGTGCTGCCGACGAACGGCCGGACCAGCAGGCCGGTGCCGATGGCGGCCATACCGGCGCACACCACCGCTCCGGGGCCGAAGCGGCGGGCCAGGCGGGGCGCGGTGGAGCCGAAGACGGCGAAGCACAGCGCGGGCAGGGAGGTGAGCAGGCCGGCCACGCTGCCGCTCATGCCGAGTCCGTCGCGCACCTCCTCGAGCAGCGCGCCGAAGCTGGTGATGGCGGGGCGCAGGTTCAGGGCGGCGAGCACGATGCCGATGACGAGCAGCCGGGTCCGCCACGCGCGCGTGGTGCCACCGGGGCGTGCCGGGGGGACGGGCGCGGTGGGCGTGCCGGAGGCGGCGGTGGACGGACGTGTCCGGGCCTCGTCGCCAGTCGTACGAGTCATGCGACCCATCATAGAATCATGGGATGATTGGTTGTCCATGTGGCGGTCGCCGTACGAGGCCCCAGCCGTGCGAAGGTGTGTCATGCCTCTGAGCCATCCGCGCCGTTCGGCGCTGTCCGAACAGGTCATCGCCGCCCTGCGGGCCCAGATCACCTCGGGCGAGTGGCCGGTCGGCTCACGCATCCCCACCGAGCCGGAACTCGTGGAGCGACTGGGGGTCGCCCGGAACACGGTCCGCGAGGCGGTGCGCGCGCTGGCGCACAACGGCCTGCTGGACATCCGCCAGGGCTCGGGCACCTACGTGGCGGCCACCAGCGAACTGGCCGGCGTGATGCACCGCCGGTTCGCCGACGCCGACCCCCGTCACATCGCCGAGCTGCGCTCCACGCTGGAGTCCTCGGCGGCGCGGCTGGCCGCCCGGCGGCGCACGGAGAAGGACCTCAAGCAGCTCGACGCCCTGCTGCTGCGCCGCGAGGAGGCCTGGGGGTCGGGCGACGCGGAGGCGTTCGTGACGGCGGACGCGACGTTCCACCTGGCCGTCGTGGCCGCCTCGCACAACGACGTGATGACCGCGCTGTACGCGGATCTGGTCGAGGTGCTGCGGGACTGGCTGCGTGACGACGTGGGCGGCGACATGACGCCGGAGACGCACATGGACCACAGCCGCCTGGTGGACGCGATCCGCGCGGGCGACGAGGCGACGGCGTCCAAGGAGGCCGCCGGCTACCCGATGGTGTGCAAGCCGGGGCGGCTCACCGCTCCCGCGCGTGACTGACCCACGCCGAGTCCACGTCGCTCCAGCAACGGCCGGTGAGCAGCACCCTCCCCGCGGGCCCGACGGCCACCGGTGAGCCGTCGCCGTCAAGGTCCCACCATCGGGCGCACTCGACGTGCAGGGCGACCCGGTCGGTGCCGGGATAGGGGTTGTGGCAGTGGGCGGTCACCCGGGAGCCGTCGATCCGGACCCGGCAGGCGGCACCGAACAGCTCCTCGGGAGCGGGGGGTCCCTGCGGCACGCACGCGGGTCCCTGCGGCACGCACGCGGGTTCCCAGGCAACGCGCGAGGGCCCGCGTCCCAAGGGGAAGCGGGCCCTCGCGCAGGGCGTCCGGTCAGGCGCCGACGGCGTGCAGTCCGCCGTCCACGTGGACGATCTCGCCCGTGGTCTTCGGGAACCAGTCGCTCAGCAGGGCGACGACACCGCGGCCGGCCGGCTCCGGGTCCTTCAGGTCCCACTCCAGCGGGGCGCGGTTGTCCCAGACGGAGGCCAGCTCGGCGAAGCCGGGGATGGACTTGGCGGCCATGGAGCCGATGGGGCCGGCGGAGATGAGGTTGCAGCGGATGTTCTGCTTGCCCAGGTCGCGCGCCATGTAGCGGCTGGTGGCCTCCAGTGCGGCCTTGGCCGGGCCCATCCAGTCGTACTGTGGCCAGGCGTACTGCGCGTCGAAGGTGAGGCCGACGACGGAGCCGCCGTTCTGCATCAGCGGCAGGCACGCCATGGTGAGCGACTTCAGGGAGAACGCCGAGACGTGCATGGCCGTGGAGACCGACTCGAACGGCGTGTTGAGGAAGTTGCCGCCGAGCGCGTCCTGCGGCGCGAAGCCGATGGAGTGCACCACGCCGTCCAGGCCCCCGAGCTCCTCGCCGACGACGTCGGCCAGGCGGCCCAGGTGCTCGTCGTTGGTGACGTCGAGCTCGAGGACCTTGGTGGGCTTGGGCAGCTTCTTCGCGATGCGCTCGGTCAGCGTCGGCCGCGGGAAGGCGGTCAGGATGATCTCGGCACCCTGCTCCTGGGCCAGCTTGGCGGTGTGGAAGGCGATGGAGGACTCCATCAGCACACCGGTGATCAGGACGCGCTTGCCCTCGAGAATTCCGCTCATGTGTGTCAGTGACCCATTCCCAGTCCGCCGTCAACGGGAATGACGGCTCCAGTGATGTACGAGGCGTCGTCCGAGGCGAGGAAGCGCACCGCGGCGGCGATCTCCTCGGTCTTCGCGTACCGCGCGAGCGGCACCTGGGCGAGGATCTTCGCCTGCTGCTCCTCGGTGAGCTCCCGGGTCATGTCGGTGTCGACGAAACCGGGCGCGACGACGTTGAAGGTGATGTTGCGCGAGCCCAGCTCACGGGCGAGGGACCGTGCGAAGCCCACCAGGCCGGCCTTGGAGGCGGCGTAGTTGGCCTGCCCCGCGGAGCCGAGCAGCCCGACGACCGAGGAGATCAGCACGACGCGGCCCTTACGGGCGCGCAGCATGCCGCGGTTGGCGCGCTTGACGACCCGGAAGGTGCCGGTGAGGTTGGTCTCGAGGACGGAGGTGAAGTCCTCCTCGGACATGCGCATCAGGAGCTGGTCCCGGGTGATCCCGGCGTTGGCGACGAGCACCTCGACGGGGCCGTGCGCCTCCTCGATCTCCTTGTAGGCCTGCTCCACCTGCTCGGCGTCGGTGATGTCGCACCGGACGGCGAGGAAGCCGGCCGGGGGCTCCCCCGAGCGGTAGGTGATGGCGACCTTGTCGCCGGCGTCGGCGAACGCGCGGGCGATGGCGAGGCCGATGCCCCGGTTGCCTCCGGTGACGAGAACCGAGCGGCTCAACGGATCACCCCTTCGATAGCGGTCTGTTCCAACCGCCCGGACACCGTGACGACAGGCGGCTGCACCGAAAACCTATCGGTCCCGGTCCACCGCGGGACATCGGGGCACCGACAGTGGCCGGGGGGCCGCTCTGTCGGATCCCTACAGAAAGTGCCGGTCGGGCGACGCGCGGAGCGGGCCGGGCGACCGGAAGGTGCGCGACGGGTGACACGAATACGGCCGGGCGTGCCGCAAAGATGTGGTCCGGCCCGGTTCCGACGCGACATGATGCGCCGCAGTGACAACCGAACGAAGCGTCAACCCAACGATTCGAACCCGACAGGAAGAGACGTAGGTGTCTCATAGCATTGACGAAGCCTTCACGACCCTGCCGCTCCGCGCCCTCGCCGACGCCGCGCTGGCCCGCGCCCGGGCGCTCGGGGCGGAGCACGCGGACTTCCGCCTGGAGCGGGTGCGCAGCGCCTCCTGGCGGCTGAGGGACGCCAAGCCCGCAGGTTCGTCGGACACCACCGACCTCGGGTACGCGGTGCGGGTGGTGCACGGCGGCACCTGGGGCTTCGCGTCCGGGGCGGACCTCACCCTCGACGCCGCCGCCAAGGTCGCCTCCCAGGCGGTGGCGATGGCGAAGCTGTCCGCGCAGGTGATCCGGGCGGCCGGATCGGACGAGCGCGTCGAGCTGGCCGACGAGCCGGTGCACGCCGAGCAGACCTGGGTGTCGTCGTACGAGATCGATCCGTTCACCGTGCCCGACGAGGAGAAGGCCGGGCTGCTCGCCGAGTGGAGCGCGCGGCTGCTGGCGGCGAACGCGGTGGACCACGTGGACGCCTCGCTGCTCACCGTGCACGAGAACAAGTTCTACGCGGACACGGCCGGGACCATGACGACGCAGCAGCGGGTACGGCTGCACCCGGTCGTCACGGCGGTCTCGGTCGACGGGTCCAGCGGCGAGTTCGACTCGATGCGCACCCTCGCGCCGCCCGTCGGACGCGGCTGGGAGTACCTGACCGGCACCGGCTGGGACTGGGACGACGAGCTGGCGCGGATCCCCGAGCTGCTGGCCGAGAAGATGCGCGCCCCGAGCGTCGAGCCGGGCCTGTACGACCTGGTGGTGGACCCCTCCAACCTGTGGCTGACCATCCACGAGTCGATCGGGCACGCCACCGAGCTGGACCGCGCGCTCGGCTACGAGGCGGCCTACGCGGGGACCTCCTTCGCCACCTTCGACCAGCTGGGCAAGCTGAGGTACGGCTCCGAGCTGATGAACGTCACCGGTGACCGCACCGCCGAGCACGGCCTCGCGACCGTCGGCTACGACGACGAGGGCGTCGAGGCGCAGTCCTGGGACCTGGTGAAGGACGGCACGCTCGTCGGCTACCAGCTGGACCGGCGGATCGCGAAGCTCACCGGCTTCGAGCGGTCCAACGGGTGCGCGTTCGCGGACTCCCCCGGCCATGTGCCGGTGCAGCGCATGGCCAACGTGTCGCTGCGTCCGGACCCGGCCGGGATGTCGACGGAGGACCTGATCGGGGGCGTCGACCGGGGCATCTACGTGGTCGGCGACCGGTCCTGGTCGATCGACATGCAGCGCTACAACTTCCAGTTCACCGGGCAGCGCTTCTACCGGATCGAGAACGGGCGGCTCGCCGGGCAGCTCCGGGACGTCGCCTACCAGGCCACGACCACCGACTTCTGGGGTTCCATGGCCGCCGTCGGCGGTCCTCAGACGTACGTCCTGGGCGGTGCCTTCAACTGCGGCAAGGCCCAGCCGGGCCAGGTCGCGGCGGTCTCGCACGGCTGCCCGTCCGCCCTGTTCAAGGGAGTCAACATTCTGAACACGACGCAGGAGGCCGGGCGATGAGCGCGCGCACCACCAAGCCGCACGAGATCGTCGAGCGGGCGCTGGAGCTGTCCCGGTCCGACGGCTGTGTCGTGATCGCCGACGAGCGGTCCACCGCCAACCTCCGCTGGGCGGGCAACGCGCTCACCACCAACGGGGTCACCCGCGGGCGCACCCTCACCGTGATCGCCACGGTGGACGGGGCGCGGGGCACGGCCTCCGGGGTGGTGTCCCGGTCGGCGGTGACCGTGGACGAGCTGGAGCCGCTGGTGCGGGCCGCCGAGGCCGCCGCGCGCGGCGCGGCCCCGGCCGAGGACGCGCAGCCGCTGGTCACCGGGGTGGAGCCGTCGCCGGAGTTCACCGAGGCGCCCGCCGAGACGTCCTCCGCGGTGTTCACCGACTTCGCCCCGGCGCTGGGCGAGGCGTTCGCCCGGGCGCGGGCCGGCGGCCGGGAGCTGTACGGCTTCGCCAACCACGAGCTGGTCTCCAGCTACCTGGGCACGTCGACGGGGCTGCGTCTGCGGCACGACCAGCCGAACGGCACGCTGGAGGTGAACGCCAAGTCCCCGGACCGTACCCGGTCGGCGTGGGCGGGCCGTTCCACCCGTGACTTCAAGGACGTCGACCCGGCGGTGCTGGACGCCGAGCTGGCCGTACGGCTGGGCTGGGCGGAGCGCCGCCTCGACCTGCCGGCGGGCCGGTACGAGACGCTGCTGCCGCCGACCGCGGTGGCGGACCTGCTGATCTACCAGCTCTGGTCGGCGTCCGGGCGGGACGCGGCGGAGGGCCGCACGGTGTTCTCCAAGCCGGGCGGCGGCACCCGGGTCGGCGAGCGGCTGAGCGAGCTGCCGCTGACGCTGCGCAGCGACCCGAACGAGCCGGGCCTCGAGTCGGCGCCGTTCGTGCTCGCGCACTCCTCCGGCGGGGACCAGTCCGTGTTCGACAACGGGCTGCCGCTGGCGGCCACGGACTGGGTGCGCGAGGGCGAGCTGCACCGGCTGACCACCAGCCGGCACAGCGCGGGCCTGACCGGCCTGCCGACCGCGCCCGCGATCGACAACCTGATCCTGGACGGCGGCGAGGACCGCTCGCTGGAGGAGATGGTGGCGGCCACCGAGCGGGGACTGCTGCTGACCTGCCTGTGGTACATCCGCGAGGTGGACCCGGCGACGCTGCTGCTCACCGGCCTGACCAGGGACGGCGTCTACCTGGTGGAGAACGGCGAGGTCACCGGCGAGGTGAACAACTTCCGCTTCAACGAGTCGCCGGTGGACCTGCTGGGCCGGGCGGCCGAGGCGGGCCGTACGGAGAGGACGCTGCCCAGGGAGTGGAGCGACTGGTTCACCCGGGCCGCGATGCCCGCGCTGCGCATCCCCGATTTCAACATGAGCTCGGTCAGCCGGGGCGTATAACCTCGTAGGCGTTCACAGCAGGCCGGTATCGATGCGGCCGCAGATCACCGAGGAGACACGAGAACCGTGACGGACATCGTCGACGAGCTGAAGTGGCGCGGGCTGTTCGCCCAGTCCACTGACGAGGACGCTTTGCGCAAGGCGCTCGCGGACGGTCCCGTCACGTTCTATTGCGGCTTCGACCCGACCGCGCCGTCGCTGCACGTGGGGCACCTGGTGCAGGTGCTCACCGTGCGCCGGCTCCAGCAGGCCGGGCACCGGCCGCTGGCGCTGGTCGGCGGCGCCACCGGGCAGATCGGTGACCCGCGCCCGACCGCCGAGCGCACGCTGAACTCGCCGGAGACGGTCGCGGGCTGGGTGGAGCGGCTGCGCGGCCAGATCGAGCCGTTCCTGTCCTTCGAGGGCGAGAACGCGGCCGTGATGGTCAACAACCTCGACTGGACCGCGAATCTGTCCGCGATCGAGTTCCTGCGGGACATCGGCAAGCACTTCCGGGTCAACAAGATGCTGACGAAGGACTCCGTGGCCCGGCGCCTGGAGTCCTCCGAGGGCATCAGCTACACGGAGTTCAGCTACCAGCTGCTCCAGGCGATGGACTTCCTCCAGCTGTACCGGCGCTACGGCTGCACGATGCAGCAGGGCGGCAGCGACCAGTGGGGCAACCTCACGGCCGGCCTCGACCTGCTGCACCGGCTGGAGCCGGACGCCTCCGTCCACGCCTACGCGACCCCGCTGATGACGAAGGCGGACGGCACCAAGTTCGGCAAGACCGAGGGCGGCGCCGTCTGGCTGGACCCGGAGATGACCACGCCGTACGCGTTCTACCAGTTTTGGCTGAACGTGGACGACCGGGACATCTCCGGTTACATGCGGATCCTGTCCTTCAAGTCCCGCGAGGAGCTGGAGGAGCTGGAGCGGCAGACGGAGGAGCGCCCCCAGGCCCGGGCGGCGCAGCGCGCGCTGGCGGAGGAGCTGACGACGCTGGTGCACGGCGCCGACCAGACGGCCGCCGTGATCGCCGCGTCCAAGGCCCTGTTCGGCCAGGGTGAGCTGGGTGAGCTCGACGAGCGCACGCTGGCCGCGGCGCTCTCCGAGGTGCCGCACGTGAAGGTGACCGAGCTGGGCCCGGTGGTGGACCTGTTCGCCGAGGTCGGCCTGGTGCCCAGCAAGTCGGCCGCGCGGCGCACGGTGAAGGAGGGCGGCGCCTACGTGAACAACGTCAAGGTCGCCGCCGAGGACGCCGTCCCCGCGCAGGAGGACCTGCTGCACGGCCGGTGGCTGGTGCTGCGCCGGGGCAAGAAGAACCTGGCGGCGGTCGAGGTCACGGCCGGCTGAGCCGGAGGCGCGTCGAGGGGCGGTTCCCGCGGGTCGGGAACCGCCCCTTTCGCCGTCCGCGGGGCCGGGTCAGGCCCGCTGGCCCTCGTGCTTCCTGCGCTGCATCGCGTTGTAGATCATCTCCGCGAACAGGACGATGACGATGGCCGCGCCCAGCTGGAAGATGTGCCGCCCCCAGTCGATCCCCCGGGTCTCCTCGATGCCGAAGCCCCGCGCGATGGCGTTGCCGATGACGGCGCCGATGATGCCGCAGATGGTGGCCAGCCACAGCGGGAGGTGCTGCTTGCCGGGGATCACCGCCTTGGCGAGCAGGCCGAGCACGAATCCCACGATGATCGCCCACAACCAGCCCATGGCTGCCTCCTCGTACGACGTGACGCGAGCATTACGGTCAGTGTCGGCCCGGACGCGGTACGCCGCATGTCGGACATGCCGTACGCGGTACGGCGCAGACGCGGCGGCGCGGGCGGGGGCGACCCGCTCTCGTGACCGGGCCGGGTGCGGCGTACCGTGGTTCTGTCCGGACCAGATGTCGCATACCGGGACACGGGACGGCCGGACACGGAACGGGTCCGATACGGGCGGATGGTGGAATGTGATGCGGAAGCAGCGTGACGGCGGCGTCCAGGTGTTCCGGATCACGGGCGCCCGGGCCGGCCTCCATGACGATGTGCGGGCGCGGCAGCGCCGGTACGTGATCTCGATGGCCGTTCGCACGATCTCGGTCATCCTCGCGGCCACCCTGTGGAACGTGGAGCGGCACGTGGCGATCGTCGCCCTGGTACTCGGGGCGGTGCTGCCCTACATCGCGGTGGTGATCGCCAACGCAGGGCGGGAGAACGCGCCGTCCCTGCCGTCGACCTTCGTGACGACGCCGATGAAGC
Organism: Streptomyces sp. CNH189; assembly: GCF_000527195.1. Lineage (NCBI taxonomy): Bacteria > Bacillati > Actinomycetota > Actinomycetes > Kitasatosporales > Streptomycetaceae > Streptomyces > Streptomyces sp. CNH189. The sequence goes on from NZ_AZUS01000020.1 coordinate 29,710, forward strand.
CGATGATCGCACCGCCCCGGACGAATGACGGTGCCACGGAATCCGATGCGGAAGACGTCCGGTCGCAGGCGGCGCCCGGCGCACGAACGGAGGGGCCGGGGCACGCGTGAAGATCGGGGTGTAAGCCGGGACCGCGCGGAGCGGAAGTGGCTTCCCGGCCAAGCTCAAAGAAACCTCAGATCAATCATGTTCTTTCGGTGCCGGGGGCGGGGTGACCCGTGACATACTTCGTACGCGCTCCGCATCCCCCGTCGGAGCGACGGACCGACGCCGGGCAGCTCCCCCCGTGGCTGCTCGGCGTCGCCTTTTCCCGGGGCGGTTCCTCCCCCGGCGCACGCGTTAGGGTCGGACGGTGATCAACCCTGACCCCGAGACGCCCATCTGCTCCGCGAAGGGCTGCCGCGCCCCCGCCGTGTGGGTGCTGGCCTGGAACAACCCGAAGATCCACACGCCGGAGCGGCGCAAGACGTGGCTGGCCTGCGAGGAGCACCGGGAGCACCTGGCGCAGTTCCTCGGCGTGCGCGGCTTCCTGAAGGACGTGGTGCGCTTCGAGGAGTGGGAGGCCCCGGAGGGGGCCTGAGCCCTCCGGGGGCTCTCGGCCGCTCAGCCGCCGATGGCGGACATCGGGCGGTCCGGCTGGACGAAGGACGGGTCGTCGAGCCCCGCGCCCGCCTTCTTGCCCCACATGGCGAGCTTCCAGAGGCGGGCGATCTCCTCGTCGGCGGCGCCGGAGCGCAGGGCCGCGCGCAGGTCGGTCTCCTCGGTGGCGAACAGACAGGTGCGGACCTGTCCGTCGGCGGTGAGCCGGGTCCGGTCGCAGGCGGCGCAGAACGGCCGGGTGACGGAGGCGATGACGCCCACCCGGTGCGGGCCGCCGTCGACCAGCCAGCGCTCGGCGGGGGCGGAGCCGCGCGCCTCGTCGCCCTCGGGGGTGAGCTCGAAGCGGGTGCGCAGGGAGGTGAGGATGTCCCCGGCGGTGATCATGCCGTCGCGCTTCCAGCCGTGCTGGGCGTCCAGCGGCATCTGCTCGATGAAGCGCAGCTCGTAGTCGTGCTCCACGGCCCAGGCGAGCAGCTCGGGGGCCTCGTCGTCGTTGAGCCCCGGCATCAGGACCGAGTTCACCTTCACGGGCGTCAGACCGGCCTCACGGGCCGCGTACAGGCCGTCCAGGACGTCCTGGTGGCGGTCGCGGCGGGTGAGTGTCTTGAAGACGTCGGGTCGGAGCGTGTCGAGGGAGACGTTGACCCGGTCGAGGCCGGCCGCCTTCAGGGCGCCCGCGGTGCGGCGCAGTCCGATGCCGTTGGTGGTGAGGGACATCTGGGGGCGGGGTTCGAGGGCGGCGACCCGCTCGACGATGCCGACCAGGCCGGGGCGGAGCAGGGGCTCGCCGCCGGTGAAGCGCACTTCCTCGATGCCCAGGGACGTGACCGCGATGTCGATGAGGCGGACGATCTCGTCGTCGGTGAGCAGGTCCGGTTTGGCAAGCCACTGCAGCCCCTCCTCGGGCATGCAGTAGGTGCAGCGCAGATTGCACCGGTCGGTCAGCGAGACCCGTAGGTCGGTGGCCACCCGGCCGTAGGTGTCGATGAGCACGTGGGCCCCTCCCTCGACGCCGATCACTCATGTCCCGATACCTGCGAGCGTACGTGACGCGGCCGACATCACCCAGCGACGCGATGTGACGAGATACGGACGGCCGCGTCGTAGGGACCTACGAGGGTCTCCACGACGCGGCCGTCGCGCGGGGTGCGGATCAGTGGGCGCCGGTGCCGGTCAGCGAACGGACCTCCAGCTCCGCGAACTTCTTGACGTCCGGCTCCTCCTTCGACAGGACGGTGCCGAGCCAGCCCATCAGGAAGCCGAACGGGATGGAGATGATGCCCGGGTTCTTCAGCGGGAACCAGGCGAAGTCCACGTCCGGGAACATCGCCTTGGGGTCGCCGGAGACGACGGGCGAGAACAGCACCAGGCCGACGGCGACGATCAGACCGCCGTAGATCGACCACAGCGCGCCCTGGGTGATGAACCGCTTCCAGAAGAGGCTGTAGAGGATGGTCGGCAGGTTGGCGGACGCGGCGACCGCGAAGGCCAGGGCGACCAGGCCCGCCACGTTCAGGTCGCGTGCGAGGGCGCCGAGCGCGATGGAGACGATGCCGATGAGGACGGTCGCCCAGCGGGCCGCCCTCATCTCCTCCTTCTCGGTGGCCTTCCCCCTGCGGATCACGTTGGCGTAGATGTCGTGCGCGAAGGAGGACGACGAGGCCAGGGTGAGTCCGGCGACCACCGCGAGGATGGTCGCGAAGGCGACCGCCGAGATGGTGGCGAGCAGGATCGCGCCCCAGGCCGAGTCGACGCCGCCGATGTGCAGGGCGAGCAGCGGGGCGGCCGTGTTGCCGGACGGATTGGACTCGATGATCTCGTCCTGCGAGATGAGCGCCGCCGCGCCGAAGCCCAGCGCGATGGTCATCAGGTAGAAGCCGCCGATGATGCCGATGGCCCAGTTGACGGACTTACGGGCGGCCTTGGCGTTGGGCACCGTGTAGAAGCGGATCAGGATGTGCGGCAGGCCGGCGGTGCCGAGCACCAGGGCGATGCCCAGGGAGAGGAAGTCCAGCTTGGTGAGGTTGTCGGCGCCGTACTGGAGGCCGGGCTCCAGGAAGGCGTCGCCCTTGCCGCTGTTCTCGGCGGCCTTGCCCAGCAGGTCGGAGATGTTGAAGTTGAACTTCAGCAGCACCAGGAAGGTGATGAGGATCGTGCCGCCGATGAGCAGCACGGCCTTGACCATCTGGACCCAGGTGGTGCCCTTCATGCCGCCGATGGAGACGTACACGATCATCAGGACGCCGACCAGGGCCACGATGAGGACCTTGCCTGCGTCGGAGGTGATGCCGAGCAGCAGCGACACCAGGACGCCCGCGCCGGCCATCTGGGCCAGCAGGTAGAAGATCGACACGACGATCGTGGAGGTGCCGGCGGCGGTGCGCACCGGGCGCTGGCGCATGCGGTAGGCGAGGACGTCGCCCATCGTGTAGCGGCCGGAGTTGCGCAGCGGCTCCGCGACGAGCAGCAGGGCGACGAGCCAGGCGACCAGGAAGCCGATGGAGTAGAGGAACCCGTCGTAGCCGAAGAGGGCGATGGCGCCCGCGATGCCGAGGAACGACGCGGCGGACATGTAGTCACCGGAGACGGCGAGGCCGTTCTGGAAGGCGCTGAACTGCCGCCCGCCCGCGTAGAAGTCGGCGGCGTCCTTGGTCTGCCGGCCGGCCCACACGGTGATGCCGAGGGTGGCGAGGACGAACAGCGCGAACAGGGTGATGATCAGGACGCGGTGCTCGCTGGCCTCGTTCGCGGCCAGGGTGACGTGGGTGATCGAGGGGCTCATGCGCCGCCCTCCATACGCTTCTTGATGGCCTCGGCCTTGGGGTCGAGCTTGGCGGCGGCGTGCTTGGAGTACCACCAGGCGATGAGGAAGGTGGTGACGAACTGCAGGACGCCGAAGACGAAGGCGACGTTGATGTGGCCGACCAGCTTGGCGCCCATGAAGCCGCCCGCGTAGTTGGACAGCAGCACGTACAGCAGGTACCAGACGATGAAGGCGATGGTCAGCGGGAAGGCGAACGAGCGGTAGGAGCGGCGCAGTTCACCGAACTCAGCGCTCTCCTGCACCTCGGTGAACTCCTCCGGCGTGGGGAGTTTGTGTTGATCTGTCGAGGGGGGCGGTGCTTCGGCGGCCACGGAGTCTCCTCGCGTTGCGGGTCGGTTCGTACGCAGGCGGAAGGCGAGTGTCCTCGTGCTTCCTGCTCAAGGGCACGGCGCCACGCGAGGACCGGTTCAACTCCCGTCGGTTCTTTTCCATGGACGTTTTCCGAAGACGTTGCACGTAAATCATTGCTGGCCAGCGCACGGGCGGGATAGCTTCACCCTGCACCACCCGTCATGTACCTGCCCGGGCAGCCACCTCTGTCTCGGGCCGGTTTCGTTTCAGGATGATGTGGAGACCCCATGGCTCATCTGCGTTCCAGACGCCGGCTCGCCCTCGCCGTGCCCGTCGTGCTGTCGCTGACCGCCTCGCTCGGCTTCCTGCCGGCGGCGGCCTCGGCCGCCCCGGCGACGGTGTCCGCGGAGCAGGCGGCGGACGCGCCCGCCCTGGCGTACGTCGTCAACACCAAGGCGGACCACCGCACGATCGCCTCCGTGAAGCGGGCGGTCGCCGCGGCGGACGGCGAGGTCGTCATCGCGTACGAGAAGATCGGCGTGATCGTCGCGCGCTCCTCGAACGCCGACTTCGCGAAGACCCTCCGCAAGGTGCGCGGCGTGCAGTCCGCCGGCGCCACCCGTACCGCTCCGCTGGCCCCGGCCGGGACGACGGACGCGGGTTCCGCGGAGTACCTGACCGCCGCCGACACCGCGAAGCTGAAGGCCGCGTCCGCGAAGACCCCGGGCAGCGAGCCCCTCGAGGCCGACCAGTGGGACCTGCGGGCCATCGGCGCCGACAAGGCCGCCACGATCGACCCGGGCAGCAGGAACGTCACTGTCGCCGTCATCGACACCGGCGTCGACGACACCCACCCGGACCTCGCGCCGAACTTCTCCAGGTCCCAGTCCGCCAACTGCTTCGGCGGCGCCCCGGACACCAGCCCGGGCGCCTGGCGGCCCTACACCGCGGACGACTACCACGGCACGCACGTGGCCGGTGAGATCGCCGCCGCCCGCAACGGCGTCGGCGTCGCCGGCGTCGCCCCCGGCGTCAAGGTCTCGGCGATCAACGTCACCGACCCCGACAACGGGCTGTTCTACGCGGAGGCCGTCGTCTGCGCGTTCGTGTTCGCCGCCGACCACGGCGTGGAGATCACGAACAACAGCTATTACGTCGACCCGTGGATGTACAACTGCATGGACGACCCGGACCAGCGCGCGATCGTCGACGCGGTCAACCGGGCCCAGCTGTACGCCCAGCGCAAGGGCACCCTGCACTTCGCGTCGGCCGGCAACTCCAACCACGACCTGGCCTCCGACGCCATCGTCGACGACTCGAGCCCGAACGACACCACGCCGGTCACCCGCACGATCGACCCGAGCGAGTGCTTCGACATCCCCACGCAGCTCCCGGGCGTCGTCACGGTGAGCGCGACGGGCTCGGAGAACCTCAAGTCGTACTACTCCTCGTACGGCAAGGGTGTCATCGACGTGGCCGCGCCGGGCGGTGACGGCCGCTACCAGCTGCCGGACACCCCGTCGAAGAACGGCCGCATCCTGTCCACCATGCCGAACGGCGAGTACGCCTGGCTGCAGGGCACCTCGATGGCCTCGCCGCACGCGGCCGGCGTCGCGGCGCTGCTGAAGTCCAAGCACCCGTGGCTGCCCCCGGCGGCGCTGCAGGCGCTGCTCAAGGCGCAGGCGAAGAACCCCGGCTGCCCCGCGTCGTACGACCAGGACGGTGACGGCGCGCAGGACGCGACATGCGAGGGCGGCCGCGCGGTCAACGGTTTCTACGGCTTCGGCATCGTCGACGCGCTGCGCGCCGTCAAGTGAGCCGCGGCACCCGCACACCCGCCGTACCGTACGCCCGTCAAAGTGAAAGAACTGGAGACACCATGACAGCGTCTCAGCCGCGCCGTCGCCGCGCGCTCGTCGTCCCGGCCGGTATGGCCATGGCGACCGCGTTCGCGTTCCTGCCGAACACGGCGGCCACGGCCGCTCCCGCGGCCCAGGGGGGCTCCGCGTCCGCCTCGGCCTCCGCGGACGCGGCCTCGCTCAGCTACGTGGTGAACGTGCGGGGCGGACACGGCGCGCCGGCGAGCGTGAAGAAGGCGATCGCCAAGGCCGGCGGCACCATCGTGACGTCGTACGAGAAGATCGGCGTCATCGTCGTCCACTCCTCGAACGCCGACTTCGCGAAGACCGTCCGCAAGGCGCCGGGCGTGCAGTCCGCCGGTGCCACCCGCAACGCGCCGCTGCCGTCGGCGGCCACCACGGACACGGGCTCCCCGAAGGTGCTCAGCGCCGCCGAGGTCGCCGAGGCGACGGCCGAGGCCGCCGCGGGCCAGGACCCGCTGCAGAACCTTCAGTGGGACCTGCCGGCCATCAAGGCGGACAAGGCGCACGAGAAGTCCCTCGGCAGCCCGAAGGTCACCGTCGCCGTGATCGACACCGGCGTCGACGACACCCACCCCGACATCGCGCCCAACTTCGACCGGGCCGCGTCGGTCAACTGTGTGGCGGGCAAGCCCGACACCAGCGAGGGTGCGTGGCGTCCGGGCGCGGCCGAGAGCCCGCACGGCACGCACGTCGCCGGTGAGATCGCCGCCGCCAAGAACGGCATCGGCATGACCGGTGTCGCGCCCGGGGTGAAGGTCTCGGGCATCAAGGTGTCCAACCCGGACGGCTACTTCTACACCGAGGCCGTGGTGTGCGGCTTCATGTGGGCGGCCGAGCACGGGGTCGACGTCACCAACAACAGCTATTACACCGACCCGTGGTACTTCAACTGCAAGAACGACCCGGACCAGAAGGCGCTCGTCGAGGCCGTGGGCCGGGCCACGAAGTACGCGGAGCGCAAGGGCGCGGTCAACGTCGCGGCGGCCGGCAACGAGAACTACGACCTCGCGGCCGACGAGATCACCGACCCGTCCTCGCCGAACGACGGCACCACCTCGGACCGGGTGATCGACCCGTCCGAGTGCCTGGACATCCCGACCCAGCTGCCGGGTGTCGTGACGGTCGCCTCGACCGGCGCCAAGGGCCTGAAGTCGTCGTTCTCCAACTACGGCCGGGGCATCATCGACATCGCCGCGCCCGGCGGTGACTCGACGGCCCTGCAGACGCCGGCCCCGCCCGCCACCAGCGGCCTGATCCTGGGCACGCTGCCCGGCGGCGGCTACGGTTACATGGCCGGTACGTCGATGGCGTCCCCGCACGTCGCGGGCGTCGCCGCGCTGATCAAGTCGAAGCACCCGTACGCGCCGCCGGCGCTGGTGAAGGCCCTGCTGTACGCGCAGGCCGACGCCACCGCCTGCACCAAGCCGTACGACATCGACAACGACGGCAAGGTCGACGCGGTGTGCGAGGGGCCGAAGAACTACAACGGCTTCTACGGCTGGGGCATGGCCGACGCGCTGGACGCGGTGACGCGCTAGTCGTCGGGCAGCTGTGCGAGGGGGCCGGGCGGATGTCGCCCGGCCCCTTCCGTCGTGCGGGCCGGTGCCGTCGTGGGCGGGCGGTGCTGCACAGTGAGGCCATGAATCCTCTCGCGTCCTTCTGGTCCGGTCTGGGCGGCGACCCCGCCCACCTCGCCCGGGTGTCCGCCGTCGAGCGACCCTCCGTACTGCCCTCGCGCCTGCCGGTACGGCAGACGGCCGGGGCATGCGTCGGCGTGTGCGCGCTGGCCGCCGCCGAACTCACGGCCCGGCGCGCGGGCGGCGAGGTCCCGGCGGTGCGGGTGGACGACGGTGCGGTCGCCACGGCGTTCGTGAGCGAGCGTCACCTGCGGATCGACGGGCGGGCCCCGGAGAACTTCGCGCCGCTCTCCCGGTTCTGGCGCACGGCGGACGGCTGGGTGCGCACCCACGCCAACTACCCGCACCACCGGGCCCGGCTGCTCGCCGCGCTCGGTACGGGTGACGACCCGGACGCGGTGGCCGCGGCGCTCGCGGGGCGGTCCGCGTACGAGGTGGAGGACACGGTCACCGCGGCCGGGGGCCTCGCTGTCGCGCTGCGCACCCCCGAGGAGTGGGCGGCGCACGAGCAGGCGGTGGCGGTCGCCCGGCACCCCCTGGTGGAGCGGGAGCGGCTGGACACGGCCCCGGCACGGGAGTTCACGCCGTCCGGCGGGACGGAGGGCCCGCTGCTGCCCGCCGCGGGACTGCGGGTGCTGGACCTCACCCGGGTCCTCGCCGGTCCGGTCGCCACCCGCACGCTCGCCCTGCTCGGCGCCGACGTGCTGCGGCTGGACGCCCCGGGGCTGCCCGAACTGCCCGACCAGCACGCCGACACCGGCTTCGGCAAGCGGTCCGCGCTGCTGGACCTGGCCGCCGACCGGGACACGTTCGAGGAGCTGCTGGCGCGGGCGGACGTGGTGGTCACGGGGTACCGTCCGGGCTCCCTGGACCGTTTCGGGCTGAGCCCTCGCGCGCTGGCCGAGCGGCGGCCCGGGGCGGTCGTGGCGCAGGTGTCGGCGTGGGGGACCTCCGGACCGTGGGCGGACCGGCGGGGCTTCGACAGCCTGGTGCAGGTGGCCACGGGGATCGCCCGGATCGAGGGCGCGGCGGACCGACCGGGCGCGCTGCCCGCGCAGGCCCTCGACCACGGCTCGGGCTACCTGCTCGCGGCAGGCGTGCTGCGTTCCCTCGCCGAACAGGCGGAGACGGGCGGCAGCAGACTGGTTCGGGTGGCCCTGGCACGGACGGCGGGCGAACTGCTGTCGTGGGGGAACGGCCCCGAGGACAAGGCGGGTTCCGTGGACGACGGCGAGCTGTCCCCCGCCCCTTGGCTGGCGGAACGGGACAGCCCCCTGGGCCGACTGCGCCACGTCCTCCCCCCGCTGCGCTTCGAGGGCGCCCCACCCAACTGGCCCCACCCCCCGACCGCGTGGGGATCGGACCCGGCACGCTGGTGAGCGCCGTGCGCTCCCGCGCCTCGCCGCCTGACGCCCAACAGTGGGTGCGGATCGGCCTCGTCGGCAGTGGACACCCGGTGCCTCGCGCGAGCCAGGGAGCTGCTGACGGGCCGTCGACCGCGAGCGACGTCACCGGCGGACGGCCCGCCCGACCGGGGCGCGGTCCGGGCGCGCCGGAGTGAGCGCGGGACGCTCCGGCTCGCGAAAGCGGCGCGACGGAGAAGCGCGGCGGGTGAGCTCGGCGCGCCGCGCTCCGGGCCGAGCGGCGACGGGCGCCGATCGGCCTCGTCGGCAGCGGACGCTTCGGCCCCCGCGCCCCGGCACCGGGGCGCCGCGTGCCGCCGCTGACTGTTCGTCGGACGCCGTGACGTCGCGGCGCACGCCCGGCGCGGCGGGGGCGGAGGGAGCTCGCCTCGAGTGAGCGCCCGGCGCTCGGGGGCGTGGGGGCCGCGTGTGAGGGTGGTGCGGTCGGCGCTCGCGCGGGTGGACATCGTTCGTATTTCGGGCGAGACTTGCCCCGCTCTGTGTGATCTTGTGAAGATCCTGGGGTGACTCTGACGAAACCCAGGTCCCGGACGGCCGACGCGCACGGGGGATCGCGGTACGCCGGTGCCGGCCGGGCCGTGGCCGTCCTCGTCCTGGTGACGCTGGGCGCGCTGATACCCCTGCTCGGCCCCTCGCCGGCGCTGCACGGCACCGGTGAGGCCGACGCGCCCGGCACCGGTGGCATCGCCCTGCTGCGCACGGTGCTGTTCGCGGCGCTGGCCGTGTCCGCCGGTGAGCTGTTCGCCACACGGATGGCGCGCGCCCTCCCCGGCGCGCCCGCCGTGCTGCCCCGCGCCTGGTCCACCGCGGCCAACGCCGTCGGTTTCGTGGCCGCCCTCGGACTCGCCTCCGTGGTGGCCACCGGCAACCTCGTGCCCGACGGCGTCGCCGACATCGACGTCGGCGGCCTCTACGAGACCCGGGACGGCAAGCTCGCCCTGCTGGAGGTCAACGGCTTCCTGGCCGCGGCCCTGTGCGCCGCCTCCGGCCGTCCCGCCACGCAAGCCCTGCCGCTCGCCGCGGTCGTCGTCGCCGAGGCGCTGCGCGCCCACCCGACGACCGAGTACAGCCCGCTCGTCGGCTCCGGGCTGACACTGGTCCACCTCACCTGTGCCTCGCTGTGGGCGGGCGGCCTGCTGCACGTCCTGCGCACCCTGCGGCTGTGGAGGCACGCGGAGGCGGGCGCGGCCCTTCTGGGGCGCTACGCGCGCGTGGCGGTCGTCCTGCTCGTCGCCATCACCGCGACGGGGGTGTGCAGTTCGCTGCGCAGGATGCCGTCCGGGACGATCCTGGAGCAGCTGACGGACACCGCGTACGGGCGGGTGCTGCTCGCCAAGGTGTTCCTGATGGCCGGTGTCGCCACCCTCGCCCTGTGGGCCCGGGTGCGGCTGGCCCGCGCGGCCGATCCGCTGAGCGCGAGTTCACCCGCGCGGGCGGAGGTGTACGTACTCGCCCTGGTGGTCGCGGTGTCGGGACTGCTGACGGCGCTGCCGGTGCCGATCCGCTGGTGACGGGCCGGCGGGGCACTCCGATCGCGCCCCGAACGGACGCTCCGCACGGGGGACCTGACGGACAGGTCTGTCAGTAGTGGCCCGTATCCTCGTGAACCATGCTCGAAGACCTCACCGCCGCAGCCTCCTCCCCCACCGCGTGGCCGGCCGCGTATCCGCAGGGATACGCGGCCGTTGACGTGGAGACCACGGGGCTGGCCCGGGACGACCGCATCATCTCCGCGGCCGTCTACCGGCTGGACGCGCGCGGCGAGGTCGAGGACCACTGGTACACGGTGGTCAATCCGGAGCGCGACCCGGGCCCGGTGTGGATACACGGACTGACGAGCGACGTGCTGGAAAGCGCGCCCCTCTTCGCGGAGATCGCGGCGGAGTTCGCGGCCCGGCTGGAGGGCCGGGTACTGGTGGCGCACAACGCCGTCTTCGACTGGCAGATGATCGCCCGGGAGTACGCCCGTGCGCGTGGTGAGGCCCCGGTGAGGCAACGGCTGTGCACCATCGCCCTGTCGAAGGAGCTGAGGCTCCCGCTGCCCAACCACAAGCTGGAGTCGCTCGCCGCGCACTTCGGCGTGGTGCAGCAGCGGGCGCACCACGCGCTGGACGACGCGCGCGTGCTGGCGGAGGCCTTCCGGCCCAGTCTGCGGGCCGCGGCGGCGGGCGGCGTACGGCTGCCGCTGCACGAGTGCCGGCCGCTCACCGAGTGGAGCGACCGCCCGCGCATCGGGCAGCAGGCGGGCTACGGCGGGCGGCAGCCCTCCAGTTGGCGCCCCTCCCGCAAAAGGCCCGCATGCCCCTATCCCAACCCGGGCCGGTATGAAACAGGCAAGCGACTCAAGCAGGGCATGCGGGTGGCGTTCTCCGGGGACACCTCCGTCGAGCGGGACCTCCTGGAGGACCGGGCGACCGAGGCCGGGCTGCACGTGGCGACCAGCCTGTCCCGGCTCACCAGCCTCCTGGTCACCAACGACCCGGACTCGGGCACGTCGAAGGTGGTCAAGGCCCGGCAGTACGGCACCCCGGTGGTCGACGAGGCGGCCTTCGGCCAGCTCCTCGGGGACGTCGAACCGGCGTCCGAGGGCTGACCCGGCCCGCGCGGGCGCCCGCGCGGAGGGGACGGCGGCGGCCGTCGACCGGGTGGGAAGGGACGTACCCGCCGCAAAGCACCTCACGACCGGGTTGTACGGTCGTGGGGTGTACCGCTTCCTGCTGTCCCGGCAATGGGTGACCCTGACCCTGGTCGCCCTGCTCCTCGTCCCCACGATGATCGCGCTGGGCATATGGCAGATGAACCGCTACGAGGAGCGGTCCGCCAGGAACCAGCTGGTCACCGACGCGCTGGCCGCCGATCCGGTGCCGGTCGAGAAGCTGGCGGCCCCGGGGCACGCCGTGACCCGCCCCGAGCGGTACCGTACGGTGACCGCCACGGGCCGCTTCGACACGGACGCCGAGGTGGTCGTCCGCCGGCGCACCAACGCCGACGAGGAGATCGGGTTCCACGTCCTGACCCCGTTCGTCCTGGACGACGGCAAGGTGCTGCTGGTCAACCGCGGCTGGATCCCCTCGGACGGGCCCAGCCAGACCGAGTTCCCGAAGGTGCCCGCGCCGCCGGCCGGCGAGACCACGATCACGGGCCGGCTGATGCCGGACGAGACCACCGAGGCCAGCGGCATCAAGGAGCTCGAGGGGCTGCCCGACCGGCAGATCATGCTGATCAACAGCGAGCGCGAGGCGGAGCGGCTGGACGCCGACGTGCTCGGCGGCTACGTGGCACAGACCGCGCCCGAGCCGGGGAACGGCCTCCCGCAGCGGCTCGGCGACCCCGGCAAGGAGAACGCGGCGCTGAACTACGCGTACGCGATCCAGTGGTGGCTGTTCGCGGCCGCCGTGCCGGTCGGCTGGTTCGTGCTGGCCCGCCGCGAGACCCACGAACGCGCGCAGAAGGCGGACGAGGGGCCGGACACCGGGTCCCCCGACGCCCCCCGCCCCGAGTCGGCGGCCGTCTGACCACCGGACCCGGCGTACCGGGGGAGCCCACCCGCACCCCGGGCGACTCTCCCGGTACGCCGGGTTCTGTGCGAGAGTGGCGCACCGGTCGGGCGTGTTGCCGGTGTGTTCCGGACACGGGACGGACCGGTTTCCGTCATCCGGACGGGCCGTCCGCGCAACTCTCCCCCGAGGGCACAGCACACCAAGGACGGTGATTCATGGCCGGCGGCGCCATGACCGCGACGTTCCTCGCCGTGATCGGCGGGGCGTCGCTGCTCGCCGTCACCGCGCGCCGGCTGCGGCCGAGCGACCGGCTGCCGTCGCTGGAGGGCTGGGCGCTGGCCGACCGCGGCCTCGGGCCGGGCTGGACCTGGCTGCTGCTCGGCGGGACGGTCTACACCGCGTACACCTTCACCGCCGTACCGGGCCTGGCGTACGGGAACGGCGCGCCCGCCTTCTTCGCGGTGCCGTACACGGTGATCGTCTACCCGCTGGCGTTCGTGCTGCTCAGCCGGCTGTGGAGCGTGGCCCGGCGACACGGCTACATCACCGCCGCCGACTTCGTGCGCGGCCGCTACGGCTCGCCGCCGCTGGCCCTGGTCGTCGCGCTGACCGGGATCCTGGCGACGATGCCGTACCTGGCGCTGCAGCTCCTCGGCATCCGCGCGGTGCTCACCGCCGGCGGGCTGTATCCGCACGGCGCCACCGGGGACCTGGTGATGGTGGCGGTGTTCGCGGGGCTGGCGGTGGCCACCTACCGGCAGGGGCTGCGTGCCCCCGCGGTGATCTCCGCGCTGAAGGCGGCGGCGGTGTTCCTCTCGCTGACCGCGGTCTGCTGGCTGGTCCTTGAGCGCTTCGGCGGTCCAGGCGCGGTGTTCGACGGGGCCGCCCGCGCCCTCGGCGGCACCGACGCGGCCCACTCGCCCCTGGTGCTCACGCCGGACCAGCAGCCCGCCTACGCCACGCTGGCACTCGGCTCCGCGCTGGCCCTGCTGATGTACCCGCACGTGCTGACCGCCGGGTTCGCCGCCGACGGCACGCGCACGCTGCGCAAGGTGTCGGCGGGACTGCCCGCCTGGACGGCGCTGCTCGCCCTGTTCGGCTTCCTCGGCGTCGCGGCCCTCGCGGCAGGGGTGCGGGCCCCGGAGGGCGGTGCGGAGGCGGCGGTGCCGATGCTGGTCGACCGGCTGATGCCGGGTCCGCTGGCCGGGCTGGTGTTCGGTTCGATCGTGGTCGGAGCGCTGGTGCCGGCGGCGGTGATGTCCATCGCGGCGGCGACCAGCTTCGTGCGCAACGTGTACGTCGAGTACGTCCACCCGACGGCCACGCCGAAACGGCAGGTGCGGGTCGCCAAGGCCGTGTCGCTGACCGCGAAGGTCGGCGCGGTGGCATTCGTGTTCGGGCTGCGCGACCAGGACGCGATCAACCTCCAGCTGCTCGGCGGGGTGTGGATCCTGCAGATCTTCCCGGCGGTGGCCGTCGGGCTGTACACGCGGTGGCTGCACCCGCGGGCGCTGCTCGCCGGCTGGGCCGCGGGCATGGCCGCCGGCACGTACCTGGTGGTGCGCGAGGGCTTCTCGTCGATCGTGCCGCTCGGCGCCGGGTCGCCGTCGGTCTACGCCGGGGTCGCCGCGCTGGTGCTGAACCTGACCGTCGCGGTGGCCGGCACCGTCGTCCTCGCCGGCCTGGGCGTCCCGCGCGGCGCCGACGCCACCGACCTGTCGTCCCACCCGCGTGCCGGGCGACGTCCACCGACGGGAGCGAACAACCCGTGAGACGCAGACACCGCCCGCCGGCCACGCTGGCCCCCGCGCCGGCCGGCCCACCACCGCCCGCCGTCACACCGCCCGCCCCGGTGGCACCCGGCCCGCTCGGGCCCGCGGTCGCCGACCCGGAGGACCTGGAGCGGGAGGCCGGTGTGGCCCGCCTCTTCGAGCTGCACTACTCCTCGATGCTGCGGCTCGCCGTGCTGCTCGGCGCGGACGACCCGGAGAACGTGGTGGCGGAGGCGTACTACCAGATCTACCGCAGATGGCGGCGGCTGAAGGACGTGGCCGCCGCGGAGGCGTACCTGCGCTCCACCGTCTGCAACCTGACGCGGATGCGGATACGTCACCTCCAGGTCGCCCGCCGGCACGAGGAGCAGCCGGCCTCCCCGCCCGAGCAGACCGTGGCCTCCGCCGAGAACACCGCGCTGCTGCGGGACGACCAGCGGGTGCTGATCGGCGCGCTGCAACAGCTGCCGGCCCGGCAGCGGGAGGCGCTGGTGCTGCGCCACTGGCTCGGGCTGAAGGAGGCCGAGATCGCCGCCGCGATGGGCATCTCCCGCGGCTCCGTCAAGACGCACACCTCGCGCGGCATCGCCGCGCTGACCCAGGCCATGGAGGCCCGGCGATGACGCATCGAGAGGCGACTCCGTCGCGTGGCACCAGCCAGGACCGCACCGGCCGCGAGCGGTCCGAGCCGCCCCGGCCGCCGGACGCGGAGCGCACTGAACGGGAACTGGCCGACGCCCTGCGCGCCCTGGCCGGCGGGGTGCTGCCCGACCCCGACGCCTACCGCACCGCGCGCGGCGAGTGGCTGCGCCGTGAGCGACGGCGGCGGCTGGTGCTGGCCGTGCTGGTCGCCGTCGTCTTCGCGCTGGCCACGCTGATCGGCCTGTGGGTGCTCAACCAGGCGCCCGCGGAACCGGGCGTGATCTTCTCCGGCGATGGCGCCGCGTCGGCCGACGGTCCGTCACTCCCCCGGCCGCTCCGCTGATTGCCGCACCCGGCGGCCGGGAACCCGCACCCCGTGCACCGTATCGAGGACTACGCGCTCATCGGCGACGAGCAGACCGCTGCCCTGGTGGGCACCGACGGGTCGGTCGACTGGCTCTGTCTGCCCCGCTTCGACTCGGCGGCCTGCTTCGCGCGGCTGCTCGGTGACGAGAGCAACGGGCACTGGCGCATCGCCCCGCCGGGGCAGGAGCGGTGCGCGCGCCGCGCCTACCGCGAGGACAGCCTGATCCTGGACACGGTGTGGGAGACGCCCGACGGCGCCGTGCAGGTGACGGACCTGATGCCGCAGCGGCACCGGGCGCCGGACCTGGTGCGGATCGTGCAGGGGCTCAGCGGTGAGGTGACCGTGCGCAGCACGCTGCGGCTGCGGTTCGACTACGGGTCGGTGGTGCCGTGGGTGCGCCGGGCCGACGGGCACCGGGTGGCCGTGGCCGGGCCCGACTCGGCGTGGCTGCGCAGCGTGCCGGAGGTGCACACCTGGGGCGAGGACCTGGGCACCCACTCGGAGTTCACGGTGAGGGAGGGCGAGCGGGTCGCCTTCGTGCTCACCTGGCACCCCTCGCACGAGCCGCGGCCCGCGCTGGTCGACCCGTACGCCTCGCTGCGGCACAGCCTGAAGGACTGGCAGGCGTGGGCGGCCCGGTGCCGCTACCGGGGGCCGCACCGGGACATGGTGGTGCGGTCCCTGATCACGCTGAAGGCGCTCACCTACCGTCCCACCGGCGGCATCGTCGCCGCGCCCACCACCTCCCTGCCGGAGGAGCCGGGCGGGGTACGGAACTGGGACTACCGCTTCTGCTGGCTGCGGGACTCCACGCTGACCCTGAGCGCGCTGCTGGCGGCCGGCTACCAGGAGGAGGCGGAGGCGTGGCGCGACTGGCTGCTCCGCGCGGTGGCGGGCGACCCGGCGGACCTGCAGATCATGTACGGGCTGGCGGGCGAGCGGCGGCTGCCGGAGTTCGAACTGCCGTGGCTGTCGGGCTTCAACGGCGCCGCGCCCGTACGGGTCGGCAACGACGCCGTGAAGCAGCTCCAGCTGGACGTGTACGGGGAGGTCGTGGACTCGCTCGCGCTGGCCCGGCGTTCGGGGCTGTCCGGGAGGCCGGACGTGTGGGCCCTGCAGTCGGTGCTGCTGAACTTCCTGCGCACGGCCTGGCGTCAGCCGGACGAGGGGCTGTGGGAGGTGCGCGGCGGCCGGCGCCACTTCGTGCACTCCAAGGTGATGGTGTGGGTGGCCGCCGACCGCATGGTGCGGGGGATGGAGACGTTCCCGGACCTCGACGGCGATCTGGACGGCTGGCGCGCGCTGCGTGACGAGGTGCACCGCGAGGTGTGCGAGAAGGGCTACGACCCGGTGCGCAACACGTTCACGCAGTCCTACGGCTCGCGTGAACTCGACGCGGCGCTGCTGCTGATCCCCCGGGCCGGCTTCCTGCCTCCCGACGACCCCCGGGTGCTCGGCACCGTCGACGCGATCCAGGGGGAGCTCGGCCAGGACGGTCTCGTACGCCGCTACACCCCGGACGCCACCGAACTCGACGGGCTGCCCGGGCAGGAGGGCACCTTCCTGGCGTGCGCGTTCTGGCTGGTGGACGCCCTGCACATGACGGGCAGGACCGACGAGGCCCGCGAGCTGTTCGAACGGCTGCTGGGGCTGGCCAACGACGTGGGGCTGCTGGCGGAGGAGTACGACACGGCGAGCGGGCAGCTCCTCGGCAACTTCCCGCAGGCGTTCAGCCACATCGGACTGGTGAACAGCGCCCTCGCCCTGTTCGGGGACGAGAGGGCAGGATAGGGCCATGGATCTTGGACTGAAGGACCGGGTGTTCGTCGTCACCGGGGCCACCCGCGGACTGGGCAACGCCTCCGCGCGGGCGCTTCTCGCCGAGGGCGCGAAGGTGGTCGTCACCGGGCGGAAGGAGGACGCGGTCGCCGAGGCCGCGTCCGCGCTGGGGCCGGACGCGGCCGGGGTGGCCGTCGACAACGCCGACCCCGGGGCCGCCGATCGGCTGATCGCCACCGCGCGGGAGCGGTTCGGCCGCTTCGACGGCGTCCTCGTCAGCGTGGGCGGGCCGCCGCCGGGGTTCGTCGCCGACACCACCGACGAGCAGTGGCAGTCGGCGTTCGAGTCGGTGTTCCTCGGCGCGGTGCGGCTGGCCCGCGCGGCGGCCGGGGAGCTGGGCGAGGGCGGCGTGATCGGCTTCGTGCTGTCCGGTTCGGTGCACGAGCCGATCCCGGGGCTCACCATCTCCAACGGGCTGCGGCCGGGGCTCGCCGGGCTCGCCAAGTCCCTCGCGGACGAACTGGGCCCGCGTGGCGTCCGCGTCGTGGGCCTGCTGCCCGGCCGCGTCGACACCGACCGGGTCCGCGAGCTGGACTCCCTGTCCGCCGACCCGGAGGCCACCCGCCAAGCGGTCGAGTCCCGCATCCCGCTGCGCCGCTACGGCACCCCGGAGGAGTTCGGCCGCACGGCGGCGTTCCTCCTCTCCCCGGCGGCGTCGTACATCACGGGCGTGATGCTCCCCGTCGACGGCGGCTCCCGCCACGGCTTCTGACCCCGGCCTGCCCGGGGAACTCTCGCGGCGGGACCGGTCGCGCGTCCGTGAATCGGCCCAGCCGTGCCGGAACGGGACGGCACGGCCGGAGACCGGGCACTGCCCGGCAGTGAGGGCCGGGCCGAGCAGGGTTGCGGCCTACGCGGCACCCCGCGGTGGACGGCCTTCGGTTCGGGAAACCTCCTCGACAGCACGGCCGGAGGCCGGAACATGCCGCCGAGCGGGACGGCGGCTTCGCTGCGCGGCGGCCGGCGCGGTGCGTCGACCGGAGGCGGCGCCGCCGGGGCGGCGCCCGGTGATCGGGGTGGTGGGTGCCGCATCGTGGGCGACCGGCACGTGGCGCACGGGACGGTGACGTCAGGTGACTCGTTCCGGGCGGTGCTTTTCCGCTCGGAGGTGGACCTCGGTCGGGAGGGTTGCCAGGCCCGTGGAGTCGCGGGCGTGGGTGAGGGCGCCGGTGGTCAGGGTGTCCAAGGCCGTACCGGGGTCGACGTGGGGTTCCAGGAGCAGGACCATCCGGGCCCGCGGCCCACCGTGCCGACCGGTCAGCGTGACGCGGGCCTGGGCGACACCGTCCTGCCGGTTCGCCTCCTCGGCGAGCGCCTGTTCCAGTGCCCGGCCGCGCAGCGCCGCGCCCTCGCCGTCTCCGCTGTCGACGAGGATCTCGCCCGTCCTCCGCCTGCGCAGAACCGCGACCAGCCACCACAGGCAGAGCAGCACCAGCACCGCGAGTACGGCGATCACCACCGGCCACCACCAGCCCTGGTCCCGCCAGCGGGTCCGCTCGGAGTCGTCGAGCAGCACGTCGTGCCGCCCGTCGTGCAGCCACCAGGACGGCGCGGGCGCGCCCAGCCCGATCGCCAGCACCGACCCGCCGAGGGCGATCAGCACCAGCCCCACCAGCGCGAGCAGCACACGGTTGACACCCTTGATCACGGTTACCGTCCCTTCCGGCCGGGCCGCCGCACCCGCAGCGACAGGGTGGACGGCCGGGCCAGGCCCAGCCCTCGCAGCGCCCCGTCCAGCACCGCGGTCAGATCGGCCCGTACGTCGTCGAGGTCGCGGAAGTGCGACACCGCGTGGACGTCCGTCTTCCGTCGCTTCACGGTGACCCGGGCCGACTGCACGCCGGCCACCTCCAGGCACCGGTCCCGCAGCACGGTGGCGGCGGCCTCCCGGTCCAGTCCGGCGCGGACGTCGGGGTGCGTGCGGCGCATCGGCAGCAGCGAGCGCAGGCCGGGCGTGACCGCGAGCACCAGCAGCCACAGGCCGAGCGCGGCGGCGACCGCGGCGCCGGTCAGCACCCAGACGTCGTCCAGCGGACGTTCGGCCAGTTGCCGGGCGAGCTCACGGCGCCAGCTCATCCCGGCCCGGTCGGCGCGCACCGCGACGACGTCGTACAGGAAGGCGCCCGCGATCACCAGGATCACCAGCGCCAGCAGGCCCGCGGGGATCCGGCGGGCCGACCAGAAGCGCCGATGGCCGCCGGGGACGGGGCCCGTGGTCGCGCCGCTCTCGGCGGGCGGGGGCGCCGTGTCCGCAGTGGCGCCCGGGGGTCCGGTCATGGTGTCCTCCCGCCGACTGCTTCGGGCCGTACGGCGAGGTGCAGCCGTTCCACCTGGACGACGACCTCCGGCACGGCCATGTCCGCCAGGGCGCGCACCCGTTCGACCACCTGCCGCCGCACGCTCGCGCACCGGCCGCCGATGTCGCCGGGGTAGTCGAGTTCGACGTGCACCCGGACCCGGGCGCTGCCGTGGCGGACGACCACGCTCGCGTGCGGCGGCGCGGCGTCCGGCGGCAGCGCGCCGACGGCTTCACGGGCAGCCTGGGAGGCGATCTTCGCGACCACCCGGTCGGCGATCGTGGTCTCCCCGCGTTCCCCCGGGAGGACGGTCCGCGGGTCCCCGGCCTGCTCGGCCACCTCCGTGCCCACCGCCGTCACCGCCGGCGTTCGTCACGGGAACGGAAGAAGTCGCCCAGTTCCAGGTCCCCTTCGAGCAGCCTGCCGACGACGAAGCCCACCGCGCCCAGGGCCGCCACGAGCAGGAAGGCCCCGAACCCGCCGAAGTATCCGGCGAAACCCAACGCCATGCCGGCGATCATGCCGACCACGGCCATCCTCATGCTGTGCTCCTCCGCTCAGCGTGTCTCACTGCAGTCGGGACTCCGGCTCGTCGTCCTCCTCGTCGGGCAGTTTCACATCGCTCACCGCGATGTTGACCTCCACCACCTCGAGGCCGGTCATCCGCTCGACGGCCGCGATCACGTTCTCCCGTACGTCCTTGGCGACGTCGGCGATGGACACGCCGTAGTCGACGACGATCTCCAGGTCGAGCGCGGTCTGCACCTCGCCGACCTCGGCCTTCACGCCGCGCGTCGCGGACTTCGACCCGCCGGGCACCCGGTCGCGCATGGCGCCGAAGGTGCGGGAGATCCCGCTGCCCATGGTGTGCACGCCCACGACGTCCCGCGCGGCCAGCCCGGCGATCTTCTCCACCACGCCGTCGGCGATGGTCGTGCGGCCCCGGTCGGCGGGGGCGCCGCCGCCGCGCCGTGTGCCCTGGCCCCGGCGCGAGCCGGAGTCACCCAGGGTCTTCTCGTTGTCAGGAGCCCGTACCGAGCCGCCTTCGGTCATGTCGGTCATCGCCATACATCCCTTCGGTCGTCCTCCTTCGACCACCGTATGCGCGCTTGCCCCGATTCGCGCCAGACATACGGCAGGCTGGAGGAATGACGGCGGACCGGTGGACGCGGATGGTGCGACAGCAGGTGGGGCTGGGCAGGATCCTGCCGCTGGGCGGGCGGCACGACGGCGCGTGGATCGCGGAGGGGGCTGCCGGTGCGGCGTTGCGGCGCACGGTGGAACGGGAGGTGCCGGAGGTGCGCGTGGACGGGCTGCGGCTGGGGCTCGCCGACGACTTGGAGGTGGCCCCGGAGCCCGCCGTACCGGCCCCGCCGAGCGCGCTGCCGCCGGGCCCGCTGCGGCTGACGGCGGAGTTCGCGGCCACGGCGGCGTGGCCGCTCC
The DNA here is from genome assembly GCF_000527195.1 of Streptomyces sp. CNH189. Lineage (NCBI taxonomy): Bacteria > Bacillati > Actinomycetota > Actinomycetes > Kitasatosporales > Streptomycetaceae > Streptomyces > Streptomyces sp. CNH189. The sequence continues at coordinate 50,229 of NZ_AZUS01000020.1, forward strand.
CGGAGACGGCGTCCCGTCTGCGCACGGCACTGGCGGTGGCCGCGGCGGAACGCCTGGGGCTCGCGGTCGAGGAGGTGGATCTGCGGGTGACGGAACTGCTGGACACGGAGCCGGACCTGCCGCCGCCGTCCGCTTCCGACGCCTCCGATGCGCCCGCGGACCGGTCGGACACGGCCGGGACGGACGGTGTGGGCCGTGCGGGTGACGCGGAGACGGACCGGGTCGCGGCGGCGGTGCTCGCCGTGCCGGGGGTGAGCCGGCTGACGGGCACCTGGGGCCGGCCGGTGCGGCTGAGCGAGCCTGCGTCCGGGGGCGACGCCCTGCCCCGGCGGCACGCGCGCGTGGACCTCGCGGTCGGGGCGGAGTTCCGCCCCCTGGAGGTCGCGCGGGCGGTACGCGCGGCCGTGGCGGCGTCGCTGCCGGACCGGCCGACGGTGGCCGTGCTGGTCACCGACCTCGACTGACCGGCCGCCGCGGCGCTCGCGCACGCGGCGGCGGGGAGGAGCCCCCGGAGGACTCCGCTCCGCCGCCTCGGCCGGTTCGCCGCTCGCTATTCGCCGAGGCCGGCCAGGTCGCGCAGACGGCGGGCCTGGGCGGCGCGCTCGGCGGCGCGCTGGTCGTCGTAGGTGCGGGTCTGGGCGCCGCGCAGCAGGGCCTTCGTCTCGATCACGGCGTCGCGGGGCGCGGCCAGCAGCGCCGCGGCCAGGTCCTGGACGGCGGCGTCGAGGTCGGCTGCGGGCACGGCGAGGTTGGCCAGGCCGATGTTCACCGACTCCTCGGCCGTGACGAAGCGCCCGGTCGCGCAGATCTCCAGCGCGCGGGCGTACCCCACGAGGCCGACCAGGGGGTGGGTGCCGGTCAGGTCGGGCACCAGGCCGAGGCTGGTCTCCCGCATGGCGAACTGCACGTCGTCCGCGACGACCCGCAGGTCGCAGGCGAGGGCCAACTGGAACCCGGCCCCGATGGCATGTCCCTGGACGGCGGCGACGGTCACCAGGTCGTTGCGCCGCCACCAGGTGAACGCCTCCTGGTAACCGGCGATGGCGGCGTCCAGCGCGGCGTCGTCACTGCGCGCGAGGTCGATGAACGACGGCTCACCCGGGATGCCCTCGGGAGAGAGCATCTGCCGGTCGAGTCCGGCGGAGAACGACTTGCCCTCCCCGCGCAGCACCACGACCCGGACGGAGCCGGGCAGCAGCCGACCCGCCTCGGTCAGCGCGCGCCACAGAGCGGGGCTCTGCGCGTTGCGCTTGGCCGGGTTGGTCAGCGTCACCGTGGCGATCGCGTCGTCGACGGTGAGCCGTACGCCGTCCTTGTCGAGTACCGGACCGAGGTCCTGGGGGGACGAAGCCATGGGGCGCCTCCGATGGGTGCGGTCGTCTAAGTGACTGCACAGTAACCACCCGGCCGGTCAGTCGGCCGACCGGGTGGTCACCATCGGGTCTGCGGGGCGCCCCGGGTCAGGCCGACGGAGACTTCTTGCCCCGTGTCGCCCCGCCACGCCCTCGGAGCGTGACGCCCGACTCACTCAGCATGCGGTGCACGAAGCCATACGAGCGGCCGGTCTCCTCGGCCAACGCCCGGATGCTCGCACCGGCGTCGTACTTCTTCTTCAGGTCTGCCGCGAGCTTGTCGCGCGCGGCGCCGGTCACCCGGCTGCCCTTCTTCAGAGTCTCGGCCACCCGTGCCTCCTCATGGGAAGTGCGCTCTGGTCTCCTCATGATCACCCCTCCCGGGCCCGATGGCCACCCATTCGGCAAGGTCGATGAGACAAGCTTGTGACGACGGGAGCGCGTCCCCACATCCGGAATGAGGAATTCCAAAGGACTTTTCCGCGACCGCCGATCGGGTTTCTCCGAGAAGTGCCAGGTCAGAAAGGGGCGACGGCCGGACCCCGGTTCTGCGGGGGTCCGGCCGCGAAATCCGTGTAGGACACACCTCGGGGTGAGGAGATCTCACACGATTGATGGATCACCGATGGGCCGAATGATCCATACACAGTGGATCACGCATTCGATCACGCACGGATGACGGTCCTGTCCGGCCCCGCCGCCCGCGCCGACCGTCAGGCGAGGGCCACGAGGTCCGCGTAGTCGGAGCCCCACAGGTCCTCGACGCCGTCCGGCAGCAGGATGATCCGCTCCGGCTGGAGCGCCTCGACGGCGCCCTCGTCGTGGGTGACGAGGACGACCGCGCCCTTGTAGGTGCGCAGGGCGCCGAGGATCTCCTCGCGGCTGGCCGGGTCGAGGTTGTTGGTGGGCTCGTCGAGCAGCAGCACGTTCGCCGAGGAGACCACGAGGGTCGCCAGGGCGAGCCGGGTCTTCTCGCCGCCGGAGAGGACTCCGGCCGGCTTGTCGACGTCGTCGCCGGAGAACAGGAACGAGCCGAGCACCTTGCGGACCTCGACGAGGTCCATGTCGGGCGCCGCGGAGCGCATGTTCTCCAGCACCGTGCGGTCCGGGTCGAGGGTCTCGTGCTCCTGCGCGTAGTAGCCGAGCTTGAGGCCGTGGCCCTCGATGACCCGGCCGGTGTCGGGCTTCTCGGCGCCGCCGAGGAGGCGGAGCAGGGTGGTCTTGCCCGCGCCGTTGAGGCCGAGGATGACGACGCGGGAGCCCTTGTCGATGGCCAGGTCGACGTCGGTGAAGATCTCCAGCGAGCCGTAGGACTTCGACAGTCCCTCCGCCATGAGCGGGGTCTTGCCGCACGGGGACGGCTCGGGGAAGCGCAGCTTGGCGACCTTGTCGGACTTCCGCTCGGCCTCCAGGCCGGACAGCAGCTTGTCCGCCCTGCGGGCCATGTTCTGCGCGGCGACGGTCTTGGTGGCCTTGGCGCGCATCTTGTCGGCCTGCGAGTGCAGCGCGGCCGCCTTCTTCTCGGCGTTCTGCCGCTCGCGCCTACGGCGCTTCTCGTCCGCCTCGCGCTGCTGCTGGTAGAGCTTCCAGCCCATGTTGTAGACGTCGATCTGAGCGCGGTTGGCGTCCAGGTAGAACACCTTGTTGACGACCGTCTCGACCAGGTCGACGTCGTGGGAGATCACGATGAAGCCGCCGCGGTAGGTCTTGAGGTAGTCGCGCAGCCAGACGATCGAGTCGGCGTCGAGGTGGTTCGTCGGCTCGTCGAGGAGCAGGGTGTCCGCGTCGGAGAACAGGATGCGGGCGAGCTCGACGCGGCGGCGCTGACCGCCGGAGAGGGTGTGCAGCGGCTGGCCGAGCACCCGGTCGGGGAGGTTCAGCGCGGCGGCGATCGTGGCGGCCTCGGCCTCGGCGGCGTACCCGCCCTTGGTGAGGAACTCGGTCTCCTGGCGCTCGTACTGCTTCAGCGCCTTCTCCCGGGTGGCCCCCTGGCCGTTGGCGATGCGCTGCTCGTTCTCCCGCATCTTGCGGATCAGTACGTCGAGGCCGCGGGCGGAGAGGATGCGGTCGCGGGCGAGGACGTCGAGGTCGCCGGTGCGGGGGTCCTGCGGGAGGTAGCCGACCTCGCCGGAGCGGGTGACGGTGCCGCCGGCGGGGATGCCCTGGCCGGCGAGGACCTTGGTGAGGGTGGTCTTGCCCGCGCCGTTTCGGCCGACCAGGCCGATGCGGTCGCCCTTGGCGACGCGGAAGGTGGCGCTTTCGATGAGGACGCGGGCACCGGCGCGCAGCTCGATGCCGGAGGCGGAGATCACGGACAGACTCCAGGGCAGGTGTGGGTGGCGGTGGGCGGCTGAGGACGTTCCCGCCGTCTAATGCGCGAGGAGAATGGCCATGCGAGCCATTCTAACGGGGCGGTGCAACCTCTTTTCCGCGCGCGGTTCTTCCCCGGCGGCCGTCGGTGACCGGTGCCACACTGGGCGACGACGGCATCCCGGTGCACTCCGGACACGAGGAAGTGATCGCCATGGCAGGCACGGGCAGCACGCGTCCGAGCGTCGTTCCGACGCTGTTGTACAAAAACGCGAAGGCCGCGGTCCGGCAGCTGACGGAGGCCTTCGGATTCACCGAGCTGTCGGTGTACGAGGGCGAGGACGGCACGGTGATGCACGCCGAACTGGCCCAGGGCAACGGCGTGGTGATGCTGGGCTCCACGGGGCGCGGCGGGGTGTTCGACACGGCGATGAAGGGTGCGGGGCCGGCGGGGGTGTACGTCGTGGTGGAGGACGTCGACGCCCATCATCGGCGGGCGGTCGAACAGGGGGTGGAGGTGCTGATGCCGCCTACGGACCAGGACTACGGGTCGCGGGACTACATGGCTCGTGATCTGGAGGGGAACGTGTGGAGCTTCGGCACGTACGCGCCGGAGGCGGGCGCGTAGGCCGACGGGACGGGGGCGTCGCCCTTCGCGTCGTCCGCGGGCGGGTGCCTTGGGGCACCGTGCGTGGGACGGGGCGCCTCGTGGGCACCGGGGCACTGGTGCCCGGGGCGCGCCTGGGCCGGGGTGGTGCCGGGCCGTGTGGGGCGGCGCGCCCGTCGTAGGGGTGCCGCTGCGTCCCCCCTCCCCCATCGCCCTCGGGTACCTCCCAGGCCCTTGAGGCGCAGGGAGAGGCACGACTGCCCGCCGTCGGCGGGTTCAGGGGCGCGGGGAACTGCGCGAGCGGCCCCCGGCGGCCCGCACCCGGCGTACGACAGCCCCCGGCCCCCCGGTGGCCGTGGGCGGCTCGGCGCCGCGCCCGCGGCGGGCGGGGACGGGAGCCGGACGTGTGCGGGCGCCGACGGGAGCCGGAGGCGTGCGGGCGGCGGGCCGGCGGCCCGTACAGGACGGTGCCTCCGCCGCTGCACCGCGTGGGCTCGCGCGGCGGGGCGGACGGTCAGCCGCCTGTGTGGACCTGGAAGGCCGCTCTGCGGAGTGCCTTCGCGAAGGCAGGGTCCGGGTGGGCGGCGGCCAGGGCGACCAATACCTGGACCGTGCGGGGGTGGCCCACCGCGCGGACCTCGTCGAGGAGGGACGGCACCGTGGGCTGGACGGCGGTCTCCAGGTGCCGCACCAGCAGCGGAGCCTCACCGTGGTCGGCGACCGCCGCCGCCGTGTCCACCCACAGCCACGTCGCCTCCTCGCGGGTGAGCACCTCGTGCGCGTCCTCGGGGTCGACGCCGTCGTGCTCGGCCAGCCACAACAGGGCGTACGGCCGCAGCGCGGGTTCGTCGAGCACGGCGCGCACCTCGGGCTCGGCGGGCGCGCCGACCACCCGCAGCGCCTCGAAGGCGAGCCCGCGCAGCAGGGCGTCCTCGCCCCGTGCGGCGGCGATCAGCTCGGTGACGGCGCTGCCGACCGGCCGGGCGGCCAGCCAGGCGCGGTACTCGGCGCGGGCGGCGGCCGGGCGCAGCCGCGCGCACCCGCGCAGCATGTCCTCGGCGCCCTGCTCGATGTTGCCGGCGGGACTCTGCGCGGCGACGCAGATCTGCTCCAGCTTGACCCACACCGCCCAGCTGCCGAGCGGCGTGAGGGTGGCCTGTCCGTCGCCGTAGGTCAGGGCGCCGACGGAGGCGAGGGCGCGCAGCGCCCAGTCCAGCAGAGGTTCGAGCGGGGCGTCGGCGGCGGGCGGCTCGGCGGGCGCGGGCCGGGGCTCCGGGGCGGCGGCGGGCGCTCCGGGCCGGGGCCCGTAGTCGACCTCGCAGCGCTCGGTGCGCAGTTCGGTGACGCGCTGCTCCAGCAGGTCGAGCAACTGGGGCAGGGGCACGGGCCCGGCGGACAGCTGCAGGAAGGACAGCACCTGCGGCATGGCCGTCACGACCTCGGCGACGGCGGCCGGCTCGTGCTCCCCCGGTTCGGGGCAGGCGAGCGACCAGGCGTCGCAGAGGGCGACCCAGCCGCGCAGCACGGCGCTGTCGTCGCGGTCCCAGGCGCGCAGCCGCCACCCGGGGCGGGCGCTGTCGCCGTGCACCTCGATGAGGCCGGCCAGCCGGGCGGTGTCCCAGTCGGCACGGACCTGATCGGCGGTCAGTCCGAGGGCCTCGGCCGCCCGCCGGGCGGTCGCGTCGGACAGGGTGGCCTTGCCGTCGGCGGTGGCGCTGTCGCCGCCGGGGCCGAGGGCGCGGTCGGCCCAGCGGGCCACACGGGCGGCCGCGGCCAGCACGGAGCGAGCCATTCCGGCCAGCTCGGCCGGTGCGGGCGTGCCCTCCGGGGGGCGGGGCGCGGGGCGGCGGGCGCGCCGCTGCTCGATCGCTGCGGGGGCGCCGGCCAGGGGTCGCGGACGGACGAGTCGAAGCCTGGAGTCGCGCGGGATACGGGACGTCACGGGTGCAGTCTTCCTGGTGACGGACCGAAAGCCCAAACGGAATGCCGGCGGGGGCCGCGGGGCCGGTCACCCTCCGGGCCCGGACGGGGCCGGAGGGGCCCGATCAAGCCACTGGTACGACGCTAAACGGAATCCTCCGCACCGCCCCCGTGCGGCCCTCACATCAAGGGGGTGAGGAACCTCCGCAGCGACTCCTCGTACGTGTCCGGGTCGGCGTTCCACATGGCGGCGTGCGAGGCGCCCCTGACGGTCTGCAGGGTGACGGTGTTCGGATGGGCGGCGGCGAGCCGGCGGGAGAACCGCCAGGGCGCCACCGTGTCGTCGGGGCCGTGGAAGATGTGCGTCGGGACCGCGATGCCGTCCAGGTGGAGGGCGCCGGGCCGGTGGTCCCCGTACAGGCCGGTGCGGCCCTGGGCGGCGCGGACCGCGAGCGGCAGCAGCGCGCCGGGGGTGCGGTGGGCGTGGGCGAGGGCGCGCAGGGTGGATTCCCAGTCGAGCACCGGGGAGTCCAGGATCAGGCCGGCGACCCGGTCGCGGACCTCGGAGCGGGCGGCGGCGCGCAGCGCCATGGTCGCGCCCGTGGACCAGCCGTAGAGGACCACCCGGCGGGCGCCGGAGTCCACCGCATGCCGCATCACGGCGTCGAGATCGCGCCACTCGGTCTCGCCGAGGTGGTTGAGCCCGTCGGGGGAACGGGGCGCGTCCGGGTCGCCCCGGTAGGCGGGGGCGAGCACCGGGAACTGGTTGCGGCGCAGGGCCTGGAGGACGTTCAGGGTGTGTTCCCGGGTGGCGCCGAGGCCGTGCACGGCGATCACCCAGGTGTCCCGGGCGCCGTTCACGAACCACGCGGGCAGGAGCCCGAGTTCGCCCGGCACGTCGACAACGGTGTGGTCGACGCCGAGCGCGGTCCCCGGGTCGCCGACGTACACGTTCGGCGTGAACCTGGCCCGGTCGCCGGGTTCCGGTGTGCCGTAGGTGACGCGTTCCAGACGCCGTACGACGGTGTCGGCGGGGTTGGAGGCGACGGACAGCACGGGTCCCACCACCGCGTGGAAGCCGCGGCCGACCAGGCCGTGGCGGCCGGGCCGCAGCGCGGCCAGGTCACGGGTGAGGGTGACCTGGCCCGCGGCGGTGGCGTGGACGGTGAGTCCGGGCTCGGTGGGCAGGGGCTTGCCCGAGGGGATCCTCAGGGCAGCGTCGCTGGCGAACCGGCCGGCGGCCACAGCGGCGGCGCCGGCCCCTATCACGGCGGTGACGGCAGCGGCCGTCGCTCTGACAGTGCGCACGCCTCCCAGTGTCGGGGCCGAACGCGGACGCGGCCAGTGGGCGGTGCCCCGGACAACGGCACCGGCCCGGCCGCTCGCGGCCTCGGCCCGCCGCCCCGCCGCCGTAGCTCCGTGACCGCCCGGTCACCCCCGCTGCCCGTACCCCCGCAGGCGCTCCCCCGCCTCCGCCAGCTGTCCGGCGCTCAGCAGGCTGGGGGACAGTCCCGGCACCGAGGAGGCGGTCAGCCACACCCGGCACATCCATTCCAGCTGGGCGGCGCGGTCGTAGGCCTGGTCGAGGGTCGCGCCGTAGGTGAGGGTGCCGTGGTTGCGCAGCAGGCAGCCGGTGCGGCCCTCCAGGGCGCGCAGGGTGTGCGCGGCCAGCTCGGGGGTGCCGTAGGCGGCGTAGCGGGCCACCCGGACGGGGCCGCCGAGGGCGGCGGTCATGTAGTGGATCGGCGGCAGCTCGTCGACGAGGGTGGAGACGGCGGTCGCGTGCACGGCGTGGGTGTGCACCACGGCGCGCGCGTCGGTCTCGCGGTACACGGCCAGGTGCAGGGGCAGCTCGCTGGTCGGGACCAGGGTGCCGAGCACCTGCCGGCCGGTGAGGTCCACGCCGGTCACGTCGGCCGGCCGGAGCCGGTCGTACGGCACCCCCGAGGGTGTCACCAGGACGGTGTCGCCGACCCGCACCGAGACGTTGCCGGAGGTCCCCACGACGAGCCCGTCGGCGACGGTCCGGCGGGCGGTCCCCACCACCTCCGCCCAGGCCCGCGCCGTCTCCTCGCCCGCCCGTCCGGCGCGCGGACCCCCCGTGTCCCGGGCGCCACTCACGGCGCCTTCCGTTTCCCGCTCGCGCGGGCCCTGTTCAGCCATGCGGCGATCCTGCCAGGAGCCCTTGCGGCCTGGGCTGTCCGGCGGAGCACCGACCCCCTCTTACGGTCACCACGATGCCCATTCCAGTTCATCTTCCGTTCACCCTGGTTACCTACGTTCGACCAGCCAATGACCTCGAACGATTGCCTGGGTAAATGGAAAGCTTCTCGCTGATCCTCGCGATTGTGGTGGTAACCGCACTCGCGTTCGATTTCACGAACGGTTTCCACGACACCGCGAACGCGATGGCAACGACCATTTCGACCGGTGCGCTCAAGCCCAAGGTCGCGGTGGCCATGTCCGCCGTGCTGAACCTTGTCGGCGCATTTCTCTCGGTGGAGGTCGCGAACACGATCTCCAAGGGCCTCGTCGACGAGGCCGGCATCCGTCCCGAGGTCATCTTCGCCGCGTTGGTCGGCGCGATCCTCTGGAACCTCCTCACCTGGCTGGTCGGCCTGCCGTCCAGCTCGTCGCACGCCCTCATGGGCGGTCTGATCGGCGCCACGGTCGCCTCCGCCGGCTTCGGCGCGGTCCACGGCGACGTGCTGGTCACCAAGGTCCTCATCCCCGCGATCGCCGCCCCGGTGGTGGCCGGCGTCGCCGCGCTGCTGGCCACCCGGCTCACCTACCGGATGGGCCGGAACATCGACGGCAAGGCCTCCGAGAAGGGCTACCGCGCCGGGCAGATCGCCTCCGCCGGCCTGGTCTCCCTGGCCCATGGCACCAACGACGCCCAGAAGACGATGGGCATCATCACGCTCGCCCTGGTCGCCGGCGGCGCCGTCGCCCCCGACTCCGACCCGCCCGTGTGGGTCATCCTCTCCGCGGGCATCGCCATCGCGCTCGGCACCTACCTGGGCGGCTGGCGCATCATCCGCACCATGGGCAAGGGCCTGACCGACCTCCGGCCGCAGCAGGGCTTCGCCGCCCAGACCAGCGCCGCGACAGTCATCCTGGCCTCCTCGCACCTGGGCTTCTCGCTGTCGACGACGCACTCCGTCTCCGGTGCCGTGATGGGCGCGGGCCTGGGCCGCAAGGGCGGTGTGGTCCGCTGGTCCACGGCCACCCGGATGTTCGTCGCCTGGGGCCTGACGCTGCCGGCGGCCGCCGTCGTCGCGGCGCTCGCCGAGTGGGTGTGCGGCTTCGGCGACTGGGGCACCGCCGTCGTGGCCGTCTTCCTCATCGCCTCCAGCGCGGCCATCTGGAAGATCTCCCGGCGCGAGGTCGTCGACCACACCAACGTCAACGACCACGACGCCCCCGCCGAGGAGCCCCCCGGTGTGGTGACGCAGGCCATCGCGGCGGTGACCCCGCCGCCGGCGAACCCGGCGGCCGAGGAGCTCTCGGCCACCATCCCCGCCCCCGCGGCCACCGACCCGCAGGCCCCGTCGGCCGCCACCACCGTCTGACCGCGCCCGGCACGAAGGAAGAAGCACCATGACAATCGACTGGGCGGCCCTCGGCTCCGTCTTCGGCGTCAGCCTCGTGATCACCGTGGCCCTGGTGGCCCTGTTCACCCTCGGCATCTCCGGCCTGTCCCGCCGCGAGCGGGCCACCGCCGAGGGCCGGTCCTCGGCCCTCGCGGTCACCGGCGCCTACGCCTGTTTCGCCGCGTGCGCGGCGGCGGTGGGCTACGGCATCTACCTGATCATGGCCTGATCACAGGCGGCGCGCGGCGGCGGGCGGGACGGGAGCACCGGCTTCCGTCCCGCCCGCTTCCGCGTGCCCGGCTCCGCCGCCGTTCACCCACGTGAGCCCCTCTGTGGGCCTCAGCACACTTGAGCCCCGCAGGTCAAAGGCAAGTTGACGGCCCTTCCGGGGGCGTGGTGGACTGCCTCCGCCAACACGGCGGCAGGAGAGGAAGCCGGTGCGAATCCGGCGCGGTCCCGCCACTGTCACCGGGGTGCCCACCCCGGGAGCCAGGAACTCTCGCCGCCGGTCTCGTCGAACCAGGGCGCGGACACCCTGAGTGAGGACATATCGCCATGCGCGGCTGCCTGTCGAGGTCGATCAGCGACTCCCCGCCCCCCTCCGGGGCCGTTCCCTCCGGATCCGTCACCGGCTGAACCCATGGGTGCCGATCGCGTGTTCGCGTACGGCGCCGCTGCCGGCCTCCTGGGCGACCTGCTCCTCGGCGATCCCCGCCGCGGGCATCCGGTCGCCGCTTTCGGGCGGGCCGCGGCTGCCGTGGAGCGGGTGCTGTGGTGGGACGACCGGGGCCGCGGGGCCGTGCACACCGCCGTGTGCGTCGGCGGCGCCGTCGCGCTCTCGAGCCTGGCCGCCCGCACCGTACGCCGTAGTCCCGCCGCCTCCGTCGCCCTGACCGGCGTCGCCACCTGGGCCGTCGTCGGCGGCACCTCGCTGGCCCGGGAGGCGCGTGCCGTCGGGCGGGCGCTGGAGTCCGGTGACGTCGAGGCGGCCCGGGAGCGGCTGCCGCACCTGTGCGGCCGGGACCCGCAGGCCCTGGACGCCGACGGGATCGCCCGCGCCGTGGTGGAGTCCGTCGCCGAGAACACCTCCGACGCCGTCGTGGGCGCCCTCGTATGGGGCGCGGTCGCCGGGGTGCCGGGTCTGGTGGGCTTCCGGGCCGTCAACACCCTGGACGCGATGGTGGGTCACAAGTCGCCCCGCTACCGCCGTTACGGCTGGGCGTCGGCCCGCCTGGACGACGTCGCCGGGTGGCCGGGGGCACGCCTGACGGCCGTACTCGCCGCCTTGTCCGGGCCGGACCCGCGCGGGGCGGTACAAGCCTGGCGCGCGGACGCCGCGAAGCATCCGAGCCCCAACGCCGGCCCCGTGGAGGCGTCCTTCGCGGGCGCGCTCGGCGTACGGCTCGGCGGCACCCTCTCCTACGGCGGCCGGGTCGAGCACCGGCCCGTCCTCAACGGCGGCGGGCGTCCCGTCGCCGTCACCGACATCGACCGGGCGGTGCGCCTGTCACGGCGGGTCGGCTGGCTGGCGCTCGCGGCCGGGGTGGCCGCGCGGCGCGTCCTGAAGGGACGTGCGAAGTGAGCGGGGGCGGACTGCTGGTCGCCGGAACCACCTCGGACGCCGGCAAGAGCGTGGTCACCGCCGGGATCTGCCGGTGGCTGGTGCGCCAAGGGGTGAAGGTCGCGCCGTTCAAGGCGCAGAACATGTCGCTCAACTCGTTCGTCACGCGTGAGGGCGCCGAGATCGGGCGGGCCCAGGCCATGCAGGCCCAGGCGTGCCGGGTGGAACCGACGGCGCTGATGAACCCGGTGCTGCTGAAGCCGGGGGGCGAGCGGTCCAGCCAGGTCGTGCTGATGGGCCGCCCGGTCGGCGAGATGAGCGCCCGCGGCTACCACGGCGGCCGTCAGGAGCGCCTCCTCGGCACGGTCCTCGATTGCCTGGAGCGGCTGCGGAGCGAGTACGACGCGGTGATCTGCGAGGGCGCCGGGAGCCCGGCCGAGATCAATCTGCGGCGCACCGACATCGTGAACATGGGCATCGCCCGCAACGCCGGGCTGCCGGTCCTCGTCGTCGGGGACATCGACCGGGGTGGCGTGTTCGCGTCCTTCTTCGGCACGGTCGCCCTGCTCTCCCCGGAGGACCAGGAGCTGGTCGCCGGGTTCCTGGTCAACAAGTTCCGCGGGGACGTCTCCCTGCTGGAGCCGGGCCTGGAGATGCTGCACGGCCTGACCGGGCGGCGCACCTACGGCGTGCTGCCGTTCCGGCACGGGCTCGGCATCGACGAGGAGGACGGCCTCCGCGTGTCGCTCCGGGGCGCCGTGCGGGAGTCCGCGGTGGCCGCGCCGGCCGGCGAGGAGGTGCTGCGGGTCGCCGTGTGCGCGGTGCCGCTGATGTCGAACTTCACGGACGTGGACGCGCTGGCCGCCGAACCGGGCGTCGTGGTGCGGTTCGTGGACCGGCCGGACGAACTCGCCGACGCCGACCTCGTGGTCGTGCCCGGCACCCGCGGGACCGTGAAGGCGCTGCGCTGGCTGCGGGAGCGCGGGCTGGCGGACGCGCTGGTGCGGCGGGCAGCCGAGGGCCGGCCGCTGCTGGGCGTCTGCGGCGGCTTCCAGCTGCTCGGCGAGCACATCGAGGACGACGTGGAGAGCCGCGCGGGCCAGGTGGACGGGCTCGGCGTCCTGCCGGTGCGGGTGCGGTTCGCCCGCGAGAAGACCCTGGCGCGCCCGGTCGGCGAGGCCCTCGGGGAACGCGTCGAGGGCTACGAGATCCATCACGGGGTCGCCGAAGTACTGGGAGGCGAAGCCTTCCTGGACGGCTGCCGGGTCGGCGGCACCTGGGGCACGCACTGGCACGGGGCGCTCGAGTCGGACGATTTCCGACGGGCCTTCCTGCGCGCGGTGGCCGCCCGCGCGGGCCGCCGTTTCGTGCCGGCCCCCGACACCTCCTTCGCCGCGCTGCGCGAGGAGCAGCTCGACCGGCTCGGCGACCTGATCGAACAGCACGCGGACACCGACGCGCTGTGGCGGCTCATCGAGTCCGGCGCGCCACGAGGACTGCCCTTCATCCCCCCGGGAGCGCCCGCATGAGCACTGTGTTGTTGTTGTCGACCGCCGACACGGACCTGCTGGCGGCCCGCGCCTCCGGCGCCACCTACCGGATCGGCAACCCCACCCGCGTGGACGTCGCGGACGAACTGCCCGCACTGCTCGACGGCGCCGACCTGGCCGTGGTGCGGCTGCTGGGCGGCAAGCGCGCCTGGGAGGACGGGCTGGCCGCGCTCGAGGCGTCCGGCATCCCCACGGTGCTGCTCGGCGGGGAGACCGTGCCGGACGCGGAGCTGATGGCCGAGTCGAGCGTCCCGGCGGGCGTGGTGGCCGAGGCGCTGCGGTACCTCGTCGAAGGCGGCCCGGAGAACCTCGCGGAGCTGGCCCGGTTCCTCTCGGACACGGTGCTCCTGACCGGCGAGGGGTTCGAACAGCCGCGCAGCATGCCGGAGTTCGGCGTGCACGGCTCGCGAGCGGTGGAGCCGGGACGTCCGACCGTGGGCGTGCTCTTCTACCGCGCGCACGAACTCAGCGGCAACACCGCCTTCGTGGACACCCTGTGCGACGCGATCGAGGCACGCGGCGCCAACGCGCTGCCCGTGTACTGCGGTTCGCTGCGCGGCGCCGACCCGGCGCTGTACGAGCTGCTGGGCCGGGCGGACGCGCTGGTCGCCACGGTGCTCGCGGCCGGCGGCACCCACGCCTCGCAGGCGTCGGCGGGCGGTGAGGAGGAAGCCTGGGACGTCGGCGCGCTCGCCGAGCTGGACGTGCCGGTGCTGCAGGGGCTGTGCCTCACGACCTCGCGCGGGGCCTGGGAGGAGTCCGACGCGGCCCTCTCCCCCATGGACGCGGCCATGCAGGTCGCCATCCCCGAGTTCGACGGGCGGCTGATCACCGTCCCGTTCTCCTTCAAGGAGCAGGGCCCGGACGACGTGCCGGTGTACGTCGCCGACCCCGAGCGGGCCGGGAGGGTCGCCGGGATCGCCGTACGGCACGCGGCCCTGCGCCACAAGCCGAACGCGGAGAAGAAGCTGGCGTTGGTCTTCACCGCGTACCCGACGAAACACTCGCGTGTCGGCAACGCGGTGGGCCTGGACACGCCCGCGTCGGCCGTGCGGGTGCTGGACGCGCTGCGGGACGCCGGGTACGCCGTCGACGGGCACCCGTCCGAGGGCGACGAGCTGATCCACCGGCTGATCGCGGCCGGCGGGCACGACGTGGAGTGGCTGACGGAGGAGCAGTTGGCCGCCGCGCCCGCGCGTGTGCCACTGGCTGACTACCGGGCCTGGTTCGCGTCGCTGGTCCCGGAGGTGAGGGAGGCGATGACCGAGGCGTGGGGTGAGCCGCCGGGATCGCTGTACGTCGACGGGGACGACATCGTGCTGGCGTCCCTCCAGTTCGGGAACGTCGTGGTGATGATCCAGCCGCCGCGTGGCTTCGGGGAGAACCCGATCGCCATCTACCACGACCCGGACATGCCGCCGTCCCACCACTACCTGGCCGCCTACCGCTGGCTGGAGGCCGCACCGTCGGAGGGGGGCTTCGGCACCGACGCGATCGTCCACATGGGCAAGCACGGCACGATGGAGTGGCTGCCCGGCAAGGGCCTCGGGCTGGGCGCCGGGTGTGCGCCGGACGCGGTGCTGGGCGACCTGCCGCTGGTCTACCCGTTCATCGTGAACGACCCCGGCGAGGGCACCCAGGCCAAGCGGCGCGGGCACGCCACGGTCGTCGACCACCTGGTGCCGCCGATGGCCCGCGCCGACACCTACGGCGACCTCGCCAAGCTGGAGCAGCTGCTCGACGAGTACGCGCTGGTCTCCGACCTGGACCCGGCGAAGGCCCCGGCCGTGCGGGCGCAGATCTGGACGCTGGTGAAGGCCGCCGAGCTGCACCACGACCTGCATGTCGACGACCAGCCGGACGACGACGCGTTCGACGAGTTCGTCATGCACATCGACGGCTACCTGTGCGAGATCAAGGACGTGCAGATCCGCGACGGCCTGCACATCCTCGGCGGCGGACCGGTCGGTGAGCCGCGGGTGAACCTGGTGCTGGCGGTGCTGCGCGCCTCGCAGGTGTGGGGCGGGCGGGCCAACGCCCTGCCTGGTCTGCGGGCCTGCCTCGCCGCACACTTCGGGATGGTGGAGAAGGACCTGCTGGCCGAGCCGGGCGCGCCGGTGAAGGCGCCCGCGGAGCTGACGGACCTGGTGGACGGCCCGTCGCGTACGGCCGCCGACGCGATCGACCTCCTCGAGCAGCTGTGCCGACGGCTCGCGGAGGGCATGGAGGAGCGGGACTGGGCGGCCGGCACCGTGCCGGGGCTGGTGCGGAACGTGCTGGGCACGGAACTCGCGGACGCGGTGGCCGTGTTGCGGTTCGCGTGCGAGGAGGTCGTGCCCCGGCTGGCCCGGACGACGGACGAGATCGGGCACATCCTGCACGCGCTGGACGGCGGGTACGTCCCGGCGGGTCCCTCCGGCTCGCCCACGCGCGGGCTGGTCAACGTGCTGCCGACCGGCCGGAACTTCTACTCGGTCGACCCCAAGGCCATCCCGTCGCGGCTGAGTTGGGAGGTCGGGCAGTCGCTGGCGGACTCTCTGGTCCGGCGGTACCTGGAGGACACGGGCGCGTACCCGCGGTCCGTCGGCCTGACGGTGTGGGGCACGTCCGCGATGCGCACGCAGGGTGACGACATCGCCGAGATCCTGGCGCTGCTGGGCTGCCGTCCGGTGTGGGACGACGCGTCCCGCCGCGTGACCGGCTTCGAGATCGTGCCCCTGGAGGAGCTGGGCCGGCCCCGCGTCGACGTCACGGTCCGCATCTCCGGATTCTTCCGGGACGCGTTCCCCCACGTCGTGGGGCTGATCGACGACGCCGTGCGGGCGGTGGCCGAGCTGGACGAGTCGGCCGGGTCCAACTACGTACGGGCGCACGTGGAGGAGGACGCCGCCGCGCACGGTGACCGGCGGCGGGCCACCGCGCGCGTCTTCGGCTCCAAGCCGGGGGCGTACGGGGCGGGGCTGCTGCCGCTGATCGACGCCCGGAACTGGCGCTCCGACGCCGACCTCGCGGAGGTGTACGCGGTGTGGGGCGGCTACGCCTACGGGCGCGGGCTCGACGGGCGGGCGGCGCGCGGCGACATGGAGACGGCGTTCAGGCGGATCGCGGTGGCGGCGAAGAACGTCGACACCCGTGAGCACGATCTCGTCGACGCGGACGACTACTTCCAGTACCACGGCGGCATGGTCGCCATGGTCCGGCACCTGACGGGCGAGAGCCCCGAGGCGTATGTGGGTGACTCGGCGACCCCGGACCAGGTGAGGACGCGCACGCTGGGCGAGGAGACGCACCGGGTGTTCCGGGCGCGGGTGGTCAACCCGCGCTGGATGGCGGCGATGCGCAGACACGGCTACAAGGGCGCCTTCGAGATGGCGGCGACCGTGGACTACCTGTTCGGCTACGACGCCACGGCCGGCGTCGTGGACGACTGGATGTACGAGAAGCTCAGCGCGGAGTACGTGTTCTCGCCGGAGAACCGGGAGTTCATGAAGCAGTCCAACCCGTGGGCGCTGCGGGGCATCACGGAGCGTTTGCTGGAGGCGGCGGAGCGCGGGCTGTGGACGGAGCCCGACGCCGGCACGCTGGAGCGGCTGCGCGCCACCTACCTGGAACTCGAGGGCGACCTCGAAGGCGACTCGGAGGGCGACGACCAGTGACCACCCCCTTTCCTTTCACGGCCGTCGTGGGCCAGGACGACCTGCGGCTCGCGCTGCTGCTGAACGCGGTGTCCCCGTCCGTCGGCGGTGTGCTGGTGCGCGGCGAGAAGGGCACCGCCAAGTCGACCGCCGTGCGGGCGCTCACCGCGCTGCTGCCGGAGGTCGCGGTGGTGCCGGGCTGCCGGTTCTCCTGCGACCCGGTCGCACCCGACCCGGGGTGCCCGGACGGGCCGCACGAGGGCACGGTCGGCGCTTCGCGTCCCGCGCGGATGGTCGAGCTGCCCGTCGGCGCCTCCGAGGACCGGCTGGTGGGTGCGCTCGACATCGAGCGGGCGCTGGCGGAGGGCGTGAAGGCGTTCGAACCCGGTCTGCTGGCCGCCGCGCACCGGGGCATTTTGTACGTGGACGAGGTGAATCTCCTCCATGACCACCTGGTCGACCTGCTGCTGGACGCGGCGGCGATGGGCGCCTCGTACGTGGAGCGGGAGGGCGTGTCCGTGCGGCACGCGGCGCGGTTCCTGCTGGTCGGGACGATGAATCCCGAGGAGGGCGAGCTGCGGCCGCAGCTGCTGGACCGGTTCGGCCTGACCGTCGAGGTCGCGGCCTCCCGGGAGCCGGACCAGCGGGTCGAGGTCGTGCGGCGGCGGCTGGCGTACGACGACGATCCGGCCGGCTTCGCGGCGCGCTGGGCCGACGAGGAGGCCGCCGTACGGCAGCGGATCCTCGCCGCGCGGGAACTGCTGCCGTCGGTGCGGCTGGGCGACGGGGCGCTGCGGCAGATCGCGGCGACCTGTGCGGCGTTCGAGGTCGACGGCATGCGGGCCGACATCGTGATGGCGCGCACGGCGACCGCGCTGGCGGCGTGGGCCGGGCGGACGGAGGTGCTGGCGGAGGACGTGCGGCAGGCGGCGCTGCTGGCCCTCCCCCATCGGCGGCGGCGCAACCCGTTCGACGCGCCGGGGCTGGACGAGGAGAAGCTGGACGAGACGTTGGAGGAGTTCGGGGGCGACGACGGTCCCGGCCCGGACGGGGACGGCGATGGTCCCGGTGGGGGCGGTGGGCAGCCGGAGCCGGACGAGGGGCCCGCGGGCGACGACACCGGCGCCCGGCCCGGGGGCGGTGAGGGTGAGCCCGCGCCCGGTGGGGGCGGGGAGCGGTCCCCCGCGCGGGCCGCGGAGCCCTTCCGCACCAAGGTGCTGAGCGTTCCCGGGATCGGTGAGGGGGCCGCCGGGCGGCGGTCGCGGGCCCGTACCGAGCACGGGCGGACGACGGGTGCGCGCCGGCCCGAGGGCACGCTGACCACGCTGCACCTGGCCGCCACGGTGCGGGCCGCCGCCCCGCACCAGCGGGCCCGGGGACGGTCGGGGCGCGGGCTGGTGGTGCGCCGTGACGATCTGCGGCAGGCAACCCGGGAGGGGCGCGAGGGTAACCTCGTGCTGTTCGTCGTGGACGCCTCCGGATCGATGGCCGCACGGCAGCGGATGAGCGCCGTGAAGGGCGCCGTGCTGTCGCTGCTGCTGGACGCCTACCAGCGGCGGGACAAGGTGGGGCTGGTGACCTTCCGGGGGTCGGCGGCCGACGTCGCCCTGCCGCCCACCTCGTCGGTGGACGCGGCGGCGGCCCGCCTGGAGTCGCTGCCGACCGGCGGGCGCACCCCGCTGGCCGCGGGGCTGCTCAAGGCGCACGACGTGCTGCGGGTGGAGCGGCTGCGGGATCCGGCGCGCAGGCCGCTGGTCGTGGTGGTGACCGACGGGCGGGCGACCGGTGGGCCGGAACCCGTCGCGCTGGCGTCGCGGGCGGCTCGGCTGTTCGCGGCGGAGGGCGTCGCCTCGGTGGTCGTGGACTGCGAGTCGGGGCCGGTACGGCTCGGGCTGGCCGGGCGGCTCGCCGGTGAGCTGGGCGGAACCGCCGTGACGCTCGACGAGCTGCGGGCCGACTCGATCGCCGGGCTGGTCAAGGACGTGCAGAGGAGGGCCGCCTGATGCCGAAGGGGCAGCCGAGTGTCGTGCCGGACGACGGTCTGACGACGCGGCAGCGGCGGAACCGTCCGCTGGTCGTCGTCCACACCGGGGTGGGGAAGGGCAAGTCGACGGCCGCGTTCGGGCTGGCGCTGCGCGCCTGGAACCAGGGGTGGCCGATCGGGGTGTTCCAGTTCGTCAAGTCGGCGAAGTGGAAGGTCGGCGAGGAGCGGGCGCTGCGGGTGCTCGGTGACTCCGGTGAGGGCGGGTCCGTCGCCTGGCACAAGATGGGCGAGGGCTGGTCCTGGGTGCAGCGCGAGCTGCAGGGGGACAACGTCAGCAACGAGGAGAAGGCCCGCGAGGGCTGGGAGCAGGTCAAGCGGGACCTGGCCGCCGAGACGTACCGGCTGTACGTGCTCGACGAGTTCGCCTACCCGATGCACTGGGGGTGGGTGGAGACGGCCGAGGTGGTGTCCGTGCTGCGGGAGCGGCCGGGGACGCAGCATGTCGTGATCACGGGGCGCAACGCGCCGGCTGAGCTCGTCGACCTCGCCGATCTGGTGACCGACATGTCCAAGGTGAAGCATCCGATGGACGTCGGGCAGAAGGGGCAGAGGGGGATCGAGTGGTGACGGGGGCCGCCGTCGGGTCCGACCGCTCCGTCCCGCGGCTGGTCGTCGCCGCGCCCTCGTCGGGGAGCGGGAAGACCACCGTCGCCACGGGGTTGATGGCCGCGTTGTCGGCACGCGGGATGGCCGTGTCGCCTCACAAGGTGGGGCCGGACTACATCGATCCCGGGTATCACGCGCTCGCCACCGGGCGGGTGGGGCGGAACCTCGATGCGTACTTGTGCGGGGTCGAGCTGGTGGCTCCGTTGTTCGCGCACGGGGCGCGAGGGTGTGACATCGCCGTCGTCGAGGGCGTGATGGGGCTGTTCGACGGGGCGTCGGGGGAGGGTGAGCTGGCGTCCACCGCGCAGGTGGCGAAGGTGTTGCGGGCGCCGGTGGTGCTGGTCGTCGACGCGTCGGCGCAGGCGCGGTCGGTGGCGGCGCTGGTGCATGGGTTCGTGAGCTTCGATCCGGAGGTCCGGGTCGGGGGTGTGATCCTCAACAAGGTGGCTTCGGATCGGCATGAGGCTGTGCTGCGGGAGGCGTTGGAGGCGACCGGGGTTCCTGTGATGGGGGTGTTGCGGCGGGGGGCGGGGGTTGAGACTCCGTCTCGGCATCTTGGGCTTGTGCCTGCGGCTGAGCGGGGGGACTTGGCTGTCGAGGCTGTTGCTGCGATGGGGGCGCTTGTCGCCGGCGGGTGTGATCTCGAAGGGCTTGTCGCCTTGGCTCGCGGTGCGGGGCCCTTGGCGTGTGCGGCCTGGGATGCGGGTGCTGCCCTGGTTTCTTCGCCCCCGCCGCCCCTTCCCTCCCCGTCCCTGGGGGCTGCGCCCCCAGGCCCCCCTGTCGGCCCTGGCGGGCCTCGTCCTCAAGCGCCGGACGGGCTGGGAGGGGCGGACCTTGGCGCTCGTCCTCAAACGCCGAACGGGCTGAAAGAACCCGTCATCGCCCTCGCCGGTGGGGCCGCGTTCTCCTTTTCCTATGCCGAGCATGCCGAGTTGTTGACCGCCGCCGGGGCGGAGGTCGTCACCTTTGATCCGCTGCGGGACGAGGCGTTGCCCGGGGGGACCTCCGGGGTGGTCATCGGGGGTGGGTTTCCCGAGGTGTATGCCTCCGAGTTGTCCGCCAACGAGGCGCTGCGCACGCAGATTGGCGAGCTTGCCGCGAGCGGGGGTCCCGTCGCCGCTGAGTGTGCCGGGTTGCTTTACCTGTGCCGGGAGTTGGACGGGTTGCCGATGTGCGGGGTGCTGGACGCCTCCGCGCGGATGTCGGAGCGGCTGACGCTCGGGTACCGGGATGCCGTGGCCGTCAGCGACAGTGTGCTGGCCGCGGCCGGGACGCGGATGCGGGGGCACGAGTTCCATCGGACGGTCGTCGAGCCGGGGGCCGGGGCCTCCCCCGCGTGGGGGCTGAGGGTGCCCGAGCGGCGGGTCGAGGGGTTCGTCGAGAAGAACGTGCACGCCAGTTATCTGCACACCCACTGGGCGTCCGAGCCCGGTGTCGCCCGTCGGTTCGTGGAGAGGTGCCGGACGTCATGAGCAGCAGACTGATCGGGGTGGGCGTCGGGCCCGGGGACCCGGAGCTGGTGACCGTGAAGGGCGTCAACGCGCTGCGGGCCGCCGATGTCGTCGTCGTCCCGGTGATGGACACGGGTGAGCGGGGGCGGGCCGAGGCGACCGTGCTGCACTACGTGCCCGCCGAGAAGGTCGTCCGGGTGGTGTTCGCGCTGAACGAGCGGAGCGACCGGAAGCGGCGGGAGGCGGCCTGGGACGCGGCCGGTGAGCGGGTCGCCGGGCTGCTGCGGGAGCGCGGCACCGTGGCGTTCGCGACGATCGGGGACCCCCACGTCTACTCGACGTTCACCTATCTCGCGCAGACCGCCGGCGCACTCGTGCCGGGGCTGGTCGTCGAGACCGTGCCGGGGATCACCGCCATGCAGGATCTCGCCGCCCGGTCCGGGGCCGTGCTGACCGAGGGGACCGAGCCGTTGACGCTGGTGCCGGTCACCGCCGGCAGCGCCGTGCTCAAGGAGGCTCTTGCCGGGCCCGGCACCGTCGTCGCCTACAAGTTCGGGCGGCAGGCCGGTGAGGTCGCCGAGGCGCTGCGGGAGACCGGGCGGCTCGACGACGCGGTATGGGGGTCGGCGCTCGGGCTGCCGGAGGAGTCGGTGCGCCCGGCGGCGGAGCTGGACGGGCGGCCGTTGCCGTATCTGTCGACGCTCATCGCACCGCCGCGGCGCGCGGGCGGACGGGGCGGGAAGCTGTGAGCGGGGCGGACGGGCGGTCAGTGGGCGGCTCCCACGACCAGCCAGATGAACAGCACCCCGGCGACCGTGCACACCAGGGTGGAGCGGGCCGGGTGGTCGTGGTGGGCCTCGGGCAGGATCTCGGCCGCCGCGAGGTACAGCAGCGCGCCGCCGAACAGGCCCAGGTAACCGCCGAGCAGTGGCTCGGGGATCGTGAAGAAGAGGGTGGAGGCTGCGCCGGCGACCGGTGCCACCGCGTCCGCGACCAGCATGGCGAGGGCGCGGCGCCGGGCGTTGCCGTAGGCGTGGGCGAGTGTGTACGTGTTGAAGCCGTCGGCGAAGTCGTGGGCGATCACCGCGACCGCGACGGCGGCGCCCATGCCGCCGCCGATCTGGAAGGCCGCGCCGATCGCCACGCCGTCCATCGCGCTGTGCCCGACCATCGCCGCCGCGGCCGTGAGGCCCACCTCGGGGGTGCGGCCGTGGTTCTCGCCCGCGCCGTGCGCGGCCTGCCGGTGGGCGAGCAGGCGTTCCACCAGGTGGGCCAGCAGGAAGCCGCCGACGAAGAGCAGCAGGGCGGCCGGCACGCCGTACACCTCGGTGCCGGCGGTCTCCAGGGACTCCGGGAGGAGTTCCAGGCCGACGACGCCCAGCATCAGCCCGCCGGCCAGGCCCAGCACCAGGTGGCGGCGGTCGGTCACACGGTGTGCCGACCAGCCGCCGGCCAGCGTCATCAGGAACGCGCCCAGCGCGACGAGGACCGCCATGTGCTCTTCGTATCCGATCAGCGGCCGCTCGCGCACGCGTGACAGCCGCTCCCCGCACCTCCACTTCCGACCGCACGCAGGGAAGGACCCGTTTTCCATGACCGACGCCCCCACCGGCAAGGTGACCTTCGTCGGGGCCGGTCCCGGCGCCGCCGATCTGCTGACGTTCCGCGGCGCGCGGGCCATCGCCGAGGCGGACGTGGTGATCTGGGCCGCCAGCCTGGTGCAGGCCGAGGTCCTGGAGCACGCACGGGAGGGCGCCGAGATCCTCGACTCGGCGGCGATGTCCCTGGAGGACGTGGTGGCCGTCTACGCACGGGCACTCGACGAAGGGCTCAAGGTGGCGCGGATCCACTCGGGTGACCCGGCGCTGTGGGGCGGCACCCAGGAGCAGGTCGACCGGTGTGCGGAGCTGGGCATCCCGACGGAGATCGTGCCGGGGGTGTCGTCCTTCTCGGCGGTGGCGGCGCTCGCGGGGCGGGAGCTGACGATCCCGGAGGTGGCACAGTCGGTGATCCTCACCCGGCTCGGCGGCGGCAAGACGCCGATGCCGCCGGGTGAGGAGGTCCGCGAGTTCGCGCGGCACGGCACCACCATGGCGGTGTTCCTGTCGGCGGCGAGGAGCGGGCAGCTGGTGCGGGAGCTGCTGGAGGGCGGCTATCCGACGTCGACGCCGGTCGTGGTGGCGTACCAGGCGACCTGGCCGGAGGAGCTGGTCGTGCGGTGCACGGTCGGCACGCTGGAGGAGACGGTCAAGGAGCACAAGTTGTGGAAGCACACCCTGTTCCTGGTCGGTCCGGCCCTCGACGCGCACGGCACCCGCTCGCACCTGTACCACCCGGGGCACTTCCACGGCTTCCGCAAGGCCGACCCGCGGGCCCGCAGGGAGCTGCGGGAGCGGGGGGCGAGCACATGATCACCGTGGTCGGGACGGGTACGGGCGCGGACGCGTCGGTCGACGTCCGTGTGGCCGAGGGGGCCGCGCTCGTCGTCGGCGGTCGGCGGCACCTGGACGCCGTGAAGGTGCCGGAGGGGGCCGGGCGGGTCGTGCTGGGGCCGCTGGCGCCCGCGCTCGACACCGTCGCCGCCTACGTGGCCGAGGAGCGGCCGGTGGTCGTGCTGGCCTCCGGGGACCCCGGGTTCTTCGGGATCGTGCGGGCGCTGGCCGAGCGGTTCGGTCCTGAGCGGCTCGACGTGCGGCCCGGGGTGTCCTCCGTCGCCGCCGCCTTCGCGCGGGCCGGACTCCCCTGGGACGACGCCGTGGTGGTCAGCGCGCACGGCCGGGACCCGCGTACGGCGGTGAACGTGTGCAGGGCCCATCCGAAGGTCGCCGTGCTGACCGGGCCGGGCGCCGGGCCGGCCGAGCTGGGGGCGGCGTTGCGCGGTGAGCGGCGGACGCTGGTCGTCGCCTCGGCACTGGGGTCGGCCGGGGAGGCGGTGGAGCGGGTGACGCCCGAGGAGGCGGCCGGCCGGGACTGGGGCCGGGCGGTGAGCGTGGTGCTGTGCCTCGACGAGGCGCGGGTGCTCGGGCCGGTGCGTACGGTCGCCGGCCTAGCGGCTCGCCCCGCCGGGTGGGCGCTGGCGGAGGCGGAGTTCACCCACCGCGACTCGATGATCACCAAGTTCGAGGTGCGGGCGCTGGCACTGGCCCGCCTCGGTCCGCGCCCCGGCGACCTGGTGTGGGACGTCGGCGCGGGGTCCGGGTCGGTGGCGGTGGAGTGCGCGCGGCTCGGCGCGGCCACCGTCGCCGTGGAACGTGACGCCGACGGTGTGCGGCGGGTGCGCGCCAACGCCGAGGCGCACGGCGTCGACGTGACGGTGGTGCACGGGGAGGCGCCCGGGGTGCTGGACGGGCTGGACGACCCGGACGCCGTGTTCGTCGGCGGCGGGGGCCGGGAGCTGCCGGCGGTCGTCAGCGCGTGCGCCCGGCGGGCACGGCGGACGGTCGTCGTGGCGGTGGCGGCGCTCGACCGGGTGCCGGCCGCCCGTGCGGCACTGACGAGCGCGGGTCTGACCTGCGACGGCGTGCTGCTGCAGTCGTCGCGGCTCGCGCCGCTGCCCGGGGACGTGACCCGGCTCGCGGCGACCAACCCGGTGTTCCTGCTGTGGGGCGTCCGGCCCCCGGCGCACAGTGAAGGAGTGGGCGAGTGATCGGCCTCATTGCCGCCACGGCGGCGGGAGCGGCGGCGCGGGACCGGCTGGCCGCCGCCTGGCCGGACCGCACGCGCGTCTACGGCGGTCCGGTGGCGGACGCGGTACGGGCCGGGTTCGCGGAGTGCGACCGACTGGTGTGTTTCCTCGCCACCGGGGCCGTGGTGCGGCTGGTGGCGCCGCTGCTGGCCGGCAAGGTGAGCGATCCGGGCGTGGTGTGCGTGGACGAGGCGGGCCGGTACGCGGTGTCGCTGCTCGGCGGGCACGGCGGCGGCGCGAACGACCTGGCCCGCGAGGTCGGCGAGGTGCTGGGCGCGGAGCCGGTGGTGACGACCGCGACCGACGCGGTGGGACTGCCCGGTCTCGACACACTGGGTCTGCCCGTCGAGGGCGACGTCGCCGCCGTGTCGCGGGCACTGCTGGACGGGGAGCCGGTGGCGCTGCGCGCCGAGGTGGCCTGGCCGCTGCCGCCGCTCCCGGTCGCCGCCGCGGGCGCGTACACGGTCCGGGTGACGGACCGGCTGGCCGAACCGGCCGACGGGGAGGCGGTGTTGCGTCCGCCGACCCTCGTCGTCGGGGTGGGCGCGTCGAAGGGCGCCCCCGTGGAGGAGGTGCTCGGACTCGTCGAGGACGCGTTGCGGGAGGCGGGGCTGTCGCGGGCGTCCGTGGCCGAACTGGCCACCGTGGACGCCAAGTCCGGGGAGCGGGGGCTCGTGGAGGCTGCCCGGCGGCTCGGGGTGCCGCTGGTGACGTACCCCGCTGGGGAGTTGGCGCGGGTGGCGGTGCCGAACCCGTCCGACGCGCCGCTCGCCGCCGTCGGCACCCCGTCCGTCGCGGAGGCCGCCGCGCTCGTCGGCGGGGGTGAACTCCTGGTGCCCAAACGGAAGTCGGCAGGATCCCCGGCCATGGCGACCTGTGCCGTCGTACGGCGTCCGGGGCGGGGGCGGCTCGCGGTGGTCGGGCTCGGGCCCGGCGCGCGGGACCTGCTCACCCCGCGGGCGCGGGACGAACTGCGGCGCGCGTCGGTGCTGGTGGGCCTGGACCAGTACGTCGACCAGATCCGCGACCTGCTGCGTCCCGGCACGCGGGTGCTGGAGTCCGGGCTCGGCGCGGAGGAGGAGCGGGCCCGTACGGCGGTCGCGGAGGCCCGGCGCGGGCATGCGGTCGCACTGATCGGCAGCGGTGACGCGGGCGTGTACGCGATGGCGTCCCCGGCGCTCGCGGAGGCGTCCGACGACATCGACGTGGTCGGCGTGCCGGGCGTGACGGCGGCGCTCGCGGCGGGCGCGCTGCTCGGCGCTCCGCTGGGCCACGACCACGTGTCCATCAGCCTGTCCGACCTGCACACACCGTGGGAGGTGATCGAGCGGCGGGTGCGGGCGGCGGCCGAGGCGGACCTGGTGGTGACGTTCTACAACCCGCGCAGCCGGGGCCGGGACTGGCAGCTCCCGAAGGCGCTCGCCGTGCTCGCCGGGCACCGGGCGCCCACCACCCCGGTCGGAGTCGTACGGAACGCCTCCCGTGCGGACGAGTCCGTGCGGCTGACCACGCTGGCCGCGCTGGACCCGGCGACGGTCGACATGATGACGGTCGTGACCGTGGGCAACACGGCGACCCGGCAGATCGCGGGGCGCATGGTCACCCCGCGCGGCTACCGCTGGCAGGAGGAGGCCCGGTGAACCGCGTCGTCCACCCCATCGAGCAGGAGTCGTTCCGGCGGCTGCGCGCCCGCCTCGACACCTCGCACCTCCCGCCGCTGACCCGGGCGGTCGTGGAGCGGGTCGTGCACTCCTCCGCCGACCTGGAGTACGCCGCCGACCTCGTCATGGACGAGAGTGAGCTGGTGCGCGCGCACGCGGCGCTGCACGCGGGCGCGCCCGTCGTCGCGGACGTGGAGATGGTCGCGGCCGGGATCACCCGCCGCGAGACCGTGTGCCGGCTGCGGGACGCGCGGTCCGGGCCGGGGCTCACCCGGTCCGCGCACGCCGTCCGTCTCGCCTACGAGGAGGTCGGCCCTGGCGCCCTGTGGGTGATCGGCTGCGCCCCGACCGCGCTGGAGGAACTGCTGACGCTGGACGCCTCCCCGGCGCTCGTCGTCGGCCTGCCCGTCGGGTTCGTCGGCGCCGCCGAGTCCAAGGCGGCGCTGCGGGAGAGCGGACTGCCCGCCGTGAGCAACGTGTCCGAGAAGGGCGGGTCGGCGGTCGCCGCCGCCGCGCTCAACGCCCTGCTGTACCACCCCCTTTCGACCGAGGAGACCCTGTGACCAGCCCGCCCGCCCTGCTCATCGCCGGCCACGGCACCCGGGACGACGCCGGAGCGGAGGCGTTCCGCGCCTTCGTGCGGGAGCTGGGCCGCCGTCGGCCCGAGCTGCCCGTCGCGGGCGGCTTCATCGAACTCTCCCCGCCGCCGCTCGGCGAGGCCGTCGCCGGCCTGGTGGAGCGGGGGGTACGGCGGTTCGCGGCCGTGCCGCTGATGCTGGTGTCCGCGGGGCACGCCAAGGGCGACATCCCCGCCGCGCTGGCCCGCGAGAAGGAACGCCACCCGGGGATCTCGTACACGTACGGCCGTCCGCTGGGCCCGCACCCGGCGTTGTTGCGGGTGCTGGAGCGGCGGCTCGCGGAGGCGGTGGACGCCTCCTGGGACCCGGCCGAGGTGACCGTGCTGCTGGTGGGACGCGGGTCGACGGACCCGGACGCCAACGCGGAGGTGTTCAAGGCGGCCCGGCTGCTGTGGGAGGGGCGCGGGTACGCGGGCGTGGAGACGGCGTTCGTGTCGCTGGCGAAGCCGGACGTGCCGAGCGGGCTGGAGCGGTGCGCCCGGCTGGGGGCGCGGCGGGTCGTCGTACTGCCGTACTTCCTGTTCACCGGGATCCTGCCGGACCGGGTGCGGAGCCAGACCGAGGAGTGGGCGGCGGCGCACCCGGGCACCGAGGTGCGGTCGGCGGACGTCATCGGGCCGGAGCCGGAGCTGCTGGACCTGGTGCTGGAGCGGTACGAGGAGGCCGTGAAGGGCGATCTGCGGATGAACTGCGACTCCTGCGTGTACCGGATCGCGCTGCCCGGCTTCGAGGACAAGGTGGGGATGCCGCAGCAGCCGCATTTCCATCCCGGGGACGACGGGCACCATCATCATGGTCATGGTCACGCGCACTCCCCCTCCCATGCCCACTGATCCGGCGGCCGGCCACGACCTGCGCCACCACGGCGACGCCGAGGTCCGCGACGACGGCCGCGCGCTGGTCGACCTCGCGGTCAACGTCCGCGCGGACACGCCCCCGGCGTGGCTGCGGGAGCATGTCGCCGCGTCGCTGACCGGCCTCGCCGTCTACCCGGACGGGCGGGCGGCGCGGGCCGCGGTGGCGGCGCGGCACGGGCTGCCGGTGGAGCGGGTGCTGCTGACGGCGGGCGCGGCGGAGGCGTTCGTGCTGCTGGCGCGGGCGCTGAAGGTGTCCCGGCCGGTGGTGGTGCACCCGCAGTTCACGGAGCCGGAGGCGGCGCTGCGGGACGCGGGGCACATGGTGGACCGGGTGCTGCTGCGGGAGGCCGACGGATTCCGCCTCGACCCGGCGGCGGTCCCGGAGGACGCGGACCTGGTGGTGGTCGGCAACCCGACCAACCCGACGTCCCGGCTGCACCCGGCGGAGTCGCTCGTCCGGCTCGCGCGGCCGGGACGCACCCTCGTGGTGGACGAGGCGTTCATGGACGCGGTGCCGGGTGAGCGGGAGGCTCTGGCCGGGCGGACGGACGTCCCGGGCCTGGTCGTGCTCCGCAGCCTGACCAAGACGTGGGGCCTGGCCGGCCTGCGCATCGGGTACGTGCTCGCGGCGCCGGAGACCGTCGCGGAGCTGGAGCGGGCGCAGCCGCTGTGGCCGGTGTCGACGCCGGCGCTGGCGGCGGCGGAGGCGTGCGTGTCGCCTGCGGCGCTCGCCGAGGCGGAGGAGGCGGCGCGAGCGATCGCGGCGAACCGCGCGTACTTGATCGCGGGCTTGCGGGACTTCGCGTCCCACGGCCTGCGGGTGGTGGAACCGGCCGAGGGCCCCTTCGTCCTGGTGCGCGTCCCGGACGCGGCGGGCGTGCGGGAGCGGTTGCGCACCCTCGGCTACGCGATCCGCCGAGGGGACACGTTCCCGGGCCTGGGTGAGGAGTGGCTCCGCCTGGCGGTACGGGACCGAGAGACGACGGAGGGGTTCCTGCGGGCGCTGGGCCAGGCGCTGGGCGTCTGACCACCGAACGGTTGCCCGCCGCTGCGCCGGGTGCGGGCAGTCCGTGGCTGGTCGCGCAGTTCCCCGCGCCCCTGAAGGGCACCTCCGCCACAGCCGCCGCATTCGCCCCGCCGCCGCACGAGCAGACACCCCGCCGCTGCGGGCAGTCCGTGGCTGGTCGCGCAGTTCCCCGCGCCCCTGAAGGGCACCTCCGCCACAGCCGCCGCACGGGCAGCGCCTGCCGCTGCGGGCAGTCGTGCCGCTGGGGCGGCACGGGTGGGCGTGGCGGCAACCCCCGCGGCGCGGCACGGCTCCGTCGCGGCGAGGCGCCCAGCCGCTGGGGGGTACGGGGGCACCCCCCCCGTACCCCCCCAACCGCTCGGGTCAGTTGCGGCGGCCCCGCCGCGACAGCAGCACCGCTCCCCCGCCCGCCGCCAGCAGGGCGACCGCGCCGCCCGCCACGTACGGGGTGGCCGAGTCGCCGCCGGTCTCGGCGAGGTTGGTCTCCGCGGAAGCGGCCTGCTCGGCGCGGGCCCCCTGCGCCTCGACGGCGGCCTCCTCCTGCGCCGGGGCGTCGTCGGCCTGCTCAGGGGCCTCGGGCGCCGCCGCCTCCGGCTCCTCGCCCGCCGCCGGTGCCTCGCACCGGGACTCGGCCAGCGTCAGGCTGCCGTCGACCTCGGCCACGTTCAGCTCGGCCGGGTTGACCGACACCTCCAGCTTCAGGGCGGTGGCGACGGCGGTGGACGAGGTCGTCTCCGTCTCCGACAGGTCCAGCCGCACCGAGCCCACGCCCGGCACCTCGACGTGGGTCGGGCCGCCGGCGCTCAGCGAGACGCGCTTGCCGAGGACGGTGACCGCGGCGGGCAGGGTGACGGAGGCGTGCGGGGTCTTCCCCGCCTCGCAGACCGCCTTGGAGCTCACCGCCTCGATCTCCACGACCGACAGCAGCGGCAGCCCGGGGACGTGCAGGCGGGCGTCGGCGAGGGTGGTGGACGCCTCCGCCCTGTCCCCCTCGACGGTCGCGACCGCGTCGGCCACCTCGGCGCGCAGCACGCTGAACGGCTTGCCGTGGTTCACGCCGTCGAGGGTGGCGGTGAGGGCCGTCTTCTGCGCGCTCCGCGGCGCCTGGACCTCGTTGAGGGACACGGTGAGCGGGACCTGCACCGTCTTGTTGAGCAGGGACACGTCGAGCCCGGTGCGCAGCACCGCGGCGCTCGCGCTGCCGTGGCCCTCGGTGGCGTACGCCGCGCCCGCGCCGGTGAGGACGACGGGCCCCGCGACGAGCGCGCAGGCCGCGGCGGCTGCGGTCCAACGGCTGGCAGGCGTACGGAAGTTGTTGGTGTACAAGGTGGTGGGACCCCCATGAGACTTTGCTGGGACCCGGACAGAATGTCCACGCCCGCGCCGCCCCGTCAGCGATCCGACGACTCTTCACTCCTTCGGGGAAGGCCGGAGAACGTTTTCGATTTCCGGGGTACGGCTGTTCGCCGCCGTCACCCTCCCGTGCCCCGCCGGCGGGCGCGCCCTACGCGACGACGCGCCCGTTCAGCACCACCCGGCGCGGACCGGTCAGTACCCGGAGGTCCGCGCGCGGGTCGGCGTCGTAGACCACCAGGTCGGCCGGGGCGCCCTCCTCCAGACCGGGGCGGCCGAGCCACGCCCTGGCCTTCCAGGTGCCGGCGGCGAGCGCCTCGACGGGCGGGAGGCCGGCCTTGGCGAGCTCCGCGACCTCCTCGGCGGCGAGCCCGTGCGGGAGGGTGCCGCCGGCGTCGGTGCCGACGAAGACGGGGATGCCGGCGTCGTACGCGGACCGCACGGTGTCGTAGCGGCGCTCGTGCAGCCGGCGCATGTGCGCGGACCAGCGCGGGAACCTGCCCTCGCCGCCGTCGGCGAGCGCGGGGAAGGTGGCGATGTTGACCAGGGTGGGGACGATCGCCACGCCCCGCTCGGCGAACAGCGGGATGGTGTCGTCGGTCAGCCCTGTGGCGTGCTCGACGCAGTCGATGCCGGCCTCGACCAGATCGCGCAGGGAGTCCTCGGCGAAACAGTGGGCGGTGACGCGGGCGCCGAGCCGGTGCGCCTCGGCGATCGCCGCCTCGACGGCGCCGCGCGGCCAGCAGGCCGACAGGTCGCCCAGATCGCGGTCGATCCAGTCGCCGACCAGCTTCACCCAGCCGTCGCCGCGCCGGGCCTCCTGGGCGACGTACGCGACGAGGTCGTCGGGCTCGACCTCCCAGGCGTAGCCGCGGATGTAGCGGCGGGTGCGGGCGATGTGCCGCCCGGCCCTGATGATCTTCGGCAGGTCCTCGCGGTCGTCGGTCCAGCGGGTGTCCGAGGGCGAGCCGGCGTCACGCAGCAGCAGGGCGCCGGCGTCCCGGTCGGTGAGGGCCTGCTTCTCGGCGACGTCCTCGGGGACCGCGCCGTGCCGGTCGAGACCCACGTGGCAGTGGGCGTCGACAAGACCGGGCAGCACCCAGCCGTCGACGGTGCGGACGTCGCGGGCGCCGGCCGGACGGTCGTAGGAGATGCGGCCGTCGACCACCCACAGCTCGTCACGGACCTCGTCGGGGCCGACGAGGATCCGTCCCTTCACGTGCAGCACCGCCTGATCGTTCATGCCCCGCACGATAGTTCGTCGCCCGCCGCCCCGTGCGGGCGCTCCCGCCGCGGCCCCGCCGAGGAGCCCGACAGACGTCCGCCGCTTGCGGTGACCGCCCGCCCGGGGTCCGTCCTGCCGGCGCGGACCGCCGGAAGGGCGGTCCTGTCGGTCACCGTCGTTCTAGTCCGACTTGCCCACCTGGTCCGACGTCTCCTCCTCGACCTGCGCCATGGCGGGGTCGAGCAGGCGGGAGAGGAAGTGGCGGGTGC
The DNA here is from genome assembly GCF_000527195.1 of Streptomyces sp. CNH189. Classification (NCBI taxonomy): domain Bacteria; kingdom Bacillati; phylum Actinomycetota; class Actinomycetes; order Kitasatosporales; family Streptomycetaceae; genus Streptomyces; species Streptomyces sp. CNH189. The sequence goes on from NZ_AZUS01000020.1 coordinate 81,573, forward strand.
GCTCGTGCCGGGGCGCGCCGATGACCTGGGCGGGGCTGCCGTCCTCGACGATCACGCCGCCGTCCATGAACACCACCCGGTCGGCGACCTCGCGGGCGAAGGTCATCTCGTGGGTGACGACCATCATCGTCATGCCCTCGTCGGCGAGCATCCGCATCACCGCGAGCACGTCGCCGACCAGCTCCGGGTCGAGCGCCGAGGTCGGCTCGTCGAACAGCATCACCTCGGGGCCCATGGCGAGCGCGCGGGCGATGGCGACGCGCTGTTGCTGGCCGCCGGAGAGGGAGGACGGGTAGGCGTCGGCCTTCTCCGCGAGGCCGACCCGTTCCAGGTTCTCGGCGGCGACCTTCGCGGCCTCCGCCTTGCCGCGCCGGAGCACCCGGCGCTGCGGCAGCGTGAGGTTCTCGGTCACGGTCAGGTGCGGGAACAGGTTGAACTGCTGGAACACCATGCCGATGCGGCGGCGGACGGCGTCGATGTCGACGTCCGGGTCGGTGAGTTCGGTGCCGCCGACGAAGACCTGGCCCTCGGTGGGTTCCTCCAGGAGGTTCACGCAGCGCAGCAGGGTCGACTTGCCGGACCCGGACGGGCCGATGACGCAGACGACCTCGCCCTGGCCGATCTCCAGGTCGATGCCGCGCAGCACGTGGTTGTCGCCGAACGACTTGTGCAGACCGCTGACGCGGATCTCCGGGCGGCTCATTTGACGGCCTCCTGGGCCTTGGCCTCCATGCGGCGCACGACGAAGCCGAGCGGGATGGTGATCAGCAGGTAGCACAGGCCGGCCACCAGGATGGGCGTGGAGTTGGCGGTCTGGCTCGCCAGGTCGCGGCCGTACTTGGACAGCTCGCGCTCCTCCAGGGTGACGCCGAGGAACAGCACCAGCGAGGAGTCCTTGAACAGCAGGACGAGTTCGTTGGTGAGCGGCGGCAGGATGATCCGGAAGGCCTGCGGGATGATGACGGAGACCATGGCCCGGGCGGGCGAGAAGCCCAGCGAGCGGGCCGCCTCCATCTGCCCCTTGGGCACGGCCTGGATGCCGGCCCTGATCGTCTCCGCCATGTACGCGGCGGCCACCAGGCCGAGGGCGAGGGCGACCTTGCCGTAGGTGCCGCCGATGATCTCCGTGCCGGGGAAGGCGAGCGGCACGGCGACGCCGATGAAGATGAAGATCAGCAGGGCCGGCAGGCCGCGGAAGATCTCGATGTAGATGCCGGCCAGCCAGCGGTAGGGCCCGACGGACGACAGCCGCATCAGCGCGATCAGCATGCCGAGCGCGAGCCCGACGGCGAAGCCGGTCACCGTGAAGAGGACGGTGTTCTTCAGCGCCAGCGTGATGACCTCAGGGAACATCCGCTCGGCGATGTCGACCTGTGCGAACTGGTTCTGCAGGCGGCCCCAGTCGGCCGTGACCGCGAAGGCGATCACGGCCGCGACGAACACGGCGTACTGGATGCCGCGCGACACGCTGCGCTTCTGGCGCCGGGTCAGGCCCTTCCGCTTGGGCTGGAGCGGCGTCCTCTCCGTGTCGGCCACGGGATCAGGACGCGGCCGGCGAGGCGGCCGACTCGTCGTACGGGCCGATCCACTGCTCGTACAGCTTCTTGTACGTGCCGTCGGCCTTGGCGTCGGCGAGCGCCTTGTTCACGGCCTTCTGGAGGGCGGTGTTGCCCTTCTTCACCGTGAAGCCGTACTGCTCGCCGGTGTCGATCTGCTCGGCCACCGTGAAGGCGTCGGCGTTGGCCTTGTCCTTCAGCCAGCCCTGGACCACCGGGTAGTCGATGACGACGGCCTTGACCTGGCCGGTGCGCAGGCCGTTGAGGACGGCGTCGGAGGACTCGAAGGAGACCGGGTCGAAGCCCTGGCCCTTGACGTAGTCCTCTCCGGTGGTCTGCGCCTGGGCGCCCAGCTTGACGTTCTTCGCCTTCACGTCGGCGAGGGAGGTGACGCCGCTGTCCTTGTCGACGAGGACGGCCTGGGTGGCGTTGAAGTACGGGTCGGAGAAGTCGACGTTCTTCTTCCGCTCGTCGGTGATGGTCATGCCGGCCGCGGCCAGGTCGCACTCGCCCGAGTTGAGGAAGGCGCCGGTCTTGAAGTTCTCGAAGGGGGTGTCGAGGATCTGCTGCTTCACCCCGAGGTCGTCGGCGACCAGGTCGATCAGGGCGACGTCGAAGCCCTGCACCTTGCCGTCGATCTCCGACTGGAAGGGCGGGTAGGGCAGGTGGGTGCAGGTGGTGAGCTGGCCCGCCTTGACGAGCTCGACCCCGCCGGCCGCGGTGGTGGACCCGCTGCCTCCGTCGTCGGTGGAGGTGCAGGCGGCGAGGAGGACCATCCCGGCCGTCGCGGTGGTGGCGGCCAGGACTCGCGTCCGGCGGCCGAGGAGCGTCTTCACGGGTGCCTCCTGTCGGGGAACTGAATGTTCAGATTATAAGTAAAGGTTTGAGTGCCTCAAACCTGCCCTTGGTGCGGCGGCGCCCGGTACGGAACCTGGCTGTCCGGTCGCCCGTCGGGCGAAGGTTTACCCTCGACGTGGTCGTACGTACCCGCGCCGCCGTGAAGCATGAGCAAAGAGAGCACAGCCGTGACGAACCTCCTCCTCGACCTGCCCCCGCTGAGCGCCGCGCGCTTCGCCTCCATCGAGGACCGGGTGGCACGCCTGCTGGGCACCGGGCAGGACGTCGTGATCACGCAGGGCGAGGCACTGCTGCCGCTGGAGGGCGCGATCCGTGCCGCGGCCGGGCCCGGGACGACCGCGCTGAACGTCATCACCGGCCCCTACGGGCAGACCTTCGGCGACTGGCTGCGGGACTGCGGCGCCACCGTGATCGACCTGGCGGTGCCCTTCCACACGGCGGTGACGGCCGGGCAGATCCAGGACGCCTTCGCGGAGCACCCGGAGATCGACTTCGTGTCCCTGGTGCACGCCGAGGCGGCCACCGGCAACACCAACCCGGTCGCCGCGATCGGCGAGGTGGTGCGGGCGCACGGCGCGCTGTTCTACCTGGACGCCGTGGCGTCGGTCGGCGCGGAGCCGGTACTGCCGGACGCGTGGGGCGTGGACCTGTGCGTCATCGGGGCACAGAAGGCGATGGGCGGTCCCGCCGGGGTGTCGGCGGTCTCGGTGAGCGAGCGGGCGTGGGCCCGGATGGCGGCCAACCCGCGTGCCCCGCGCCGCTCCTACCTCTCCCTCCTCGACTGGAAGGAGCGCTGGATCGACGGCGGCCGCAAGGCTCTGCTGCACGCACCGGCGCAGCTGGAGATGCTGGCGCTGGAGGCGTGCGTGGAGCGGATCGAGGCGGAGGGCCCGGAGACGGTGATGGCGCGGCACGCCTCCGCGGCGGCCGCGACCCGGGCGGGTGCGCTCGCGCTGGGCGGCGGGATCGCGCCGTACGTCCACGACGCGGCCGACGCGGCGCCCGTCGCGACGACCCTGCGGGCGCCGTCCGGTACGACGGCGTCGGAGCTGGTCGCCCGTGCCCTGGCCGCCGACCCCGGCCTCCCGCTGGCGGCGGGCGGCGGCGCCCTGGCCCGCGAGATGATCCGCGTCAACCACTACGGACCCGACGCGACCCGCGGTACGGTCCGCGCCTGCCTGACGGCCCTCGCCACGGCCCTGACCGACGCGGGCCTGCCGGCCGACCTCCCCGCGGCCCTGACGGCGGCTGAAGAGGCCTGGCAGTAACCGGTACCCCTCGCCCGAGGGTGTCGTACGGCCGCGAACCCGACGCCGGCTGACGTCCCGTCCGCCCGCCAGGGCGTCTGCCGCGGGCGTCTGCCGCGGGTGCCTGCCGCGGGCGTCTGCCGCGGGTGCCCGCCGCGGGTGCCCGCCGCGAGTGTCTGCCCCGGGTGTCTGCCGCGGGTGCCCGTCGCGGGTCCCGCCGGGCGCGGCCGGAAAGGTGCGGTGGGCCGGCGGGGGCGTGGGCCTGTGACGGACGAGCGGGCGGAGCTCCGGAGTCCCGGCTGGACCATCACCGCGCGCCCCCGGCGCTGCGTACGCGCGGCACAACGGTCACACCGGTGTCCTGTGTCCTGCGGAAGCGCATCGGCGGAGTGACCGGCAGCTGAATTCACAGGGATTATCGAAATCCCTCGCACACATACTCCCGCGGCATTTCCCGGCTTATTTCCCTATTACCTTGCGGAACAGCTTCCCGTCTTCTTCTGCCCGGTTTCCCGGACCCTAAACGCCCTGATCCGAGAGGCGGCTACCGGGTGATTCCAGGGGCCGTCACGAGAGTTACACAGATGTGACCGGTTCCACATCGCGCCCGTTTTCACCCCTTTCATCCCGTGCAAACCAGGGCATTCCGCCGACGGTTCGCGCGGACCCACCCGTACGCGCGATAACACATGTCGCGCTCGTACGTAACCCCGACAGACGATGCAATTTTGAATTTACCTCGGTAAGTTCAATTCGCATGACTGCCGCACAAGCAGACCTGCAAATCGACCGCCCGACCGTGGCGGACGGAGCCGTGCTGTGGCGGATAGCCAGGGACTCGAAGGTTCTCGACCTGAACTCGTCGTACAGCTATCTGCTGTGGTGCCGTGACTTCGCCGCCACCTCGGCCGTCGCTCGCGACGAGAGCGGAGCACCGGTGGGCTTCATCACCGGGTACCTCCGGCCGGACAGCCCGCGCACCCTGCTGGTCTGGCAGGTCGCCGTCGACGAGACGCACCGCGGCCGGGGACTGGCCGCCGCCATGCTCGACGGACTGGCCGCCCGGACCGCCGCGGAGCACGGCGTGGACACCGTGGAGACCACCGTCGCTCCCGGCAACACGGCCTCCGAGCGCCTGTTCACCGCGTTCGCGGAGCGTCACGGCGCCCTGCTGGAGCGCGAGGTGCTCTTCGACGCCGGCCAGTTCCCCGACGGACCGCACGACCCCGAGGTTCTGTACCGCATCGGGCCGTTCGCCCTCTGACGGGCCGGCCCGCACCCCGATCTTCCGACTCCCTCTGACCTCCCACGCCACCGAGGAGCGATTCGTCGTGACCATCACCCAGCCCGACCTCAGCGTCTTCGAGACCCTCGAGTCCGAGGTACGCAGCTACTGCCGCGGCTGGCCCGCCGTCTTCGACCGTGCGCACGGCAGCCGCATGTACGACGAGGACGGCCACGAGTACCTCGACTTCTTCGCCGGAGCCGGCTCACTCAACTACGGGCACAACAACCCCGTCCTGAAACGCGCTCTGATCGACTACCTGGAGCGCGACGGCGTCACCCACGGCCTCGACATGTCGACGACGGCCAAGCGCGCGTTCCTGGAGTCCTTCCAGAACTACGTCCTGCGCCCCCGCGACCTGCCGTACAAGGTCATGTTCCCGGGGCCGACGGGCACCAACGCCGTGGAGTCCGCGCTGAAACTGGCGCGGAAGGTGAAGGGGCGCGAGTCCGTCGTGTCGTTCACCAACGCCTTCCACGGCATGTCGCTGGGCTCGCTCGCCGTGACCGGCAACGCCTTCAAGCGGGCCGGCGCCGGCATCCCCCTGGTGCACGGCACGCCGATGCCGTTCGACAACTACTTCGACGGCCAGGTCCCGGACTTCCTGTGGTTCGAGCGGCTCCTGGAGGACCAGGGCTCGGGCCTCAACAAGCCGGCCGCCGTGATCGTCGAGACCGTGCAGGGCGAGGGCGGCATCAACGTGGCGCGGCCCGAGTGGCTGCGCGCCCTGGCCGAGCTGTGCGAACGCCAGGACATGCTGCTCATCGTCGACGACATCCAGATGGGCTGCGGCCGCACCGGTGCCTTCTTCTCCTTCGAGGAGGCCGGCATCACCCCCGACATCGTCACCGTCTCCAAGTCGATCAGCGGCTACGGGCTGCCCATGGCGCTCACCCTGTTCAAGCCGGAGCTGGACGTCTGGGAGCCGGGCGAGCACAACGGCACGTTCCGCGGCAACAACCCCGCGTTCGTGACGGCCACCGCCACCCTGGAGGCCTACTGGGCCGACGGCTCCGCCATGGAGAAGCAGACCCGCGAGCGCGGCGAGCAGGTGGAGCAGGCGATGATCGCCATCACCGAGGAGAACCTCGCCGACGTCAAGGAGTACCGCGGCCGCGGCCTCGTGTGGGGCCTGGAGTTCCACGACAAGGAGCGCGCCGGCCGCGTCGCCAAGCGCGCCTTCGAACTCGGTCTGCTGATCGAGACGTCCGGCCCGGAGAGCGAGGTCGTCAAACTGCTCCCCGCCCTGACCATCACGCCGGACGAGCTGGACGAGGGCCTCACCGTCCTCGCCCGCGCCGTCCGCGAGACCGCCTGAAACACACACCCCAGCCGAGGAGGCATCGCAACACCGTGATCGTCCGTTCGTTCAAGGAGATCGAAGGCACCGACCGGCACATCAAGTCGGCGTCCGGAACGTGGGAGAGCAAGCGCATCGTCCTCGCCAAGGAGAAGGTCGGCTTCTCCGTGCACGAGACGATCCTGTACGCGGGTACGGAGACCGACATGTGGTACGCGAACCACATCGAGGCCGTCGTCTGCACCAAGGGCGACGCCGAGCTCACCGACCGCGAGACCGGGAAGACCTACCACATCACGCCCGGCACCATGTACCTCCTCGACGGCCATGAGCGGCACACGCTCAAGGTCAAGGAGGACTTCCACTGCATCTGTGTCTTCAACCCGCCCGTGACCGGACGGGAGGACCACGACGAGAACGGCGTCTACCCGCTGCTCACCGAGGAGGTGTGAGTCACCGTGACCACGACCACGCACGTCACCGATCTCTACCCGACCCGCGGTGCCACCGAGGTGGCGACCCCGCGGCAGGACCCGGTCGTCTGGGGCAGCCCGGACACGCCCGGCCCCGTCCCGCAGTCCGACCTCCAGGCGCTTGACCGCGACGGCTTCCTGGCCATCGACCAGCTGATCGGCCCGGACGAGGTCGAGGTGTACAAGCGGGAGCTCGACCGGCTGGTCGCCGACCCGGCGATCCGCGCGGACGAGCGCTCGATCGTCGAGCCGAAGTCCCAGGAGATCCGTTCGGTCTTCGAGGTGCACAAGATCAGCGAGGTGTTCGCGAATCTGGTGCGCGACGAGCGGGTCGTCGGCCGGGCCCGGCAGATCCTCGGCTCGGACGTGTACGTCCACCAGTCGCGGATCAACGTCAAGCCGGGCTTCGGCGCCAGCGGTTTCTACTGGCACTCCGACTTCGAGACCTGGCACGCCGAGGACGGTCTGCCGAACATGCGCACCATCTCGGTCTCGATCGCGCTCACCGAGAACTACGACACCAACGGCGGTCTCATGATCATGCCGGGGTCGCACAAGACGTTCCTCGGCTGCGAGGGTGCCACGCCGAAGGACAACTACAAGAAGTCCCTGCAGATGCAGGACGCGGGGACGCCGTCCGACGAGGCGCTGACCAAGATGGCGTCGGAGTACGGCATCAAGCTGTTCACCGGCAAGGCCGGCTCGGCGACCTGGTTCGACTGCAACTGCATGCACGGCTCCGGCGACAACATCACGCCGTTCCCGCGCAGCAACGTGTTCATCGTGTTCAACAGCGTCGAGAACACGGCGGTCGAGCCCTTCGCGGCCCCGATCCGCCGCCCCGAGTTCATTGGGGCGCGGGACTTCACGCCGGTGAAGTAGGCGCACGCGGTGCCTTGAGCGCACCACGGCAACAAGGCGGTGCCCCTGAGCGCACCGTGACAACACGGCGGTGCCCCTGAGCGCACCGTGACACAGACTGCGGGCCGGGCCTCCTCGTGTGGGACAAGGAGGCACCGGCCCGCTGCCGTGCGCTCAGCCGGACAGCGCGTCGAGCAGCCGGTCCACGTCGGCGGCGGTGTTGTAGAGGTGGAAGGACGCCCGCAGGTTGCCGGCGCGGTTCGACACCTGGATGCCCGCCTCGGACAGCCGCGGCTGCAGCCCGCCGAGCCCCGGCACGGACACGATCGGCGAACCGGGCGCGGGCAGCGGCGCACGGCCCAGCGTCGCGAGCCCCGCGCGGAACCTCTCGGCGAGGGCGAGGTCGTGGGCGCGGACGGCGTCCACCCCGATCTCCTCGACGAGTTCGAGGGAGGCCCGCAGTCCCGCGTAGCTGAACAGTGCGGGAGTGGTGTCGAACCGCCGCGCGGAGCGGGCGAGTTCGGCGACCGGGCCGTAGCAGCTGCCCCACGGGTCCTCGCCCGCGACCCAGCCGGCCTGCACCGGGATCAGGTCACCGAAGTCCTCGGGGACGACGAGGAACGCCGCGCCGTGCGGGCCGAGCAGCCACTTGAAGGTGATGCTGACGCTGTAGTCGTACGCGTCGGCCCTCACCGGCAGCCAGCCCGCCGCCTGGGAGAAGTCGACGTAGGTGCGCGCCCCGTGGGACCGGGCCGCGTCGCGCAGCGCGGGCAGGTCCGCGATCCGGCCGTCGGCGGACTGCGCGGCGCTGACCGCGACCAGCGCGGTGCCCGGCCGCACCGCGTCGGCCAGCCGCTTCAGCGGCGCGGCCCGCACCTTGAGGTCGCCGCGCGCGTGGAAGGGGTTCAGCACGGAGGTGAAGTCGCCCTCCGCGGTGAGGACTTCGGCGCCCGGCGGCAGGGACGCGGCGACCAGCGAGGAGTACAGGGCGACCGTCGCCCCGGCCGCCACCCGCTCCACGGGCACGCCCGCCAGGCGGGCGTACGCGGCGCGGCAGACCTCGACGTCGGCGAACAGCGGGTCGAGCGGACGCCCCTCCGCCCGCAGCCGCGCGGCCGCGTCCAGCGCGGACACGGTGCGGGCGGGCAGAAGGGCGCTGCTCGCGGTGTTCAGGTAGGTGTTCTTCGGGGTGAACTCGGCACGGACGAGGCTCTCGAAGGTCTCCATGGGACCACTGTGCGGTCCCGCCCACTCCCCGTCCATCGCGAGGTTCTGCGCGGTACCCCTAAGGGACGCTTATACGTCCGCGCCGGCCTGCGGGTTCTCCCGCTGAGGCACCTCGCACCCGTCCGGGCCGCACGCCTCGGCGTCCGTGCCGCCCGTGACGAGGGTCAGCGGCGACCGCTCGCCCCAGGCCTGGGTGAGCGCCTGGGTGAAGACCTCGGCGGGCTGGGCGCCGGAGACGCCGTACTTCCGGTCGAGCACGAAGAACGGCACCCCGCGCGCGCCGAGCTGCGCGGCCTCGCTCTCGTCGGCGCGGACCTCGGCGGCGTACGCCTCGGGGTCGGCGAGGACCGTGCGGGCGGCGTCGCTGTCGAGGCCGGCGGCGCCGGCGAGTTCCACGAGCCGTTGGTCGTCGCCGAACACGGACCGCTCCTCGGCGAAGTTCGCCCGGTACAGCAGGTCGAGCAGTTGTTCCTGGCGGCCGTGCTCGCGGGCGAAGTGCAGCAGGCGGTGCATGTCGAAGGTGCCGCCGTGGTCACGGCCCCGGGCGCGGTAGGGCAGCCCCTCGGCGGCGGCCTGGGCGCCCAGGTTGTCCTCGCCGGCCTCGGCCTGGGCCTCGCTCATGCCGTACTTCCTGGTGAGCATGGTGAGGACCGGCTCGATGTCGTCCTTGGCGCGGTGCGGGTCCAGCTCGAAGGAGCGGTGCACCACCTCGACGCCGTCACGGTGCGGGAAGGAGGCCAGCGCCTTCTCGAAGCGGGCTTTTCCGACATAGCACCAGGGGCAGGCGATGTCGCTCCAGATCTCGACGCGCATGGGCCGGCTCTCTCCAGGGTCGTACGGCTGCGGAGACTCCCCCCGCGAACGGATGAACGTTCAAGCAGTCGCGGACATTCCCCCGGCCGCGTGCTCAGCTTCCGTCGCGCAGGTCCGGCGGCCAGTGCAGCCGGTACTCGATGTGGTCGAAGGTCACCACGCAGCCCTCTCCCGTCGGCGACTGGGTGGCGAACCCGACCAGGGCGGCCCCGGTCTCCTTCTCGTCGCCGAGGGTGAACAGACGGACGAAGGTCCACTGCTTGCCGTCGCCCGAGGCGTGGAAGGCGAAGGCGCGTCCGGTGCGGCTCACCCGGAGCCAGAAGGAACTGCCGTCCACGGTGAAGGAGTTGGCGTCGTCGGAGTGACCTCGGGTGACCACCGTGCAGATGGTCGGCACGTTCGGGGAGTACTCCAGGCAGAGCTTGGCCCAGGCCCGCTCGCCGACGTGGACGTAGAGCACGCCCGCGTCGAAGGCGGCGCCGAAGCCGACCGTGACCCGGGCGATCAGCTGGAAGTCGCCCTCGGGCGCGCCGAGCAGCCGGGGCGCGTCGGCGGCGGACTCCGGCGACTCGCCGGTGGGCGGCACGAAGCGGTCCTGCCGCGGTCCGGCCCATCCGGTGAGGACGCCGTCCTCGTAGGCCCAGGAGCCCTCGGGGCCGTACGTCCGCAAGGGGAAAGGGAGTTCGGGTATGTCCAGGTCCATGACCGGATTCTTCCAGGCGGCGCCCCGGCCCGCGCGCGCGGTCCCCGTCAGCGGCCCTGGAAGGTGTCCAGGGCGACCGCCTGGGCGACCGCGAGCCGCAGGTCCAGGTCGGGCGCGAGCACGTCGATCAGGTAGCGGTCACGCAGCCCGATCTTCTTGTCGACCGTCATCACCGGCTTGCCGTCCGTCGTGAAGTCGAAGTGGTACGGCCACGCGAACGGCACCAGGTCGAGCGGCAGCCAGCCCCAGACCCGGCGCAGCACGGCCACGAACCGGTTGCGTTCACGGCCGACGGCGTCGGGCGCGCCGGGCTGTTCCAGCACCCACGTCGAGCACACCAGGGAGGTGAAGAACCGTTCGTGGAAGGCGCCGAGCGGTTTCCCCTCCGCGTCCAGCACGTCGAAGCCCTCGCCGGGGTCCAGCAGCGTGCGCTCCCTGACGGTGAACGCGACCCGGTCCCTGGACGCGTCGGTGAAGAAGGTCAGTTCCTCCTTGAGAGAGAACCGCCTCTGCTCGGCACAGGCGAGGACCCGTCCCTCGGAGCCGTCCGGCGCGGTCTCGGTGACGAGGTACCGGTCGGTCTTCAGGGTGGCCTTCTGCGTGACGGTGAAGCGCCGGCCGGCCCAGGGTCCCGTTGCCTCCACTGCTGTGCTCCCGGTGTCGGTGGAGGGTGTGCCGCCGGCGGAGGTCCTCACCGGCTCCGCCATCGTCGCGGGGCGGGCCGTGCGGGCGCAGTCTCCGGAAGTCGCGGTCCGCAACGACCGTAGGTGATACGGACGTTGACGGGCGCCGTTCACTTTCGTCGTTCGGGGCCGCTACGGAGGGAGGATGCCGGCGCCCCGGTGCGGGCCCCTAGGGTCGGGCGCGTGGACATGGCGCAGACATCTCGTACCGCGCGGCCGCTGCTGCCCCGGCTGGCCGCCGCCTCCCCCTGGTCCCGTGGACGGATCGCCGGGGAGACCGCCCTCGTGCTGGTGCTCGCCGGGACCGCGGGGGCGGCGTACTCCCTGGAGAGCGGGTCCGCCGCGCGGTCCTGGGCCCTCGCCGTGGCCGTCGGCGTGCTGACGCTGGTCCGGCGCTCGCTCCCGGCCACCGTGCTCGTCGTCTCGTCGGCCCTGGCCGGCTCGGTGCTCGGCACCGGCCCGCTGCTGATCTACGCGAGCTGGTCGGCGGGCAGCCGCACCAGGCGCCCCTGGCACGCGGTGGGCGCCTACGCCGCCGGACTGGTGCTGTACGCCGCCGGCGCCCTGCTCGGCGGCGGGGGCGAGGAGGCGCTGGAGTTCTCGCTGCTGCTGACGACGGCGCTCGGCGCGGGCCCCTATCTGGTGCTGGCGGTCGTGCCGGGGCTCGCCTCCCGGTACCGCGCCCAGCGCCGGGACCTGCTCGACGCGCTGCGCCGGCACAACGTCCAACTGGTGCGTGAGCAGGCGATGGTGGCCCGGCAGGCACGGCTGCTGGAGCGGCAGCGCATCGCCCAGGACATGCACGACAGCCTCGGTCACCAGCTCGCCCTGATCGCCGTGCACGCCGGGGCGCTGGAGGTGGACCCAGAGCTCGGCGACCGCCACCGGGAGGGCGTGGGCATCCTCCGGGAGGCCGCCCGGTCGGCGATGCGGGAACTGCGCGAGGCCGTCGGCATCCTGCGTGACGACGCGGACGAGCCGCCCGCGTCCGGGCCGGGCGCCGACGCGGAGGCGGCCGGTGCGCCGGCCGCCCGGGGTGCGGCGGGGCTGGACGCGCTGGTCGCGTCCTCGCGGGGCGCGGGTGTCCCGGTGGAGCTGCGCCGCTCGGGGACCGCGCGGCCGCTCGCGCCGGCCGCCGACCACGCGGTGTACCGCATCGTCCAGGAGGGCCTGACCAACGCGCACAAGCACGCGCCGGGCGCCCCGATCACGGTGGAGCTGCGCCACGAACCGGACAGCCTGGTGGTCGAGGTGGCCAACGGGCCGGTCCCGGCCGGGGTGCCCGCGGCGCCGCCCGCGATCAGTGGCGGCCAGGGACTGGCGGGACTGCGGGAACGGGCCCGGCTGGTCGGCGGCATGGTGCACAGCGGCCCGGCGCCCGACGGCGGGTTCCGCGTCGCGGGTGTGCTGCCGTACGGCGACGGGCCGGCGCCCGTCGGGCGGAAGGACACGACGTCCGTCGCACCGGCCGGCGACTTTCGGGGGCAGAGCGGGCGGGGCGCCGCGGGCGACGGTGGAGCGGACATCGACCGCTTCGATCCGCAGAAGGAGTACGCCGCCATCATGAGCACCAAGAAGAACGTCACCCTGGGGTGCGCCCTCGTCGCCGTCGTCCTCGTCGCCGGCACCGCCGCCCTGCTGGTGTGGGGGGTGGGGAAGCTGATCGACGAGGTGGAGAAGGGCGTCATACCGGCGAGCGTGTACGACTCCGCCCGCATCGGCGACGCCGAGGCGGACCTGCGCGAGGAGTTCCCGGACGGGGACTCCCTCCTGACCGACGGGGTGGAGAAGCAGGGCCCGCCGCTGCCCGAGGACGCGGTCTGCGAGCACTTCGTGGACGAGGACGAGGACATCGTCTACCGGTTCTGCTTCCGCGACGGGAAGCTGGTGGCCAAGGAGTCCTACCCGCACGAGATCTGACGGGCGGCCGGCTCGGCGCGGTGGCGGGATCGGGCATGATGGCAGGGCTTCGCCCTCAGCCGTCCCACCGACACCGCGCAGGAGGCCGCGTGATCCGGGTCCTCGTCGCCGACGACGAGCCGCTCATCAGGGCCGGCATACGGATGATCCTCACCTCGGCCGACGACATCGCCGTCGTCGCCGAGGCGCGCGACGGCCGGGAGGCAGTGGAGACCGCGCGCGCCACCGCGGTCGACGTGGCGTTGCTGGACATCCAGATGCCGGTGATGGACGGACTGACCGCGCTGGCCGAGATGGGCCGGGCCGCGCCCGGGGTGCGGGTGCTGATCCTGACCACGTTCGGGGAGCGGGAGAACGTGTTGCGGGCGCTGGGCCACGGCGGTGCGGGCTTCCTGCTGAAGGACTCCGCGCCGCAGGAGCTGATCCACGCGGTCCGCGCGGCGGCGGTCGGCGACGCCTACCTCTCCCCCGCCGCCACCCGGCACGTGGTGGACACCCTCGCCTCCCCCGCCGCGACCGCGCGCGCCGAGGAGGCACGCCGCCGGCTGGCCGGCCTCACCGAACGGGAACGCCAGGTGCTGGCCCTGCTCGGGGAGGGCCTGTCCAACGCGGACGCCGGGGCCCGGCTGCACATGAGCGAGGCCACGGTGAAGACGTACGTCAGCCGCATCCTGACCAAGCTGGACTGCGACAACCGGGTGCAGGCCGCGCTCCTGGCCCGCGACGCGGGCCTGGAGCCGGCCGGCGGGTGAGCTGCGGTCAGCGCTCCAGGCTGCCGTTGAACCGGCGGGGCAGCCCGAGCGGGTTGTCGTCCCTGAGCTCCGGGGGCAGCAGCGCCTCGGGGGTGCCCTGGTAGACGACGGGCCGCAGCCAGCGCTCGATGGCCGTGCCGCCCACCGAGGTGGACGTGGAGGTCGTCGCCGGGTACGGGCCGCCGTGGTGCTGGGCCGGGGCGACGGCGACACCCGTCGGCCAGCCGTTCACCAGCACGCGTCCCGCGAGGGGCGTCAGCTCCCGCACCAGTTCGGCCCCGCGGCCCTGCCCCGCCGCCTCCTCGGAGGACAGCTGCACGGTCGCGGTGAGGTTGCCGGGGAGCCGGGACAGCACCGCGCGCACCTCGGCCTCGTCCGTGTAGCGGGCGACGACGGTGACCGGTCCGAAGCACTCCTCGAGCAGCAGGTCGTGGTCGCCCTCGCGGGTCAGCCGCTCGGCCGGGACGGTGAGGAAGCCGGCGCTGACGGTGTGGTCGCCGCCCGCGCCCGCCGTCACCGGGGAGTCCACGTCCGGCAGTTGGGCGCGCTCGGTGACGCCGGCGAGGAAGTTGTCGCGCATGCGGTGGTCGAGGAGCACGCCCGGGTCGGTGTCGCTGACCGCGTCCGTGAGGGACTTCAGCAGCGCGTCGCCGGCCGCGGAGGCGGGGGCGAGGACCAGGCCGGGCTTCACGCAGAACTGGCCGACGCCCAGCGTCATCGAGCCGGCCAGCCCGGCGCCGATGGCCTCGCCGCGCTCGGCGGCGGCGGCCTCGGTGACGACGACCGGGTTCAGCGAGCCCAGTTCGCCGTGGAAGGGGATGGGGACGGGCCGGGCGGCGGCGGCGTCGAAGAGGGCCCGGCCGCCGCGGACGGAGCCGGTGAAGCCGGCCGCCGTGATCAGCGGGTGCCGGATCAGCTCCAGGCCGGCCTCGAAGCCGTGCACCAGGCCGAGCACGCCGTCGGGCACGTCGTGCCGGGCGGCGGCCCGCCGGATCACCCGGGCGACCAGTTCCGACAGGGCGGGGTGGTCGGGGTGGGCCTTGACGACGACGGGGCAGCCGGCCGCGAGCGCGCTCGCGGTGTCGCCGCCGGCCACGGAGAAGGCGAAGGGGAAGTTGGACGCCGAGTAGACGGCGACCACGCCCAGCGGGATCTTGTAGCGGCGCAGGTCCGGGACCGGCGGGGTGGCGGTGTCGTCGGGGTGGTCGACGACGACGTCGAGGAAGGCGCCCTCCTCGACGATGCCGGCGAAGGCGCGCAGCTGGTAGCAGGTGCGGGCGAGTTCGCCGGTGAGCCGGACCGGGCCCAGCGCCGTCTCGGCGTCGGCGGCCTCGACGAGCCGGTCGCGGGCGGCCTCCAGTTCGTCGGCGGCGGAGCGCAGGAAGGCGGCGCGGACGGTGCGGTCGGTCAGCGCCTCGCGCGCCTCGTCGGCGGCCCGGACGGCGGCGTCCACCTCCTGGGCTGTGGCCTCCACCGCAACCTGCTCACGCTGCTTCCCGGTTCGGGGGTCGACACTCCAGACTGGTGCTGCTGCCACCGCGGGTCCCTCCACTTGAATGCCGCATGCAATGCCGCAGTATGTACGTCACCCACGAGAGTGTTCGATATACTGAACACCGTCTCTGTGGGTGAATGCGCTTCGGAGACTATTTCCCGGCGAACGAAGGGGTCAAGGGCGATGTCGGCTGGCGAGACAGGCGGCGGGGCGCAGGTCAAGTCCGCGGTGCGGACCGTTGAACTGCTCGAATACTTCGCCGGGCGCCCCGGGATGCACTCCCTGGCGGCGGTCCAGGAGGCCGTCGGCTACCCCAAGTCCAGCCTGTACATGCTGCTGCGCACGCTGGTGGACCTCGGCTGGGTCGAGACGGACGCGACGGGCACCCGGTACGGCATCGGCGTACGGGCGCTGCTGGTCGGCACGTCGTACATCGACGGCGACGAGGTCGTCGCGGCGGCCCGGCCCACGCTGGACCGGCTCTCCGACGACACCACCGAGACCATCCACCTGGCCCGCCTGGACGGCACCAACGTCGTCTACCTCGCCACCCGCCAGTCGCAGCACTACCTGCGCCCCTTCACCCGGGTCGGCCGCCGGCTGCCCGCCCACTCGACGTCACTGGGCAAGGCGCTGCTGAGCACGTACACGGACGAGCAGGTGCGCAAGATGCTCCCCGAGACACTGCCCGCGCTCACCGAGAACACCCTCACCGACCGGGAGAAGCTCATCGAGGAGCTGCACCAGGTGCGGGAGCAGGGCTTCGCCGTGGACCGCGAGGAGAACACCCTGGGTCTGCGCTGCTTCGGTGTGGCGATCCCCTACCGCACGCCCGCGCGGGACGCCATCAGTTGCTCGGTGCCCGTCGCCCGGCTCACCCCGGCGCACGAACAGATGGTGAAGGACGCCCTGTTCGACGCCCGCGACCGGCTGACCCTGGCCACCCGGAGGCTCTGACCCGTGGACGTCGCCCTGCGCCCGGTGCACGACAGCGACCTGCCCGTCTTCTACCGGCAGATGAACGACCCGGAGGCGCTGCGCATGGCCGCCTTCACCCCGGAGGACCCCGCCGACCGGGACCGCTTCGACGCCCACTGGGCGCACATCCGCAGCTCCCCGGAGATCGTGGCGCGCACCGTCCTCGCGGACGGCGACGTGGTGGGGACGGCATCCGTCTACGGCGAGGCGGGCGAGCGCGAGGTGACGTACTGGATCGACCGCGCCTACTGGGGCAAGGGCATCGCCACGGCCGCGTTGCGCGCCCTGCTGGCGGAGGTCACCGACCGTCCGCTGTACGCGCGCGTGGCCGAGGACAACGCGGGCTCGCTGCGGGTGCTGCGCAAGTGCGGCTTCGAGATCACCGGGAAGGCACGGGCGTACGCACCGGGGCGGGGCGCGGACACGGACGAGCTGGTACTCGGACTGGAGGGCTGAGCCGCCCCACGGGGTGCCTGTGGGACCGGTGATCCCAGGACGCCGGGTCGGACCGCTCACCCAGGGGCGCGGGCAACCGCGCGCCAAGCCCCCACCGACCCGGCCTGCGGCCGACCTGCCCGCGACGGGTGCGCCTGGTCCCGCGCGGCGGGGTGAGCGGGCTCACGCCCGGCGGGCGGCCGTATGAACAGCCGATGAGAATCCCCGCGGACGGGAACGCTCCGCCCCCTCCCGCTCGTCTGTCCGGACGCGATGAACAGGACCATCAGGCGTGCCTCCGTCTTCACGCTGCTCCTGGTGCTCGCCCTGCTGGTGCGGGCGACCTGGGTGCAGTTCTACGAGGGCCGGGCACTGGCGGACGACAAGGACAACCGGCGCAACGCGATCGAGACGTACGCGGAGCCGCTCGGGAACATCGTCGTGGGCGGTGAGGCGATCACCGGCTCGGCGCGGACGAAGGGCGGCGACCTCGCGTACAAGCGCACCTACACGGACGGACCGCTGTACGCGGCGGTGACGGGCTACGCCTCGCAGGCCTACGCCCCGACCCAGCTGGAGGGCATCTACGCGGACCTGCTCAACGGCACCGACACCCGGCTGAGGTCGGTGATGGACACCGTCACCGACCGCCGGGCCGGCCCGGGGAGCGTGGTGACGACGATCGACCCGGCGGTGCAGAAGGCGGCGTACGAGGCGCTCGGTGACAAGAAGGGCGCCGCGGTGGCCATCGACCCGGAGACGGGCCGGATCCTCGCCTCGGTGTCCACCCCGTCGTACGACCCGACGGCGCTGACCGACGCGAACACCGCGGGCGAGGCCTGGACGCGGCTCAACGCGGACAAGGACAAGCCGCTGACCAACCGCGCGCTGCGCCAGCCCCTGCCGCCGGGCTCGACGTTCAAGCTGGTGGTGGCGGCGGCCGCGCTGGAGGACGGCCTGTACGCCTCGGTGGACGACCCGACCGACAGCCCCGACCCCTACCCGCTGCCGGGCACGAGCAAGGACCTGGGCAACGAGAATCCGTCCGCGCCCTGCGAGGACGCCTCGATCCGGGTCGGGCTTCAGTACTCCTGCAACAACGTCTTCGGGAAGATGGCCGTCGACCTGGGGCAGGACAAGGTGCGGGCGATGGCGGAGAAGTTCGGCTTCAACGACGAGAAGCAGGACGTGCCGGTGCGCGCCTACCCCAGCGTCTACCCCTCGGACATGGACGACCCGCAGACCGCGCTCAGCGGCATCGGCCAGTTCGACGTGACGGCGACGCCGCTGCAGATCGCGATGGTCTCCGCGGCCCTCGCCAACGGCGGTGAGCTGATGTCGCCGCACATGGTGTCCCGGGTGACCGACAGCGGCGGCGACGTGCTGGAGGACCACGACGAGGACGCGTCGGCCAGGCGGATCGTCAGCGAGTCGACCGCCGGGCAGCTCCGGTCGGCGATGGAGACGGTGGTCTCCAAGGGCACGGGCACCAACGCTCAGATCGCCGGCGCCACGGTGGGCGGCAAGACCGGCACGGCGCAGCACGGCGAGAACAACAGCAAGACGCCGTACGCCTGGTTCACCTCCTACGGCGAGTCGGACTCGAACGGCAGGAAGGTCGCCGTGGCGGTCCTGGTCGAGCAGTCCGACGCGGCCCGCTCGGAGGTCAGCGGCAACGGCCTGGCGGCCCCGATCGCCAGGGCGACGATGAAGGCAGCCCTCAAGGACTGAACCCGCACAGCACCGGGCCGCCCCCTGTCCTCCAGGGGGCTGCCCGTCCGTGTCAGCGGAGCCGGTCGAACGCGAGGTCGGCGTCGGCCGCCGCCTCGGGGTGGACGTCCCCGGCGGTCCGGCCGTCGGCGATCCGCTGCCAGTTGACGCGGGCGAGGACCTGGAGAACGGCGAGCGCCTGGGCGGCCCGCAGGCGCGCCTCGATCCCCTCGCCGAGGGCGTCCGCCAGTGCCTCCTCGTCCTCCAGCCGGTACCGCGCGAGGCGCCCGGCGAGGCTCGGGGTGCCGAACACCAGCCGGTGGAAAGCGACCACCTCGGGGTGGTCGTTCAGGCCGGTGACGGGGTCGCGCCGGTCGAGTCCGGCCCGGAAGTGGCGGTGCAGTGCCGTCATCGGCTCCACGCCGGGAGCGCGGTCGCGGACGACCCGTGCGGCCTCGCCCTGGTGGTCCTTGAACAGGTGCAGCACCAGGTCTTCCTTGGTGGGGAAGTACCGGAAAAGGGTCGGCTTGGAGATCTCGGCCGCCGCGGCGATGTCGTTCACCGAGACGCGGTCGAAGCCGTGTTCCAGGAACAGCGAGACGGCCGCGTCGGCGATCGCGTCGTGCGTCCGCTGCTTCTTGCGGGCGCGCAGTCCCGTCGGCTCGTGCATGAGCCCACCGTAACATTTGTTACCGAGTTGCTTTTTTAACTCGGTAACGTTTTCATGGCGGCATGCATCCCACGAACACTCCTCCCGTACTGGTGACCGGGTCGACGGGCCGGATCGGCCGCCTGGTCGTCGGCCGGCTGCTCGACGCGGGTGTGCCGGTCCGCGCCCTCGTCCGCCGCCCGGACGCGGCGGCGGCGCTTCCCGCGCAGGCCGAGATCTTCACCGGCGACCTCACCGAGCCCGGGTCCCTCGATCCGGCGCTGACGGGCGCGGCTGCCGTCTTCCTCGTCTGGACGGCTCCGCCCGACACGGCGGCGGCGGTCGTCGAACGCCTGGCGGCCCGCGTACGGCGCGTCGTCTTCCTCTCCTCCCCGCACCGGACGCCGCACCCCTTCTTCCGGCAGCCCAACCCCATGGCGGATCTGCACGCGCACATCGAACGGCTGATCACAGCGGCCGGGCCGGAGGCGACCATCCTCCGCCCCGGCATGCTCGCGTCGAACGCGCTGGCCTGGTGGGCGCCCGCGATCAGCGCCGGCCAGGCCGTCCGGTGGCCCTACGGGGCCGCCGAGACAGCGCCGGTCGACGACCGGGACGTCGCGGCCGTCGCGGCGCGCACGCTGTACGACCCCGGCCTCACCGGAGGCGACCATGTGCTCACCGGCCCCGAGTCACTGACCCAGGCCGCGCAGGTGCGGGTCATCGGGGAGGCCCTGGGACTCCCGGTCCCCTTCGAGGAGATGACACCGGAGGAGTTCCGCCGCCTGTCGGAGGGCACCGCGCCCGCCGCGGTGGTGGACATGCTGCTCGGCGCGTGGAACGCGGCGGTCGGGCGGCCCGCCCACGTGACCACCGCGGTGGCCGACCTCCTCGGTGAGGCGCGGACGTTCCGCCGCTGGGCCGCCGACCACGCCGCCGCGTTCCGGCCGCCGGCCTCCTAGCCGACGCCGAGGAGCTGTTCGATCGGGTCGATGGCGAAGTGGACCAGGAACAGTGCCGCGGTGCCCCACAGCAGCCAGTGGACCTCCTTGGCGCGGCCCAGCACCGTCTTGATGAGGACGTAGGCGAGGAAGCCGGCGCCGATGCCGTTGGTGATGGAGTAGGTGAACGGCATCACGGCGATGGTGAGGAACGCCGGGACGGCGATCTCGTAGCGGTCCCAGTCGATGTGCTTGACCTGGGTCATCATCAGGAAGCCGACCGCGACCAGCGCGGGGGCCGCCGCCTGCAGGGGGACGATGGTGAGCAGCGGGGTCAGGAACAGGGCGAGGCCGAACAGGGAGCCGGTGACCAGGTTGGCGAAGCCGGTGCGGGCGCCCTCGCCGACGCCGGCCGCCGACTCGATGTAGGAGGTCGCCGACGAGGCGGAGGCGGCGCCGCCCGCGACGGCCGCGGCGCCGTCGATGAGCAGCACCTTGCCGAGGCCCGGCACCTTGCCGTCCTCGTCCAGCAGGCCGGCCTCGGCGCTGACGCCGACGACGGTGCCCATGGTGTCGAAGAAGTCCGACAGGATCAGGGTGAACACCAGCAGTACGACGGTGACCACGCCGATCTGGCCGAACGCGCCGAACAGGCTGAACTGGCCGAGGAGGCCGAAGTCGGGGGCGTCGACGACCTTGTCGGGGAACTCCGGGGTGGTCAGACCCCAGGTGTCCACGTCGGCGAGCGCGTTGACGACGAGCGCCACCACGGTCATGGTGACGATGCTGATGAGGATGGCGCCGCGCACCTTGCGGGCGAGCAGTCCGACGGTGAGCAGCACGCCCACGCAGAACACCAGCATCGGCCAGCCGGTGAGGGTGCCGGTGCCGCCGAGCTGCACCGGCACGGTGGTGTTCGCGGCGTCGGGGATGCGGGTGACGAACCCGGCGTCGACGAAGCCGATCAGCGCGATGAACAGTCCGATGCCGACACTGATCGCCTGCTTCAGCGGCTGCGGAATGGCGTGCATGACGGCCTCGCGCAGCCCGGTCACCACCAGGACGCAGATGAGCAGGCCCTCCAGCACGATCAGGCCCATCGCGTCGTCCCAGCTCATCAGCGGGGCGATCTGGTAGGCGACGACCGCGTTGAGTCCCAGCCCGGCGGCCAGGGCGAGGGGCAGGTTGCCGCCGACGCCCATGACGATCGTCATCACGGCGGCCACCAGGGCGGTGGCGGTGGTGAGCTGCACCGGGTCGAGCTGCTCACCGAACTTGTCCTTCGCGCCGCCCAGGATCAGCGGATTGAGGACGAGGATGTACGCCATCGTGAAGAAGGTGGCGAAGCCGCCGCGTATCTCCCGGCCGAACGTCGAGCCCCGTTCGGTGATCCGGAAGAACCGGTCGACACCCGTCACCGTGGACGGCCCGGCGCCCCGCCGTTCGGCCGTCTTCTCTGCCTCGGACATGCAACTGCTCCTCGATGAGCGGGAGATGATGATCTGCTGAACGCTGGCTGGATTGTGCCCGTGCCGTACGTCGTTCCGGTGTGCTTCGTGTGACGGATTGGCATACCGGCGGGCCGGACGGCGTCCGGCCCGTCGTACGTGACGTCACGCGCGCGGCGCGGAGTCCAGCCAGGCGTACAGCTCGTCCTGCATCGGGGAGGCGAAGGTGTGGCCGTGCTCGGGCCAGACCCGCAGTCGCAGCCGCTCCTCGGCGCCCCAGGCCCGCCAGACGGAGCGCAGCCTGGCGTACGCGTGCCGCACCCCGTCGGCGGGGAAGTGGGGGTCGCGGGCGCCGTGGAAGAACAGCGTCG
This sequence comes from Streptomyces sp. CNH189, assembly GCF_000527195.1. Taxonomy (NCBI): domain Bacteria; kingdom Bacillati; phylum Actinomycetota; class Actinomycetes; order Kitasatosporales; family Streptomycetaceae; genus Streptomyces; species Streptomyces sp. CNH189. The sequence continues at coordinate 103,278 of NZ_AZUS01000020.1, forward strand.
GCTTGGGCGCGGCGAGGCTCGCCACATCGGGAATGTCCAGGTGGCGGGCGAGTCCGGGGTGCAGCATGTGGAACGCCGACTGGCCGCGCAGGGTGTTGTTGGCGGGCACCGTCATCTGCTTCAGCCCGGTCATCCAGCAGACGCTCGCCGCGGCCGTCACGTGGTCGCTCAGCGCGGCGGCCTGCCAGGCGCGGTAGCCGCCCATGGACCAGCCGGCGGCGGCGACCCGGCGGGCGTCCACCCGGTCGAGCCCCGCGAGGAAGGCGGCGGCGCGCTGGTCCTCGCGGGCGTGCAGTCCGGCGAGGGAGGAGCCCAGCTGGTAGAGGGTGCTCGCGAGCGCCTGCTGCTCTTCGTATACGAGCGGACCGCGTTCGCCCCAGCCGAGCGCGTCGAGACAGAGCACGACGTGGCCGCGACGGGCGAGTTCGTCGCCGGGGAAGCGCCCGTCGAAGTGGCGCCCGGCCCACTCCTCGGCGGAGGCGAGCCGGGTGTCGTCGTACCAGGGCCGTACGCACTTCTCCTTGCCGATGTCGAACCGGGAGCCGTGGTCGTGCAGCAGCAGGACCGCCGGGAAGGGGCCGGGGCCGTGCGGGGTGAGCAGGGCGCCGCGGACCCGGGTGCGGCGGGTGAGGGTGACCTCCACCAACTCCCTCGCGTACCCGCCCCCTTCAGGACCCGGGGTGTACTGGGGGTCGTAGGGCAGGGCTGGTTCGGCGGGGACGACAAGCGTGCCCTCCACCGTGGCACGGGTCGCCCGACGCCAGCGCGCGGGGTCGCGGACGGGTGAGGTCCCCCAGGCGAGCGGGAACGTCAGGTCGTCCTTGAGCGCGTCGAGCAGGCCGGGCGGTCCTGGCAGTCCTGGCACTGAGGTCATGCCCGAGGCCGCCAGTCGCCGAGCCAGGCCTGGCGGGTGTGCGCGGCGGCCTGGGCAGGAGTGAGCTGCGGCCGGTTCGCGGGGACCGTGACCACCGCGCCGGGGCCGGTGTTGCGGTGCTCGGCGAACCGCTGGTCCTGCCAGGGGTACCCGCTCGCCATGTTCGTGTACGGCGCCACGGCGTCGATGCCCGCGCCGAGGTGTGTGTCGCGGACGGTGAGCATGGGCCGGGCGGTCGGGTCGGAGCTGGGCACCCAGGGGCGGGCCAGCTTGTAGGAGCCGTCGGGGGCCTCGCCGCTGATCCGGCTGCCGGTCACGAGGAAGCCCTGCGGGTTCGCGACGGCGGTGGACGGCGCGAAGACGAAGCCGAACGGGGCGGACGTCAGGTCGGGGCGGGTCAGCGTGTGGAACCGGCACCGGTCGAAGACGGCGGTGGCCCGGCCGAAGACGAAGTCGACGTCGCCTTCGGCGTAGCAGTGGGCGAAGTACTGGCGGGCGACGGTGTCCAGGGAGGCCGAGTCCGCGTAGAGGGTGTCCTGGTGGCCGAGGAACCGGCAGTGCAGGAAGGTGCTGCGGTCGCCGGTCACCTTGACGGCGACGGCCTGGGTGCCGCCGACGCCGGGGTGGTCGGCGCGCAGCCAGTCGTTGGCGAAGGTGATCCGGTGGGCGGTGAAGCCGTCGGGGCGCAGGGTGGTGGTGGCGGAGCCCGAGGTCCCGTAGGTGCCGGAGCCGTCGGGTTTCGGGGTGCCGGCCGCGTTGTCGTACACGACGACCACGTCACGGGGGTTGTCGGAGGCGCCGATCCAGGTCATGTCCGTGCGGTCGGCGGGGACGGAGACCGTTTCGCGGTAGACGCCGGGGGCGAGGACGAGGGTGCGTCCGGGGCCGGTGGCGGCGTCGACGGCCGCCTGGACGCAGGTGAAGTCACCGGCGCCCGCCGGGTGGACGTACAGGGCGGAGCGGGTGAGCCGGGCGGAGGGCGAACCGTAGCGGCCGAACGGGGCGCGGGGGCGGCGGCCCGCCTGTGCCGGGGCGGCGGCCAGGGCGAGTGCGGAGCCGGCCCCGGCGCCGGCCAGCAGGACGTTCCTCCGGGACGGATGCGCAGGCATACGGGTGCTCCTTCGGGGGACTTGGGTGGAGGGCCGGTGCGGTCCGCTGTGGGGGCGGACCGCACCGGCGTCCCGGCAGGACGGGCGGGTCAGCGCAGGCGGCCGGCGCCCGCGCCGAGGTGGACCAGGGCAGGGACGGCCCAGGCGGGGTGCACGGCGGTGCGCAGGGTGGGCGTCCAGCCCGCGCCGGAGCGCAGGGTCTCCTCGGGGATCTCCGCGTTGTGCACGGCGATCAGGTCGACGGGCCTGCCGTTGACCAGGTTGTGCCGGGCGGTGAGCGGCGAGTCGTTCCAGCGCTTGAGGACCTTCGCCGGGCTGACGCCCTGGGGCAGGCTGAACGCGTTGTGTTCGGCGACGAGTTGGGACTCCTTGCCGACGCCGAAGCTGTAGCCGTAGCCGGAGCCGGCCCTGAAGTGGTTGTTGTAGACGTCGACCTGGCCGAAGCGCACGCGCGGTGTCCGCTCGGTGAGGTCCGAGAACAGATTGTGGTGGAAGGTCGCCTTCAGCTTGCCGCGGTCGCCCACGGCGGTGGACTCGCTGTCGCTGTTGCCGATGAGGATCGTCTTGTCGTGCTCGGTGAAGACGTTCCAGGAGGCGGTGACGTAGTTCGCGCCCCGCACGACGTCCAGTTCGCCGTCGTGCTGCTGGTAGAGCATGCCGAAGTGGGTCGGGGCCGCGCTGTCGGGGTGCGTGCCGTCGGTGAAGGTGTTGTGGTCCAGCCACACATGGGTGGAGCCGTACACGACGACGGTGTCGTACTCGGAGTTCCAGTTGCCCCGGTCGCCGTCGGTGGGGTCCCACTGCGGGAAGCAGTCGACGGGGCTCTCCAGGGTGAGGTTGCGGACGATGACGTTGTCCACGCCCTTGATCTGCAGGCTGGCGCCCTTGATCGCGGCGTTCCGGCCGACGCCGATGATCGTGGTGTTGGAGGGGACGTTCACCTTGATGGCCGCGTCCTGGTTGGCGGCGGAGACGCGGCGCAGGCCCTCGGGGCTGTCGTCGGGCTCGTCGGTCAGGTCCCGGTCCAGGCCCCAGGTGTCGGGGGCGTACGTCTCCAGGTAGGCGTCGAAGTCGTAGCCAGGTGCGGCGAGCGCGTCGCAGCCGGCGGCGACGGCGTCGAGGGTGCCCTTCACCTTGATGATCCTCGGGGCGTCCCCGCCCTCCGCGAGGGCCGCGGTGAACTGGGCCCAGTCGGTCACGGTGCGGACCCGCGCGGTACCGGCGGCGGCGCCTCCGGTGGTGCCGGTGCCGTACGAGGCCCAGCCGTCGCCCGCGGGCAGGGTCTGGCGGGCGGGGTCGCGGTGCGCGGGCGTGTGGGCCTGCGCGGCGGTACCGGTCAGGGCCAGCACGAGCGCGGTGCAGCCGGCCAGCACACCGGCTCTCCTGGCATGAGCATGCCATACATGAACGTTCATGGTGCGGCTCTCCTGTTCGCAGGGATGTGAAGCGCCCTCTCAGGGGCGCGGGGAACTGCGCGCCCGGCCGGGGACGGCCCGCAGCCGAAGACCAACGGGCCGTCCCGAACCGACGTCACCCCATCTGCTCGTCCCACTCGGCCTGAGCCTCGTTCAGCTGCTCGGCCAGCCCGTCCAGGAAGGCCTTCGCACTCATGTCCCCGAGCAGCACCTTCTGGAAGTTCGGCTCGTTGTCCGCCTTGGAGATGGTGTTCCAGTCCGGCAGGTAGTAGGGCAGCTGCACGATGGTGGTCGAACCGTCACTCAGCGCCTCGGCCGCCAGCTTGGTCGGCTCCGCCTTGCCGATCCACGCGTCCTTCGCGGCGTCCGCGTGCGCCGGCACCTGCCCCGCCGACTCGTTGAACTTCGAGTTCGACTGCGCCGAGGTGGCGAACTCGATGAACTTCCAGGCCGCGTCCTTGTTCTTGGAGCTCTTGAACAGGCCGATGCCGTCGACGGGGTTGGACACCTGCACGCGCTTGCCGTCGGGGCCGACCGGCTGCGGGATGCCCCGGAACGTGCCCGCGCCCAGCGCCTTCACATGGTCCTGGTACGAACCCAGGTTGTGGTTCAGCATGCCGATCTCGCCCGAGTCCCACTGGGCGACCATCTTGGTGAAGTCGTTGTTGAGGTCGGCGGCGGGGGTGACCTTCTTGAACAGGCCCGCGTACTTCTCCAGCGCCTTGACGTTCTTCGGGTCGTTGACCGTGGTCTTCTTGCCGGTGGAGTCCCAGAACGTGGTGATCCCGGACTGCCCGTACACCGCGTCGAGGGCCTGGGCGATGGAGCCGGCGCCGCCGCGGATGGTGTAGCCGAAGCGGTTGCCGCCCTTGTCGGTGAGCTTCTCCGCGGCCGTGAAGAACCGGTCCCAGGTGGTCGGCTCCTCCAGGCCCGCCTTCTCGAACATGTCGGTGCGGTAGTACAGAACACCGTTGTTGGCGGAGGTCGGCACGGAGTACAGCTGGTCGTCCCCGCCGCCGGCCGCGCGCAGCGACTCGATCATGTCCTTGTTCAGCTTGCCGTTGAGCGACGAGCCCTCCAGCCGCTCGTCGAGAGGCTCGAGCGCGCCCTGGGCGGCGAAGCCCGCGAGCATCGACGCGCTGATGCCGCCCACGTCCGGCAGGCCGCCGCCCTGGATGGCCGTGTCGACCTTCGACTGGTACTCGGTGGAGGCGATGCCGACGTACTGGACGTCGATGTCCGGGTTGGCCTTCTCGAAGTCGGCGATGATCGCCTTCCAGATGTCGGTGCGGACACCGCCGTTGTTGTCCCAGAAGACGATCTTCCCCGTGCCGCTGCCCTCGGCGCCCTTGTCGCCGCCCGCACCGCTGCCGTCGTCACCGCAGGCGGTGGCGGTCAGGGCGAGGACGGCACCGAGGGCGACGGCCGCCGACGTGCGGCGGCGCCTGCTGCCCGTGCTGGTTCTGAGAATGCTGATCTTCATCGGTCGGCTCTCTTCTCCTGGATGCGGATCCTGAACTGCGTGAACGTGGCGGTACCGGCGTGTCCCTGACCGGTGGGCGCCAGGGCGACCAGGCCGAGCAGAGCGCCGACCCAGCGCCAGGGGGTTGCGGCGAAGACCTGGCCGGAGGGGCGGAACCCGCCCCAGGGGCCGTGCTCCGTGCCGCCCCCGGTGCCGTCCCCTGTCTCGTACGAGAAGCGGCAGCGCGCGCCGGCGTCGATGTCGACGCGCAGCCGGGCCCGGCCGTCGGGGACGGGACGCGGGGGCGCGGCGTCCCGTTCCTGCTCCGCGGCCGTCTCGGCGAACCGGTGCACCAGGTGCACCGTGCCGTCCGTCCCGCGCCGAAGGCCGATCCAGCTGTAGGCGTCCCCGAGGACCGCGAGCCCGGCGCGCGCCCCGGGTTCGGTGCCGTCGAGCCGCAGGTCCACCTCGACGGTGCAGGGGGTACCGGGCAACCGCTGGGTGAGGACGTGGGGCAGCAGGCGCAGGTCGTGGGCGTCGGCGCTGCGGACGCAGGTGAGCCGCAGGCCGTCGGCGGAGTGGTGGGTGGCCCAGCCGTCCCGGGGGTTGGCGGTCCACTGCCACTGGCGGCCGGGACGTCCGCCGGGGAAGTCGTCGTCGGTGGCGGGCGCGGCGGGCGGCTGCGGCGGCAGGTCCGGGCGGCGGTGCTCGGTGACGGGGGCACCGTCGTCCCCGATCACCGGCCAGCCGCCGTCCTCGTCCCACCGCATCGGCTGGAGGTGGACGACCCGGCCGTAGGGGCCGCGGTGCTGGAAGTGCAGGAACCAGTCCTCGCCGGACGGGGTGCGCACCCAGCCGCCCTGATGCGGGCCGTTGACGTCGGTGTCCTTCTGCTCCAGGACCACCTTCTCCTCGTACGGGCCGAAGAAGGCGCGGGAACGGAAGGCGCCCTGCCAGCCGGTTTCCACTCCCCCGGCGGGGGCGAGAATCCAGAACCAGCCGTCGTGCTTGTAGAGCTTGGGCCCTTCGAGGGTGAACCAGCCGGGGATGCGGTCGCCGTCCACGATCACCATGCCCTCGTCGAGGAGTTCGGTGCCGTGCGGGTGCATCCGGTGGCCGGTGAGGCGGTTCTTGACGCCGGAGCGGGACTTGGCCCAGGCGTGCACGAGGTACGCCTCGCCGCTCTCGTCGTCCCACAGGGGGCAGGGGTCGATCAGGCCCTTGCCGGCCTTCACCAGGTGCGGGCGGGTCCACGGGCCGCGGATCGCGGGGGCGTTGACCTGGAAGATGCCCTGGTCGGGGTCGCCCCAGAAGATCCAGAAGCGCCCTTCGTGGTGGCGCAGGGACGGTGCCCATACCCCGCAGTCGTGCCGGGGCACCGCGAACTCGCCCTCGGGTTCGAGGCGTTGCAGGGCGTGGCCGACAAGGCTCCAGTTGACGAGGTCGCGGGAGTGCAGCAGGGGCAGTCCGGGGGCCCGGCCGAAGCTGGAGGCGGTGAGGTAGAAGTCGTCGCCGACGCGGATCACGTCGGGGTCGGACCAGTCGGCGTTCAGGACCGGGTTGCGGTAGACGGGCCCGGCCGGGTCGGCGCTCACGGGCTCACCGCCTCGGCGACCAGGGCGGCCGCCTCCTCGCGGCCGAGCCGGCCGTCGGCGACGACGGTGACGACCCGGCGCTCCACCGTCTCCCCCGGCGGGAGCGGCAGCCGTGCGTCGTACGCGAGGGAGGAGCCGACCCCCGGGTACTCGCCGGTCCGGACGAACCAGGGGTCGCGTCGGGTCGCCCCGGTGGCCCCGGCGAAGACCAGGGTCCAGGTGGAGCCGGCCAGGGCGAGCCAGTCGGCGGTCCGCCCGTGCACCGCGTCCGTCCCCTCGGAGCCGGGGGTGAACACGTCCGGCGCCGTGTCCTCCTTGCGGGCCCGCCAGAAGAAGCCCCCGTAGGCGGCGCCGGGGCGGCCGTTGGTGGCGGGGCTGCCGACGGACAGCGGGCGTCCCGAGACGTTGGTGAGGGCGAAACTGAGGTCGAGGGCCCACGCGCCGGCGGTGAGGGCGGTCGCGGTGACCGTGCGCTGTTCACGCAGCAGTTCGCCGGGCGCGGCCATCCAGCGCAGCTCCTCGGTGAAGCCGTCGGCCTCGCGCCGCTGGTAGGCGGTGTGCCGCTGGGCGCCGTGGTTGTCCAGCTCGGTGGACCCGCGGTCGCGGACGTAGGTGCGTCCGCCCCAGAAGTTGAACCCCTCGACGTCGGGGACGGCGACACCGACGCCGAGGTGGTGTGCGTGGTCGGCGGGGCTCAGTTCGGTGACCGCCGTGCCGGCCAGGGTGGTGACGGGGTGCAGGAACGGCCGTGGGGAGAGCCGGGCCGGCAGCTCCGGCCGGGTGACGTAGCGGCCGACGGGCCGGCCGGCGACGCGCAGCACCACGGAGTCGTTGCCGGTCATCGGGTGCTCACCACTTTCGGCAGGTGGTGGTGGGCGGGCCGGGCCCAGGGGGCGCCCAGCTCGGAGTAGAGGGACAGGCCGTCCGCCGAGGCGGCGACCAGGGCGTCGACGCCGGGGACGACCCGGCGGTCCTCGCCGGGGACGCGGTGCCAGGCCTCGGCGGGCAGCGGGGCCGGGTCGGGGGCGCTGCGGATCGCCTCCACGACCTGCATGAAGGCGCCCGTGTCGTCGGGGGTGACCAGCAGCGGGGTGCCGTCCCGGAGGTGGGCGGCGAGGTTCTCCAGCAGGTCGGTGCGGCCGAAGCGCAGTTCCTCGGGGCCGTGGCCCGCGCGCTGGAGCAGCACGCGGTCCTGCTTGTACCAGAAGGTGATCCGGCCGCTGGTGCCGTGCACCACCACGTACGGCTCGTCGGCCCGCTCCGCGCACAGGGTGGCGGCGACGGTGACCGAGCCGCCCTGCACGGTGGTGACGCGGACGCAGGAGGTGTCGTCGGACTCGATGTCGTGGGCGCGCAGCAGTTCGGTCTCGATGTCGGCGACGTCCTCGGCGCGGGTGCTGCCGGCGAGCGCGAGGGCGGTGGCGACGGCGTGGGCGAGGGGGTTGGTGAGCGCCCCGTCGACCACGTCGACACCGTCGAGGCGCCGCCGGCCCGCCCAGGGCGCCCGCCGGAAGTACGCCTCCGGGCGCACCCAGGCGCCGGCCCCGCCGACCCCGGTCACCCGGCCGACGGCGCCCTCGTCGACCAGGCCGCGGATCGCCGGCAGGGCGTGGGAGCCGAGCGACTGGAAGCCGATCTGGCAGGCGACGCCGGCCGCGGCGACCCCGTCGGCCATCCTGCGGAACTCGGCGTACGACGGTGCCGGGGGCTTCTCCAGCAGCAGGTGCACACCCCGGGAGGCGGCGGTGAGGGCGAGGTCCGTGTGGGTGGGGATGGGGGTGCAGATCACCGCGGCGCGGGCGCCGGTGGAGTCGAGGAGCGCCCCGAAGTCGGGCGACTGCGGCGGGAGTTCGCCGCCGAACTCGTCTTCGGTGAGCGGGGTGAGCTCGCAGACGCCCACGAGCCGTACGACGCCTGCCGCCTGCAGCCCGCGGATGTTGTCGACATGCCAACGGCCGTGGCCGCGGGCGCCGGCGAGGACGACGGGCAGCGGGGTGCCGGGCGCGGTCGGGGGGGCGCTCATCCCTTCACCGCCCCCGCGCTGAACCCGGTGATCAGCCACTTCTGGATGAAGGCGAACACGACCACGACGGGGACGGCCGCGATGATGCCGCCCGCGGCGAGCGCGCCGAGGTCGACGCTGTCGGCGCTCATCAGGGTGTTGAGGCCGACCGGGATGGTCTGCTTCTCCTGGTTGTTGAGGAACATCAGGGCGAACAGGAAGTGGTTCCAGGAGTGCACGAAGGCGAAGGAGCCGACGGCGATCAGGCCGGGCCGCAGCAGCGGCAGCACCACCACCCGGAAGGCCCGGAACCGGTTGCAGCCGTCGACCCAGGCGGCCTCCTCCAGGGAGTACGGCACGTTCTTGATGAAGTTGCTGATCAGGATCATCGACAGCGGCAGCTGGAACACCGTCTCGGCGAGGATGACGCTGCCGAGGGAGTTGATCATCTGCAGTTCGGCGAAGATCTCGAACAGCGGGACCAGGAGCAGCGCGCCGGGCACGAACTGGGAGCAGAGCAGCGCCAGCATGAACGCCCGCTTGACCTTGAAGTCGAACCGGGCGAGGGCGTAGCCGCCGGCCAGGGCGACCAGGGTCGTCATGACCAGGGTGGCGACGCCGACCAGGACGCTGTTCTGGAAGAAGGTGCCGAAGCTCCGGTCCGTCCACACCTTCTCGAAGTGGGCGGTGGTCATCGGCCAGGGCACCAGCGAGGTCGAGCCCGCCGGGCGCAGCGCGAACAGCAGGATCCAGTAGAAGGGGATCAGGGTGAAGACGAGGTAGATGCCGAGCGGCAGGTAGATCTGCCAGCGCGGTGCCTCGTCCCAGGCCCGGCGCTTCTTCGCGGGCCGGGGCGGTTCCGGGACGGCGGGCGCGGGGGCGGGGGCGGCCGCGGTGGCCTCCTTGGTGATCACTTCTCGCCTCCGAACTTGCTCAGCCGCAGGTAGACCATCGAGCAGAAGAGCAGGATCACGAACGCCACCGTGGTCAGCGCCGACGCGTAGCCGAAGTCATGGGCGTCGACGGAGGTGTTGGCGATGTACAGCGGCAGCGTCGTGGTCACACCCGCGGGTCCGCCGCCGGTCAGCGTGTAGAGCAGGTCGACGTTGTTGAACTCCCACACGGCGCGCAGCAGCGTGGAGAGGATGATGGCGTCCTTCAGGTGCGGCAGCGTGATGTGCAGGAACTGCTTGATCCGGCCGGCGCCGTCCACCTCGGCGGCCTCGTACAGGTCCCTGGAGACGGACTGGAGGTCGGCGAGGATGAGGATCGCGAAGAAGGGGACGCCGCGCCACAGGTCGGCGACGACCGCCGCCGGGAACACGGTGGAGGTGTCCGACAGCCAGCTGACGCCGTACTCGCCGACGCCCATGTCCGCGAGGTAACGGGTGATGCCGGTCTGGGAGTTGTAGAGCAGCACCCAGATCGCGGAAGTCAGCACGCCGGAGACGGCCCACGGGGAGAAGACCAGCGCGCGGCCGAGGGCCCGGCCCACGAAGGTCTGGTTGACGATGAGGGCGAGGGCGAGTCCGAACAGCAGTTGCAGGCCGACCTCCACGAACACCCACTTGGCGCTGAAGACCAGGGTGTCCCAGAAGAGGGGGTCCTCGGTGAAGATGTGGGTGAAGTTGTCGAGGCCCGCGAAGCCGTTCCGCCAGGGCTTGGTGGGGTTGTACTCCTGCAGGCTGTACCAGAAGACGCTGAGCACCGGGTAGGCGATGAACCCGAGCATGAGCAGGGCGGCCGGCGCGATCAGCAGGTAGGGGAGTCTGCGGGGTGTGGCGGAGGCACGGCGCCGCCTCGGTGGCGCGGGCGGTTTCGCCACGGCTGCGGCTTGGGCCATGACTGTTCTCCGTTTCTCGGTACGTCGTGCTGTGCGGTGCCTGGCTGGGTGGCTCTCGTGCGCGGTAGGAAGCGCTTTCTGCATGGGTGTGCGGGGGCCGTGTCCGCCCGTGCGGGCGGGTCAGCCCGCGTACGGGTCCTGGACGGTGCCCGGGCGGGCGAGGAACTCGAAGTCGCAGCCGGTGTCGGCCTGGGTGATCTGGTCGTTGTAGAGCGCGCCGTAGCCCCGCTCGTACCGCGCGGGCGGCGGTGTCCACTCCGCGCGGCGCCGGCGCAGCTCCTCGTCGTCCACGTCGAGGCTGAGGGTGCGGTTCTCGACGTCGAGGGTGATCGGGTCGCCGGTGCGCACCAGCGCGAGCGGTCCGCCGACGTACGACTCGGGGGCGACGTGCAGCACGCAGGCGCCGTAACTCGTGCCGCTCATGCGGGCGTCGGAGATACGGACCATGTCCCGCACGCCCTGCTTGAGCAGGTGGTCGGGGAGCGGCAGCATCCCGTACTCGGGCATGCCCGGGCCGCCCTTGGGCCCCGCGTTGCGCAGCACCAGCACGCTGTCGGCGGTGATGCCCAGCGCCGGGTCGTTGATGGTCCGCTGCATCTCCCTGTAGTCGTCGAAGACGACGGCGGGACCGGTGTGCTTCAGCAGGTGCGGCTCGGCGGCGATGTGCTTGATGACGGCGCCGTCCGGGCAGAGGTTGCCGCGCAGCACGGCCACCCCGCCCTCGGCCGCGACCGGGTTGTCGCGGGTACGGATCACGTCGTCGTCGTGCACCCGCGCGCCGGCGAGCTGGTCGCGCAGGGTGTCGTGGCAGACGGTGGGCCGGTCCAGGTGCAGCAGGTCCGGGATCCGGGAGAGGAACCCGGGCAGCCCGCCCGCGAAGTGGAAGTCCTCCATCAGGTACGTCTGTCCGCCCGGCCGCACGTTGGCCAGCACCGGGACGGTGCGGGCGACGCGGTCGAAGTCGTCGAGGGTGAGCTTCACTCCCGCGCGTCCGGCCATGGCGATCAGGTGGATGACGGCGTTGGTGGAGCCGCCGAGCCCGAGGACGGTCGTCACGGCGTCCTCGAAGGCGTCCGCGGTGAGGATGTCGCCGATCCCACGGCCCTTGTGGATCAGGTCGACGATCGTCATGCCCGCCTTCGCGGCCATCCGGTCGTGTCCGGAGTCGACCGCCGGGATGCTGGAGGCGCCCGGAACGGTGACGCCGAGCGCCTCCGCGGCGGCGGTCAGCGTGGACGCGGTGCCCATGGTCATGCAGTGGCCGGGCGAGCGGGCCAGACCGCTCTCCAGTTCCTGCATCTCGCAGTCGCCGATGACACCGGCCCGCTTGTCGTCCCAGTACTTCCACATGTCGGTGCCGGAGCCGAGGGTCTCGCCGCGCCAGTGCCCGGGCAGCATGGGCCCGGCGGGGACGAACACGGCGGGCAGTCCGGCGCTCGCGGCGCCCATCAGCAGGGCGGGCGTCGACTTGTCGCAGCCGCCCATCAGCACGGCCCCGTCGACCGGGTACGAGCGCAGCAGCTCCTCGGTCTCCATGGCGAGGAGGTTGCGGTAGAGCATGGGGGTCGGCTTCTGGAAGGTCTCGCTGAGGGTGGAGACCGGGAACTCCAGCGGGAAGCCGCCCGCCTGCCACACGCCCCGCTTGACAGCCTGCGCGCGGTCGCGGAGGTGGACGTGGCAGGGGTTGATGTCGGACCAGGTGTTGAGGATGGCCACGACCGGCTTGCCCAGGTGCTCCTCGGGCAGGTAGCCGAGCTGGCGGGTACGGGCGCGGTGGCTGAAGGAGCGCAGGCCGTCGGTGCCGTACCACTGGTGGCTGCGGAGCTCTTCGGGGGACTTCATATCGACCATCCGGCGGCGATGGCGGCGACCTCGGCGCGCTCGCTCTCGGGCAGCGGCCTGCTGGGCGGGCGGACCTCGCGGCGGCACAGCCCGAGGGAGGCGAGGGCCTCCTTGACGACGGTGACGTTGTTGGCGGAGCCGTTGGCGGCGCGCAGTTCCTCGAAGCGGCGGATCTGCTCCCAGACCTTCATGGCGGTCGGGTAGTCGCCGGAGCGCAGCGCCTCCAGCATGGTCAGCGACACCGACGGGGCGACGTTGACCAGGCCCGAGGTGAAGCCGGTCGCCCCGGCGGAGAAGTAGGAGGGGGCGTACGGCTCGGCGAGCCCCGCCACCCACACGAAGCGCTCCAGTCCCGCGTCCCGGGCGAACGCGGCGAACCGGGCGGCGTCCGGCACCGCGTACTTCACGCCGATCACGTTCGGGCAGGCGTCGGCGAGTTCGGCGAGCCGGGCGCCGGTGAGCTGCGCGTTGCGGAGGTAGGGGACGACGCCCAGCTCGGGCACGGCCTCGGCGATGGCCCGGTGGTAGTCGACCCAGCCGCTCTGCGAGACGTAGGGGTGGACGGGCTGGTGCACCATCACCATCTGCGCGCCGAGGTCACGGGCGTGCCGCGCGGAGGCGACGGCGGTGGGCACGTCGTGGCCCACGCCGACCAGGATGGCGGCCCGGTCGCCGGCCTCCTCGACCGTCAGCTCGGTGACGAGGCGCCGCTCGGAGGGGGTGAGGGCGTAGAACTCGCCGGTGTTGCCGTTGGGGGTGAGGGTGGTGATGCCTCCGTCGAGGAGGCGGCGCAGCAGCACCCGGTAGGTGTCCGGGTCGACGGAGCCGTCCTCGGCGAACGGGGTGACGGGGATCGCCACCACGCCGGCCAGGGCCGCACGCTGCGGCTCGAACGACGGGGACCCGGCCGCGCGGTGTGCGCGCGCCTGGGTGGGAGACGTCGTCATGCCTGACCGTCCTTCCGGGATTCCTCCGCCGCCGCGAGATCCGCCGCGAACTCCGCCTCGAACTCCGCCTCGGGGAACGCGCGTCGCACGAAGGACGCGATGTGCGCGTGCAGGGCCCGCGCGGCGCCGTCGGCGTCCCCGGCGAGGGCCAGGTCGAGGATCACGCGGTGCTCGTCGGCCTCCCGCTCCCAGGAGGGGTCGGCGGCCCAGGCGACCGCGGAGACCAGGGCTGCCTGGTCGCGGACCTCGTCGAGCATCCGGCCGAGCAGCGGGTTGCCGCAGGGCACGTACAGCGCGCGGTGGAACTCCCGGTTGGCGAGGGAGCGTTCGGCGGTGTCGGTGGCCTGGGCGGCCCGGGTGAGCGCCTCGCGGGCGTCGTTCAGGGACGCGCCTCGGCGCACGGCGCGCTTGAGCGCCTCGGGTTCGAGCAGCAGCCGCACGTCGTAGACCTCGCGCGCCATGTCCGCGTCGACCATGCGCACCGTGACGCCCTTGTACTGGCTCATCACCACCAGGCCGGTGCCGGCCAGGGTCTTGAGCGCCTCACGCACCGGGGTCTTGGACACCCCGAACTGCGCGGCGAGGTCGGTCTCGACCAGGGCCTGGCCGGGGGTGAACCGGCCGGTGAGGATGCGGCGTTTGATCTCTTCCAGCACGTACTGCGTGCGGGAGGGGATCGGCGTGGGCACAGAGGTCATGCGCGCCTCTCGGATCTCGCGTCGGATCGCGTATCGGATCTCGCGTATCGCGTCTCATATATGACGTACGAAGTACGACGCGGATGACCGTAGGAGTGACCCGGGGTTTCGTCAATGCTTCTGACAGAGGAAGGTGCGATTGCTTCTCACGAGGCGGTCGCGGCTCCTGTGGAGGGTGCGGGCGGAAGCTGCCGGGAGCCGCCGGCGGAAGGAGCCCGTCCGGCCGGGCGAGGGGGGTCCGGTTGACGCGCGTACGGGCGGCGGGTCCGGTGCTGTCCGGACGGCGTGCATACGGCGCGGGGACGTGCCGTCGTCCGACGCGCACCGCGGACTTACCGTCGTCCCACGCGCACCGCAACGGCGTCCGGGCGGCGCCGGACCGCCTGCTCCCGCGAGGCGGCGAAACGCGGAACGCCCCACGTCGCCGCCGTCACCGGGCTGCGGGGCTCTCAGGACGGGCCCGGACCGCGCTCCCCCTCCGCGCGGTCCGGGCCGTCCTCACGCCTGCCGGGTCCAGCCCGGGTCGCGGCCGCTGAGGCCGAGCGTGCGGTCCAGCAGCGGGGCGCCGGCCGGGACGGGGACGAGGGGCCCGAAGATGCCCTCGCCGCGGTCGCCCTCCTCGGCGGCGGCCCGGAGGAAGGCGTGCGCGCTCTCCAGGGCGGCGGGGTCGGGCGTGTACGGCTGCCCGGTCGCGCGCGCCAGGTCCCAGCCGTGGACGACCAGTTCGTCGAGGGCGACGGCGGCGGTGACCTCGCCCGGCATGTCGATGCCCCCGGCGCGCGTCATGCCGGTCCAGGCCGCCGGATCCCGCCAGGCCTCGGCGAGTTCGTCGAGCGCCTTGGGCAGTTCGGCGCGCCAGGCGGGTCCGACGTCCGGCAGGGCGGCCTGCGGAGCGGTGTCCGTGGTGGCCCCCAGATCCTTGCGGCCCGCGTCACGGAAGGCGACGGACAGTCCGAGGAGGTGGCCCAGGACATGGCGTACGGCGTACCGGGGGCACGGTGTACCGTTCGCCAGCTGCGCGTCGGTCACCCCTTCGGCCAGGCGGGCGACGATCCTGGTCTGCGGTCCGAAGTCGAGCGGAGTGTCGGTCATGGCTGCTCCCGGGAGGCGGTGGCGTACGAAGGGGTGACCGGACGCGGCCGCGGAACTCATCGGTGAGCGGGCTCCGCATCCCTCCCCGTCCGCTTCCTAAGGCATTCGCCCGATGCCGTCACCGCCGTCTTAGGACCACGATGACCTGGCATGACGACGAGATGGACGGCGGTCCGCGTGCTGCGTGACCGCACGGCGGGCCGGTGCCTCACGGCCGTGGGGGTCTCCGGGTTCGGCACCTCCGCCCTGTGGCTGGCGTCGGGGGTGTGGGTCAAGGACCTCACCGGCTCGGACGGGCTCGCGGCCCTGTGCGTGCTGGCGATGTGGGCGCCGACTCCGGCGGGTCCGGTGCTCGGCACGGTCGCCGACCGGTACCGTCGCCGGCCGCTGCTGGTCGTGCTGAGCCTGTGCATGGCGGCGCTGCTGCTCACGCTGTGCGCGGTGGACGGACCGGAGAAGCTGTGGCTGCTGTACGCGGTGCTGTTCGTGTACGGCGCCGCCGGCACGGTGCACGACGCGGCGGAGTCGGCGCTGGTCGCGGGTGCCGTGGACGGCTCCCTGCTCGGGGACTTCAACGGGCTGCGGATGACGGCCAACGAGGGCATGAAGCTGCTCGCCCCGCTGGCCGGCGCGGGGCTGTACACGGTGTACGGCGGGCCCGGTGTCGCCCTCCTGGACGCGGTGAGCTTCCTGGCGGCGGCGCTGGTGTACATGTCGCTGCGGGTGCGGGAGGAGCGCCCCGCGCCCCGCCGGGACGGCGACCGGGGCGGGACCCGCGAGGGCGTCCGGCACCTGTGGGCGGACCCGGTGCTGCGCCCGCTGGTCGTGGCGGGCGGGGTCACCATGCTGTGCGCGGGCGTGAACGGGGCGCTCGTATACGCCGTGGTCGAGGACCTCGGCCACTCCCCCGCCTACGCCGGGGTGCTGTACGCCGTGCAGGGGGCGGGGTCGGTGGCGGCCGGGCTGCTCTCGGGCCCGGCCCTGCGCCGCCTGGGCGTCCGCCGCTTCGCCGCGTACGGCATCGCCGTACTGGCCGTCGGGGTGGCGCTGCGCGCGGTGCCGTTCGACCCGGCGGCGTGGGCGGGCAGCGTGGCGGTCGGCGCCGGACTGCCCGCCGTGCTGATCGCCGCGCTCACCGGCGTGCAGCGGCGCACGCCGGGGCCGCTGCTGGGCCGGGTCACCGCCACCGCCAACGCCCTGGTGTTCTCCCCGAACGCGCTCGGGCTCGCGGCGGGCGCGGCGCTGGTCGAACTCGTCGACCAGCGGGTGCAGTTGGTCGCCCTCGGCGTGGCGCTGGGGGTGACAGCGGTGGTGCTGCTCGGTCAGCGGCCGGTCAGCGCCGACCGTACGGCGGCGAGGTCGCCGTCCGACGCCAGCCCCGCGTGATAGAGCCGCAGTTCGTTGGCGCCCAGGCGGCGGGCCTCGGCCGCGTCGGCCGCGAGGGTGGCGGGGCTGCCGCCCATGCCGGAGACGACGGTGAGGTTGGCGGCGAGGACGGCGCCCTCACGGCCCGCGCGGGCGAACGGGGTGACGAGTCCCGGGCCCCCGGTGCAGGGGACGACCACGCCGTCGGCGACGGACAGGATGTGCGCGGGGTCGACACCGGCGTTGGCGCCGCAGTGGTAGGACTCCGGGTCCGCGTGCAGCAGCACCTGGAAACCGTCGGGCGCGGCCTGGCGCACGGCCGTGACGGCCGCCTCCTGGAGGGTGCGGGCCGTGCGGTCGCGCCACGCGCGCGTGGCGTTCGCCCGGGTGTCGCCGAGCAGTTTCTCCACGCCCGTCCAGCCGCCTGCGGAGGGTGCCTCCCCGCGCCACACCGGGTCGAGGGCGTCCCGTACGGCGGCGGCGAGCCCGTCCGCGTCCAGGCCCTCCTGCCCGTAGCCGTCCCGGCAGGAGGGGCAGAAGCACAGGGACATCAGGTACTGCCCGGCGTCCCCGAGCGGCACCCCGCCGGTCTTGTCGTGGGCGTGCAGATGGGCCAGCCCGTACCAGCCGAGCGACTCCAGTTCGGTGCCGCGCGCCCCGGGCCGCACGGCCGCCTCGGCGGCGAGGTCCGTCAGGTAGGCGCGGGTGTCCGGCTGGGCGACGCACGGCGCCCAGGGGTAGCGGTCGCCGTAGGCGTTGACCACGGAGGTGTCCGGATGCTCGGCGCCGAGGCGCGAGTTGTGGGCGAGCACCACCCAGGTGTGCACCTCCAGACCCGCGTCCGCGAGCGCGGCGGCGGCCTCCCCGAAGGCGTCACCGGGTGCCCAGTCGCCGGCCGGGTGGGGGCGCAGGGCGCGGCCGGACCAGCGGGACTCCTCGGGCGGGTACAGCACGGCCGCGTACTCGGCGGTGACCACGCGGTGGCGCGGGTGGCGGGGGGTCAGCGCGCGGGTGGAGTGATAGGCCGAGGCCAGGGTCACCTGGGCGGTGCCGAGCCCGGCGATCCGCCCGGGGGCCGCGGGGTCCCCGTTGACGTCCCAGGGGTAGACGAACGCCGATGCCTTCACATGCCCTCCTCGAGCAGCGCCTGTCCCCGCTCGATCAGCTGAGCGAGCTGCTTGAGATGATCCCCGGTCGGCTCGTGCAGCGGGGGGCGCACCTCGCCCACGTCCAGTCCACGCAGCCGCACCCCTGCCTTGACCAGCGAGACGGCGTATCCCTGGCCCTGGTCGCGCAGTTCGACGAACGGCCGGTAGAAGCCGTCGATCAGGCGCCGCGCGGTGCTCTCGTCGCCGGTGCGCAGGGCGGTGTGGCAGGCGAGCGCGAGCTCCGGCACGAAGCAGAACACCGCGGACGAGTAGAGGGTGATGCCGAGGCCGCGGTAGGCGGGCTGGGTCAGTTCGGCGGTGGGCAGCCCGTTGAAGTACAGGAAGTCCTCGACGCCGGCCGTGCGGACGGCGCTGACGGTGCGCTGCATCAGGTCGAGGTCGCCGTAACCGTCCTTGAGGCCCACGATGCCGTCGGTGCAGGCCAGTTCGACGACGGTGGCGGGGGTGAAGACGGCGTTGTCGCGCTGGTAGACGATCACGGGGAGGGGCGTCGCGGCGGCCAGTTCGCGGTAGTGCCGCAGCAGCCCCTCCTGGCCGGCCTTGACCAGGTACGGCGGCATGGCGAGCAGCCCGTCGGCGCCCGCGCGCGCGGCCAGCCGGGCGTAGTGCGCGGCGAGGGCGGTGCCGTAGCCGGCGCCCGCGACGACCGGGACGCGCCCCTCGGCGGCCTCCACGGCTACCTGGACGCAGGCCTCGAACTCCTCGGGCGTCAGGGCGTGGAACTCGCCGGTGCCGCAGGCGGCGAACACGGCGGCGGCCCCGGCCTCCACTCCGCGCCGCACGTGGAGCCGGTAGGTGGCGAGGTCGACGGCGCCGTCGGGTCCGTAGGCGGTGACCGGGAAGAACAGCGGCCCGCTGGGGATACTGAGTCGCGCGGCGAGAGGGGCTGACGTCACAAGCTCTCCCTGGTCCATATTCGTGATTGGCGTCTATATTTCTGAACGCCACCACGCTAAGACGCGCCAGGGACCCCGGTCAAGCGGCTCGCTGCCCGTGGCTGGGCGGGTGAGGGGCGGTGGAGACCTACTTGACGCGCCGCGTCCGGTCTCCTTAGCGTGTCCACGCACGTGAACGACGTGCGTGGACCTGTATGTTCGCCCGTTCGGTCGGCGCCGCAAGGAGACCCGTAGATGCCCGCTCCCCGCACCGTCCTGCTCACCGGCGCCGCCGGCGGCCTCGGCACGCTGATGCGGGGGCTGCTCCCCGACCACGGCTACGAGCTGCGGCTGTTCGACCTGCTCCCGGTCGACGGCGAACCCGACGCGGTCGTCGCGGACCTCGCCGACCGGGACGCCGTGCGCGAGGCGGTCCGCGGTGTCGACGCGATCGTGCACCTCGCGGGGATCTCGCTGGAGGCGTCCTTCGACAAGATCCTCAAGGCGAACATCGAGGGGACGTACAACCTGTACGAGGCCGCCCGGGAGGAGGGCGTCCGCCGGATCGTCTTCGCCTCCTCCAACCACGCCGTCGGCTACACCCCGCGGCCGCGGGGCGACGACCCGCTGATCCCGGTCGACACCCCGCGCCGGCCGGACACCTTCTACGGACTGTCCAAGTGCTTCGGCGAGGACCTGGCCCAGCTCTACTGGGACAAGCACGGGGTGGAGACGGTCTCCGTGCGGATCGGGTCCTGCTTCCCGGAGCCGACGAGCGTGCGGATGCTGTCGGTGTGGATGAGCCCGGCGGACGGGGCGCGGCTGTTCCACGCGGCGCTGACGGCGGAGGGTGTGGGGCACACCGTGGTGCACGGGTCGTCCGCGAACACGCGGTTGTGGTGGGACCTCGGGTCGGCGCGGGCGCTGGGGTACGAACCGCGGGACGACTCCGAGCCGTACGCGGAGAAGCTGATCGCCGAGCAGGGGGAGCTGGATCCGGCGGACCCGGCGCACGCGTGCCTGGGGGGCCACTTCGTGACGGACCCTCCCATCTGGCCCCACTGACGGCCAGGCCCGGCCCTGAGCCGAGTGCGGCCCGTCGACGGCCGCTCGCGCGGTTTCCCGCGCCCCTGCGGGGGCGCACACGCCCCGCCCCCTGCGGGCAGTCGTGCCGCAGGGCGGCACGGGTGGGCGCAGACGGCACCCTGTCAGCACACCTAGGAACAGCGCCGTACGGAGGGCGTGGTCCTACGCCGAGTGCGGCCCGTCGACGGCCGCTCGCGCGGTTTCCCGCGCCCCTGAAGGGGCGTTGCCGTCGTACGGCGGCGGAAAACGTACGCCCCGCCGGAACGGGCGGGCGGGAAACGGGCGGGTGCGGACCGACAACCGGGCACACGCCCCGCCCGCTCTCACCCCCCACCCAGGTCCGAGCCGGGCACCCACCCACCCGACCGGGCACAACCGGGCAGCAACGGACACGCAACAGACCTGGTCAGCACCCCGCCCCCGCTGTACAACTTCCTGCAAGGACCCACACCGGGTCCGAACGGGCAGCAGACCGGCGAGATCAGGAAGCAGGGGTCCGGCCATGGGCATCAGGACGGCCGAGGAGCGCCAACGCGAGATCGTGCGGGTGGCACGCGCCACCGGCTCGGTCGACGTGACCGCGCTCGCCGCCGACCTGGGCGTGGCCAAGGAGACCGTGCGCCGGGACCTGCGCGCCCTGGAGGACCACGGACTGGTGCGCCGTACCCACGGCGGCGCCTACCCCGTGGAGAGCGCCGGCTTCGAGACGACGCTCGCCTTCCGCGCCACCAGTCACGTCCCCGAGAAGCGCAGGGTCGCGGCCGCCGCGGCCGAACTGCTCGGGGACGCCGAGACGGTCTTCGTCGACGAGGGCTTCACCCCGCAGCTCATCGCCGAGGCCCTGCCCGCCGACCGGCCGCTCACCGTGGTCACCGCCTCCCTGCCGGTCGCGGGCGCACTCGCGGAGAACGGCAACGCCTCCGTCCTGCTGCTCGGCGGACGCGTCCGCTCCGGCACGCTCGCCACCGTCGACCACTGGACGACGAAGATGCTCTCCGGCTTCGTCATCGACCTGGCGTTCATCGGCGCCAACGGGATCTCCCGCGAACACGGCCTGACCACGCCCGACCCGGCGGTGGGCGAGGTCAAGGCGCAGGCGGTGCGGGCCGCCCGCCGGGTGGTGTTCGCGGGCGTCCACACCAAGTTCGGAGCGGTCAGCTTCTGCCGGTTCGCCGAGGTCGGCGCGCTGGAGGCGATCGTGACGAGCACCCTGCTCCCGGCGTCCGAGGCCCACCGCTACTCCCTGCTGGGACCCCAGGTCGTCCGGGTGTAGGCAACACAGATCAGCACAGCTCACCCCCGCACAGCCCCACGCGACACCGCGCAACCCCACCCGCACCGAACCGCACACCGTTACCTCCCCCCGGGGCCGATCCATGCCAGGTGACGCCCGTTGTCTCCCTATACGTCCAGGAGCGATCCATGCGAACCCAGAGCCGACGGAGGCCGCGAGCCACACTCGCCGCGGCCGCCGCAGGGACGCTGATCGCCCCGCTGCTCTCCGGCTGCTGGGTCGGAGCGGGCGGGGCCGGATCCGGCGGTGACGCCATCAACGTCCTGATGGTGAACAACACGCAGATGGTCGAGCTGCAGAAGCTGACCGCCGCCCACTTCACCAAGGAGACCGGCATCAAGGTGAACTTCACCGTGCTGCCGGAGAACGACGTCCGCGACAAGATCAGCCAGGACTTCGCCAACCAGGCCGGCCAGTACGACGTCGCCACCCTCTCCAACTACGAGATCCCCATCTACGCCCGCAACGGCTGGCTGCACGAGATGGACTCGTACGTGAGGAAGGACCCCGGCTACGACGAGCAGGACGTCCTCAAGCCGATGCGGCAGTCCCTCACCGGCGACGACGGCAAGCTCTACGGCCAGCCCTTCTACGGCGAGTCGTCGTTCCTGATGTACCGCAAGGACGTCTTCGCGGCGAAGGACCTGACGATGCCCGCCAAACCCACCTGGCAGCAGGTCGCCGACCTCGCCGCCCAGTTGGACGGCGCCGAGCCCGGCATGAAGGGCATCTGCCTGCGCGGCCTGCCCGGCTGGGGCGAGGTGATGGCGCCGCTGACCACCGTGGTGAACACCTTCGGCGGCACCTGGTTCGACAAGGACTGGAAGGCGCGGCTCGACTCCCCCGAGTGGAAGCAGGCGGTCAACTTCTACGTCGACCTGGTCCGCGAGCACGGCGAGTCCGGCGCTCCCCAGGCCGGTTTCGCCGAGTGCCTGAACAACATGACCCAGGGCAAGGTCGCCATGTGGTACGACGCCACGTCCGCGGCCGGCTCCCTGGAGGCCGACGGCTCCCCCGTCGCCGGGAGGATCGGATACGCGCCGGCGCCCGTGGAGAAGACCGAGTCCTCCGGCTGGCTCTACACCTGGGCCTGGGGCATCCAGGACGCCTCCCGCAACCCGGACAACGCCTGGAAGTTCGTCTCCTGGGCGTCCAGCAAGGAGTACGAGGAGTTGGTCGGTGAGGAGATCGGCTGGTCCAACGTCCCCGCCGGCAAGCGCGCCTCCACCTACGCCCACCCCGACTACCGCGCGGAGGCCGCCGCCTTCCAGGAGACGACCAGGCAGGCCATCGAAGGGGCCCGGCCCGACGACCCCGGTGTGCAGCCCCGGCCCGCACCCGGCATCCAGTTCGTCGGCATCCCCGAGTTCACGGATCTCGGCACCAAGGTCTCCCAGGAGATCAGCGCGGCCATCGCCGGACGTCAGTCCGTCGACGCGGCCCTGAGGAAGTCCCAGCAGCTCGCAGAAGAGATCGCCGAGGAGTACGAGGGACGATGACCGCCACGACCACGGCCCCTCCGGCCGCACCGCAGACACCCGCAGCACCCCGCCGGTCCTCCGCCCGGCTGCGCGCCTGGGCCACCCGCGCCCCGCTGCTGCCCGCCCTGATCTTCATGATCGTGGTCACCCAGCTGCCGTTCGTGGCGACCCTGGTGATCTCCTTCCTCGACTGGAACTCCCTCTACCCGGACGCACGTCACTTCGCCGGCTTCGCCAACTACCAGGAGGTCCTGACCGATCCGGCGCTGCGCAAGTCGGTCTGGACGACCGTCCTGCTCACCGTGGGCGTGGTGCTGGCCAGCCTGGTGACCGGACTGCTCCTCGCGCTGCTCCTGGACCGGAGGTTCCGCGGCCGGGGTATCGTGCGCACCCTGCTCATCGCGCCGTTCCTGGTGGTGCCGGTCGCCGCCGCCCTGCTGTGGAAGCACGTCCTCTACAACCCCGAGTACGGCCTGCTCAACGGCCTGCTGCACTACGTCGGCGGCCCCCAGCCCGACTGGATCTCCGGCACCCCGCTGCTCGCCGTGCAGGCGGCACTGGTGTGGCAGTGGACGCCGTTCATGATGCTCATCCTGCTCGCCGGACTGCAGAGCCGGGACCAGCAGCAGATCGAGGCGGCCCGTGTCGACGGCGCGAGCGACTGGCAGATCTTCGTGCACATCACGCTGCCGCACCTGCGCCGCTACCTCGAACTGGGCGCGCTGCTCGGCTCGATCTACATCGTGCAGAACTTCGACGCGGTCTTCACCCTCACGTCCGGCGGTCTGGGCACCGCCAACCTGCCCTACACCGTCTACCAGACCTTCTACCAGGCGCACGAGAACGGTCTCGCCTCGGCGGCCGGCGTCCTGGTCG
The DNA here is from genome assembly GCF_000527195.1 of Streptomyces sp. CNH189. Taxonomy (NCBI): domain Bacteria; kingdom Bacillati; phylum Actinomycetota; class Actinomycetes; order Kitasatosporales; family Streptomycetaceae; genus Streptomyces; species Streptomyces sp. CNH189. The sequence continues at coordinate 126,303 of NZ_AZUS01000020.1, forward strand.
TCATCGGCTCCATCGTCATCGCGACCTTCGCCCTGCGCGTGGTGTCGTCCCTGTTCCGCGAGGAGGTGTCCCGCGCATGAGCAGCATCGCCGTACGCACCCGCGGCCGGTTCCGCGGCGGAGCGGGTCTCGGCCTGGTCGCCTGGCTGGCCGGCATCGTGTTCTTCCTGCCCATCGCCTGGATGGTCCTGACGTCCTTCCACTCCGAGACGGACGCGGCCGCCAACCCGCCCGCCTGGGGCGCCGCCCTCACCCTGGACGGCTACCGCGAGTTCTTCGGCGCGGGCGGCGGCGCCAGCCCCTGGCCCGCCCTGATCAACTCCACGGTGGCGTCCGTCGTCTCGACGCTCCTGGTGCTGCTGCTGGCGCTGCCCGCGGCCTACGCCCTGTCCATCCGCCCGGTGAAGAAGTGGACGGACGTCCTGTTCTTCTTCCTCTCCACCAAGATGCTGCCCGTCGTGGCCGGGCTGCTGCCGATCTACCTGTTCGCCAAGAACACCGGGATGCTCGACAACATCTGGCTGCTGGTCATCCTCTACACCTCGATGAACCTGCCGATCGCGGTGTGGATGATGCAGTCCTTCCTCGCCGAGGTCCCGGTCGCGATCATCGAGGCCGCCCAGATCGACGGCGCCCGGCTGCCGACGGTGCTGGCCCGGGTGGTCGCCCCGATCGCCCTGCCGGGGATCGCGGCGACGGCACTGATCTGCTTCATCTTCAGCTGGAACGAGCTGCTGTTCGCCCGGGTCCTGACGGGCGTGGTCGCCGAGACCGCCCCCGTCTTCCTGACCGGCTTCATCACCAGCCAGGGCCTGTTCCTGGCCAAGGTGTGCGCCGCGTCGCTCGTCATCTCCCTGCCGGTGCTCGCCGCGGGGTTCGCCGCCCAGGACAAACTCGTCCAGGGCCTGTCGTTGGGAGCCGTGAAATGAAGGCCGCCGTCATCGAGTCCGTGGGCAGGGCCGTCGTCACCGAGGTCCCGGACCCGACGCCGGGCCCGAGGGACGTCGTCGTCGAGGTCGCCGCGTGCGGGCTGTGCGGCACCGACCTGCACATCCTCCAGGGCGAGTTCGCGCCCAAGCTGCCGATCGTGCCGGGCCACGAGTTCGCCGGCGAGGTGGTCGGCGTCGGCTCCCAGGTCACGGAGGTGGCGCTCGGCGACCGGGTCGCCGTCGACCCGTCCCTGTACTGCCACGAGTGCCGCTACTGCCGTACCGGCCACAACAACCTGTGCGAGCGCTGGGCCGCGATCGGTGTCACCACGGCCGGCGGCGCCGCCCGGTACGCGGTGGCGCCGGTGGCGAACTGCGTCAGGCTGCCCGAGCACGTCCGCACCCAGGACGCGGCCCTCGTCGAGCCGCTGTCCTGCGCGGTGCGCGGCTACGACGTGCTCCAGTCCCGCCTCGGCGCGCACGTCCTGATCTACGGCTCCGGGACCATGGGCCTGATGATGCTGGAGCTGGCCAAGCGGACCGGCGCGGCGAGCGTCGACATGGTGGACCTGAACCCGGCCCGCCTGGAGACGGCGCGCCAGCTGGGCGTCTCCGCGTCCGCGGCCAGCCCGGACGAGCTGGACCGGCCGCAGGGCTGGGACCTGGTCATCGACGCGACCGGCAACGCGGCGGCGATCCAGGACGGGCTGGGGCGGGTCGCCAAGGCGGGCACGTTCCTGCAGTTCGGGGTCGCCGACTACGCGACCCGGGTGGAGATCGACCCGTACCGGATCTACAACCAGGAAATCACCATCACCGGGTCCATGGCCGTGCTGCACAGCTACGAGCGCGCGGCGGAGCTGTTCGCGAACGGCGTCCTGGACCCGGACGTCTTCATCAGCGACCGGCTCCCGCTGGACCAGTACCCGCAGGCGCTGGAGCAGTTCGCGGCGGGCGTGGGCCGGAAGATCGTGGTGGTGCCGTAGGGAGCGGTCCCGGGCCCCGAGGGGGCGGGCGCGTGCGGTGAAAACCCGTGGGCGTGCCCGCCCCCCTACCCGTACGATCCCCGGCATGGGCAGACCCAGCGGCTTCGCGTACGAGTCCCACGCCACCACCGTCAGCATCACCCACCACGGCCGCCACGCCACCACCCTGCAGGGCGACCGGGCCGCCCGTTTCCTCGGCGAGGTCACGAGCGCCGCCGACCCGCAGCTCGTCATGGCCCGCTGGACCGGCAACTACAAGCACGGCAACGAACGTACCGCCCGCAACCACCCCCGCAACCGGCGCTGAGCAGCCCGGAACCGGCGGCTGCGCCGAACGGAGCACAGGTAAGGGAACGGTAAAACGCCCTCGCTCGTTCACCCGGCATGACAGCTATGACCCCCGGCTCGAACATCCCCCTCCCCACCGCCCGCGTGACGGTGGACGTCGCCGCGCCCGTGCGGCTCGACGTATCGGGCCTGCTGCTCACCGCCGACGGCAAGGTGCGCTCCGACGACGACTTCATCTTCTACAACCAGCCCTCGGGCCCTGGCGTGACCTACCGCTCCGGCGGCGGCTCGGCCCCCGACGCCATCACGGTCGACACCGCGGCCGTACCCCCCGGCATCGAGAAGATCGTCGTGACCGCGAGCCCCGACGCGGCGGGCCAGACCTTCCAGGGCATCGAACCCACCGCGACCGTTCGCGACGGCGACGGCGGCGCCGTACTGGCGACGTTCACTCCTCCGCGGCTCGGCACCGAGACGGCCCTGGTGATCGTCGAGATCTACCTGCGCAACGGCGCCTGGAAGGTACGCGCCGTCGGCCAGGGTTACGCCAACGGCCTGGCCGGCATCGCCACCGACTTCGGCGTCTCGGTCGAGGAGCCGGCCGCCCCGGCCCAGCCGGTGACCCCGCCCGCCGCGCCGGCCGCCCCTGCCGCCCCGCCCGCCCCCCCGATGGCCGCCCCGCAGGCGCCGCCCGCCCCCGCCGCGCCCCCGGCCCCGGCCGCCCCGGCGCCCGGCAGCGGGAAGATCAACCTCGACAAGGGCCGCGTCAGCCTCCAGAAGAACCAGACCGTCTCGCTGATGAAGGGCGGCCGTCCGCTGCTGTCCCGGGTGCAGATGGGTCTGGGCTGGGAGCCCGCCTACCGCGGCAAGGACATCGACCTGGACGCGTCGGTCATCGCCTACGGCCCGCAGCGCAACCACGTCGACAGCTGCTACTTCGGCAAGCTCCAGATCCTGGGCGGCGCGGTCCAGCACTCCGGTGACAACCTCACCGGCGAGGGCGGCGGCGACGACGAGGTGATCACCGTCGACCTCGGCCGCCTGCCCATGGAGGTCTCGGGGCTGGTCTTCACGGTCAACTCCTTCTCCGGCCAGAAGTTCACCGAGGTCGCCAAGGCGTACTGCCGCCTGTTGGACGCCAGTACCGGCGAGGAGCTGGTCCGTTTCGACCTCACCAGCGCCGAGCCGCAGACGGGCGTGATGATGGCGAAGCTGATCCGGCAGTTCTCCGGCGAGTGGGAGATGACCGCGATCGGCGACTTCGTGAAGTCCCGCACGGTCCGCGGCATGGTCAAGCCGTCCGCCCAGGCGCTGTAGTCACGGGCGGCGGGCAAGGGAAGCGCCGGGTTGTCCCCTCAGGGGCACCCGGCGCTCGTCTCAGGCGGCCGCCCACGGCCAGTCGGCGCCACGCCCGGCCTCCAGCAGCGGCACCGTACGGAAGGCCGCGTCGGACAGGCCGCCGAAGGTGTGCCGGTTCGCCGTACCGGACGGGCCGTGGCCTGCGCGGTACCCGGCCAGGTTCCAGGTGTAGACCGGGACCTCGGCCGGGACCTGCTCGGTGGGATCGCCGTGCGGGCTGTGGGCGTACTGCTCGTCGGTGACGATCAGCACCCGGTCGTGCCGCTTGTAGTGCCGGCGCACCGCCTCGGTCGTGTCGGTGCCGCCGAGGTTCCCGAACCGGTCGAGGATCCTCAGCACCGACTCACCTCGACGGAACCGCACCGGCGCGCTCGTGGAACCGAACTCGACGAGGTCCGCCTTCGCGGCCCGCAGCGCGACCGCCGTACCGAAGACGGCCGCCGCGTCCGCGCGGGTGAGCTCGGAGCGGTCCGACATCCGCGCGTAGAACATCGAACCCGAGCGGTCCACGAGGACCAGCGTCCGGCCGGGCAGCGTGGGCACGTTGGCCAGCGAGTGGCCGAGCGCCCGCTCCAGCGCGTACGACCACCGCAGTGACGGCGCGTGACGGTACGCGGCGAGGTAGCGGAAGGGGAACTGCCGCGACCGTGCGACCTCCGCCGGATCGGCGATGCGCGCGGCTACCTGCGCCGCGACCTCGTCGCTCACCGCGGCCTCGTCGAAGTTGCGCAGGTTGCGCACCAGCGCCATCGGGCCCATGGACGGTATGACGGCTTCCCAGGCCGCCTTGTCCATCGGCCCCTGAAGCCAGCCCGCCACCGCCTCCCAGGTGAGGCCCGCGGCGGCGAGCCGCTCGGCACCACCGGGGGCCGTGACGACCGCGCGCCGCTCCTCGACGGGCAGCGCCATCAGCTCGCGGTGGGCGGTGAGGACGCGGTTCGAGGCGGGCGGCTCCGCGGTGTCCGGGTGGTGCCGGCGGTCCAGGGCGTACCGGAACAGCTCGCCCTGCCACGGCTTGTCCGGGTCCGGGGCGGCGTGCACCAGGTTCAGGATGTCGCCGAAGCGGTAGCCCTTGGACGCGGTGTCGTACTTCAGCAGGGCCTTGCCCCCGTAGAGCCGGCGCACGGCGTCGGCGACACCGCGCTTGACCGGCTTCGGGATGTTCCGCCCGTACGTCGCCGTCCAGTAGGCGAGCAGTTCACCCGGCTCGTCGGGCCGGCGCAGCACGGAGTCCACGACCCGCCGGTTCGACGGACCACCGGTCGCGCCGGCGTCCAGGCGGGCCTTGACGTACTCGGCGGCGCCGACGAGCGACGCGGTGCGCAGGTTGCCCTCGCCCCGCAGCCAGCCGAGCAGTCCGGCCGTCCAGTCCGGGTCGCTCACGGCGAGTTCGCGCACGAGCTTCGCGAACCGGTCGTCGCGGGCGTCGCCGCTCTCGTAGAAGGTCTGCTGCGTCACGAAGTTGGACACCGCGAGCAGGAAGAGCTCCGAGCGCGCGTCGCGCTCGCGCCCACGGCCGCCCTGGTACGTACGCAGCACACGGCCGGTGGACGTCACACGCGACGTCGGCTGCGGCCTCGCGGCCCGCGTGTTGAAGCGCGCCATGGTGAAATCCCCCGCATTCCTGTCGTATCCGGGAGGGAGGCGCGACAAAGGAGGGTGCCCGAGAAACGAGTCGGCCGCGGAACACGTCAGGCGCGTCTTCCGTTCCGCCACACCGGCCCGAAGCCGATGACGGGATTCGAACCCGCAGTGAACCTGATCCCGAAGTATCCGCTGCCTGCGCACCGGGCACCCACCAAATGCTGCGCCTCCCGAGATCAAGTCGGCGGCGGCACGGAATTCTTTTGCGAGAAGAAGTAGCCGCGGCCCGCGCACCGGGAGGTGCATGAAGTTGTGGTGTCCAGAGATCGAGGCCGGCGGAACCGACGAAGGTGCTCTGACCCCTGAGCTACACCGGCGCGTCGTGCCGGTGACGGGACTCGAACCCGCGACCGCCCCATTATCAGTGGAAGTAGGTCCTGCCTTCGCACCTGGACGTGCATCACTGTAGGAGGACGGCGCTGGGCGGGGCGAGCGAATTAATCACCGGGCTTTTCGTCGCTCCACGGAATGAGGGCGACGGGCCGGATGCCCGCTTCCTTGATTCCGGCGTACGGCTCGGGCCGCCGGGTGAGAAGGTCACGCCGGTGAATGCGCGGGCAGGGGGCGTCACGGGACCGGCCGCTTGCGTCGACCGCTCACGCGGCGCCCCCGTGCGGGCTAACCCCCCTGCTGCGAGCGCGCCTTGAACGCGGCCTTCCGCGCTTCCTTCGCGATCTTCTTGTCGGAGTGCAGGCGCCCCATCGCCTCCAGGACGTCCGCCGTGGCGGGATGCTCCACCCGCCAGGCCGTGTCGAAGAAGCCGCTGTGCTGCCGGGCCAGTCCCTCCACCAGGGACCGCAGTTCCTCCGAGTTGCCCTCGGCGGCGAGCTGCGCGGCCACCGTGTCGATGGTCAGCCAGAAGATCATCGCCTCGGACGGCGGCGGCACGTCCGCGGCCCCGTGCTCGGCGAGCCACACCCGCGCCAGACCGCCGAGTTCGGCGTCGTCCAGCACCTCCCGCAGTGCGGGCTCGGCGGCGGCGCCCACCAGCGACAGCGCCTGCTGGCAGCGCAGCCGGCGCAGGGGCGCGCCGTCGTCCGTGCCGCGCGCCGCGGCCAGCAGCTCCCGTGCGGCTTCCAGCGGCCGGCGCCGCTCCAGCCAGTGCTCGGTCTCGGCGTGGGCGGCGACCGGCGGGTACCCGGCCGTGCCGTCGAGCAGCGCGTCGGCGCCCTTGTCGGCGAGGTCGCCGACGGCGGGCGCCTCGAAGCCCGCCTCCAGCAGCCGGGCGCGCAGCCCGTACAGGCCGAGCGGGGTCAGCCGCACCAGGCCGTAGCGGGCGACGTCCGTGTCGTCCACGGGGGCGGCGGGCTCCTCGTCGGCGTCGGCCATCAGGGCCTCGTCGACGGGCTGGTACTCCACGAGCCCGATGGGCTCCAGCATCCGGAACTGGTCGTCCAGCCGCATCATCGCGTCGGACACCTGCTCCAGGACGTCGTTGGTGGGCTCCGCCATGCCGTCGGGCACGATGACGGAGGCGGCCAGCGCGGGCAACGGCACCGGCGTGTCGCCGGCCTTGTCCTCGCCGACGGTCAGCAGGTACAGGTTGCCGAGCACCCCGTCGAGGAACTCCGCCTCGGCCTCCGGGTCCCAGTCCAGGGCGTCGAGGTCCAGCTCGCCCGACCCCTCGCCCTCGGCGATGGCGTCGACCAGCCCGCCCAGGTCCGGCACGCTCGCGTCGCCCAGCACGGTCTCCAGCGCGCCGAGCCACACGCCCAGCACGTCCTGCGGCGAACCCCCGGTGAGCAGCGCCAGTTCGGCGCCGGTGCGGACGGTGCCCTCCTCCTCGTCGACCACCTCGACGAGCCCGGTGTCGACGGCGACCCGCCAGGCCTCACTGGCCTCGGCCGCGGCGTCCTCCCCGGTCAGCCCCAGTTCCCCGGCGGCGCCGGGGAGTTCCTCCTCCAGCAGTCCGCCGCCGGCGTCCACCCGGGTCCGGGGGCCGGCCCAGCGGGCGAGCTTCGCGGCCCGGGACAGCACAGGGGTGGACAGGGCGTCGCGCGCCAGCTCCGCTTCGGGGCGCAGCCGCGCCGGGGGCAGGGTGGAGCTGTCTGACATCGGCTGGTTCTCCTCGTGCCTCTTACGACTCAGCCGCTCAGCCTAGACGGATTTCCACCCATGCCGCCCGCTTCCTCTCCGCGTCGGTGACCGCACATGGCCGAAAGCTTGACAAGTGGCTTGGCCAGGCTGGACATTGACGCGCGTAGACAGGGTGTGTCCCGCACCCGCCCACCCTCGTTCCGGTCCCCGGAGGGAATCCCGTTGCCGAGCAAGCCGACCGCGCGTCTCGCCGCGCTCACCGTCGCCGCCGTGTGTTCCGCGGCGTCCACCGTCGTCCTCACGACGCCCGCGCACGCCGAGTCCGTGCGCATCCACGACATCCAGGGCGACACCCGCGTGTCGCCGTACGCCGGTAAGCAGGTCACGGATGTGACCGGAATCGTCACCGGCATCCGCACCTACGGTTCGTCCCGCGGCTTCTGGATGCAGGACCCCACCCCGGACGCCGACCCGGCCACCGGTGAGGGCGTGTTCGTCTTCACCAGCTCCACCCCGCAGGGCGTCGCGGTGGGCGACGAGGTCACCGTCTCCGGCACGGTCACGGAGTTCGTCCCCGGCGGCGCGTCGTCCGGGAACCAGTCGGTGACCGAGATCACCAAGCCCACCGTCACGGTCGTCTCCCGGGGCAACCCGGTCCCGGCTCCGGCGACCCTCGACGCGCGCTCGGTACCGGCCGCGTACGCGCCGAAGGGCGACCCGGCGGCCGGCGGCTCGGTGAACGCGCTGCGCCTGCGCCCGTCCAGGTACGCCCTCGACCTGTACGAGTCACTGGAGGGCATGAACGTCCGCGTCGCCGACGCGCGCGTGGTGGGCGCCACCGACCCGTACACGGAGCTGTGGGTCACGGTGAAGCCGCACGAGAACCGGAACAAGCGCGGCGGTACCGTCTACGGCTCCTACGACGCGCAGAACACCGGCCGGCTGCAGATCCAGTCGTTGGGCAAGGCCGCCGACTTCCCCGACGCGAACGTCGGCGACGTCCTCGCCGGCGCCACCACCGGCCCGCTGGACTACAACCAGTACGGCGGCTACACCCTGGTGGCGAGCGAGCTCGGCACCCTGGAGCCCGGCGGCACCGAGCGCGAGACGACCCGCGCCCAGCACCGCTCCGAACTCGCGGTAGCCACCTACAACGTCGAGAACCTCGACCCGTCCGACGACACGTTCGCCGCGCACGCCGACGCGATCGTGCACCATCTCTCCTCGCCCGACATCGTGTCGCTGGAGGAGATCCAGGACAACAACGGCGCCACGGACGACGGCACGGTCGCCGCCGACGAGACGCTGGGCAAGCTGATCGACGCCATCGAGGCGGCCGGCGGCCCGCGGTACGACTGGCGCGCCGTCGACCCGGCCGACAAGGAGGACGGCGGCGAGCCGGGCGGCAACATCCGCCAGGCGTTCCTGTTCAACCCGGCCCGGGTCTCCTTCACCGACCGGCCCGGCGGCGACGCCACCACGCCGACCGACGTCGTGAAGGTCCGCGGCAAGGCCGCCCTGACCCTCTCCCCCGGCCGCGTCGCCCCGGGCTCCGCGGCCTTCGAGGACAGCCGCAAGCCGCTGGCCGGCGAGTTCGTCTTCCGTGGCCGTACGGTCGTCGTCATCGCCAACCACTTCTCGTCCAAGGGCGGCGACCAGGGTCTGACCTCGCAGTACCAGCCGCCGGTGCGCGGCTCGGAGACCCAGCGTCACCTGCAGGCGAAGGAGGTCCACGACTTCGCGGCGAAGATCATCAAGGTCCAGAAGAACGCGGCGGTCGTGGCGCTCGGCGACATCAACGACTTCGAGTTCTCCCGCACCACCCGCATCATGGAAGGTGGCGGCGTCCTCTGGTCGGCGATCAAGTCGCTGCCCGCGTCGGAGCGTTACTCCTACGTGTACCAGGGCAACAGCCAGGCGCTGGACCAGATCCTGATCAGCCCGTCCATCCGCCGCACGTGCTCCTTCGACTACGACAGCGTGCACGTCAACGCGGAGTTCCACGACCAGATCAGCGACCACGACCCGCAGGTCCTGCGCTTCAAGCCGTGACGCGGGGCGCTCGGCGCCATGACGCGGGGCGCTTCGCGCCGTGACAGCGGACGGCGGGGGCACGGAGCGGTTCACCGCTTCCGTGCCCCCGCCGTCACTCGCACCCGGACGGACCGGTCAGTGGAGACGGCGCTGCACCATCACCGCACCCGCGGCGAGCATCACCAGCGCGCCCGCGGCGGCCATCAGCTGCGTGCGGTGCTGCTTGCCGACCTCACCCGCGTGGGCGGCGCTGCTGCGCATCTGCACGGTCATCGCGCCGGCCCGGTCCCGCAGCTCGTCGGCGCGTGCCCGCGCCCGTGCCTTGACATCCATCTTCCCGGCCAGCTCCTCGACGGTGTCGCCGAGTTCGTGCCGGGTCCGTTCGATCTCGCGGCGCAGCTCGTCCGGGCCCTTGGCCCCCTGCGCCGCCGCCTCACTCGCGGCGTCCACGTGGGCTCCCGACGAGGACGTCGTGCCCCTCACGTCGTGCGTCATCGGTGCGCCCTTCCCTTGATCTCCTCGACGTCGGCCTTCACGCTGCCCATCGTCCGCTCCGGCTTGGGCGGGGTGGCCCGGCGCAGCTGCCCGCGTCCGGCCAGCGCCAGCACGCCGGCGATCACGAACAGCACGGCCGTGATGATCAGCGCCGCCGCCCACAGCGGCAGCACCAGGTCGAGAGCGGCGATACCCGTGGCAGCCAGCGCGAGCAGCCCCGCGTAACCGAACGCTCCCGCCGCCCCGAGCATCCCGCCGCCCACTCCTGCCCGGCGCCCCTTCTCCGCCAGTTCCTCCTTGGCGAGCGCCACTTCCTGCCGTGCGAGTCGCGAGATCTGTTCGGTGGCCTGCCCGACGAGTTCGCCGACGCTGTGCTCGGCACGGACGGGCCGCTGTTGGATGGTTCCGGCCACGGTGCGCCTCCTCTCGGTGGGGCCACCCGAGTACCCCCGCCCGCATCCGGCTATCCCTCAAGCAATACTTACGCATACCGGTCACGATCTGTAAGTAGACCTTCACCGTCTGGCGGCCGACACTACTCCCATGAGCCCTCTCGGCCGCACCCTGTGCGCGATGATCACCCCGTTCACCCCAGCCGGCGCGCTCGACCTCGACGGTGCCCAGCGTCTCGCCGACCATCTGGTCACGCAGGGCTGCGACGGCCTGGTGCTGTCCGGCACCACGGGCGAGTCCCCCACGACGACGGACACGGAGAAGCGGTCCCTGATCGCGGCCGTACGGGAGGCCGTCGGCGACCGCGCGGCACTGGTCGCCGGCGTCGGCAGCCCCGACACCGCGCACACCGCCACCCTGGTCCGTGAGGCCGAGCAGGCGGGCGCCGACGCCCTTCTGCTGGTCGCCCCGTACTACAGCCGCCCGCCGCAGGACGCGGTCGAGGCGTACTTCCGCGAGACCGCCGACGCGACGGGGCTGCCCGTGGTCCTCTACGACATCCCGGCCCGCACCGGGGTCCGTGTCGAGCCGGACACCCTGCTGCGGCTGGCCGAGCACCCGCGGATCGTGGCGGTGAAGGACTGCAGCAACGACTTCCTGGCGGCGCAGAAGGTGATGTCCCGCACCGGCCTCGCGTACTACGCGGGCTGCGACGAACACAACCTGGCGCTCTACGCGGTGGGCGGCGCCGGCTGCGTGAGCACGGTGGCCAACGTGGCCCCGGCCGGGATCCGCTCGGTGCTGGACGCCTTCGACCAGGGCGACACGGCGGGGGCCACCCGCCTCCAGCACCGGCTGACCCCGCTCATCGAGGCGATGATGGCGAGCGGACTCCCCGGCACGGTGACGGCGAAGGCCCTGCTGCCGACCCTGGGCCTGCCCGCGGGCCCGGTCCGCCCGCCTCTGCTCCCGGCGGACCCCCCGACGACCACCGCCCTCGTCGAGACGCACGCCAGGGCGACGGCCTCTTAGGGCCTTTCGCCCCCGCCCGGGGGGACCGCGAGGTTCTCGACCCCGTGCGCGACGCCCGCCAGCGTCCCGCACAGCATCAGCACCGCGGCCACCCCCATCACTCCGACCGCGCACCGCAGTACGCCCCGGACCCATTTGTCGGTCATAACCCGTCCCGTTCTCCCCGCACCTCAGCCGCCAGGCGTCTGATCGGACCCTGTGCCCACCCGTTCATCCGCCAAAACGACTCCGAGGTCACGGGGAGTAACCCGTACGGGAGCCTGCATGTGATCATCACATCTCGCCCCGGCGGCTACGCCAGGGCGACCGCTCTCCACCTGCCCGCGCCTGAGACCGCACGTTCGGGCAGCGCGTCAGCCGGTCAGGCGCGCTCGGGCCAGACCGGGCCCTGGTCGGTCCAGACGACACCCTTGTTGCGGCACAGGCAGAAGGGGTGGCCGACCGGGTCGGTGTAGATCCGCCACCCGTACCCCTCGGGGCCGATGAAGTCCTGCCGCAGCGTGGCCCCGAGGCCGAGCACACGCGCCTGCTCGGCCTCGATGTCGTCCACCTCGAAGTCGAGGTGGAACTGCTTGGGATGCTCGGTGTCGGGCCACTGCGGAGCCCGGAAGTCGTCGACCCGGATGAACGCCAACTCGACCTCCCCGAACCGGATTCCGGCCCAGTCCGAGGTACTGCCCTCCTTCACGGGCCGCCCCGTCACCTTGGAGTAGAAACCCGCCAGCGCCATGGTGTCCGGACAGTCGATGATGAAATCGGTGAGTCGCAGCATCCCTTGATCGTGTCACACGGCCCCTGCCCCGTCTTCGTCAGAGCGGCCGGCCCGCGAACTCGGGCACGAACGTCGCACCGAGGCCGTACCGCGCGAAGCCGAACGGCTGGAAATCGGCATCGGCGAGGACGCGGTGGAGGAACTCGGCGGTGGACATGTCGTACCGGTACCAGGGCCCGGGATCATGGGACCGCGCGAGGACGGGACAGTGGCCGGGCCGCTCGGCGTCGATCAGCCAGCAGTACTGGTCGGCCCACTCGGTGGAGCCCCACGTGACGACCCCCTTGCCGCCCGGCGTGTAATGGTCGTACGGCCCGTCCGCGGAAACGCCTCCGTACGTGCCCTCCCGGGCGGCCGACAGCCCGGCCCGCCACTGTGCGGTCAGATCGAACGAGACGCCCGCGCCGCAGCCTATGAAGGAGACGGACTCACTGAACACACCACCGCCGAACGCCTCGGTGAGCTCCTTGTAGTCCGCCGGCAACGGAACCCCCAGCTCTTTCTCGATCTCCGCCCAGTCGACGGAGAGCCCGAGCGGCTCCCACCCAGTCAGACCGAGCACGCGCCGCACCCACGAGTGAGCGTCGCCCGAGCGCGTGCCACGACGAGGAGGGACCACCCGGACGTCTTCCTCCACCGACTCGTCCGCCGGCGGCGCATCCCGCTCCGCGACGATCACCACCAACTGCTCGGCGCTTCCGCCACGCACCGCCCCACAACCGATCCACCGATCGCCGAACGCCCACCCGCGCATCTCGGCCAACTCCCCGCCGAACGGCGCGAGAAGCGGCAGCCCGGTCCGCTCGGTCACCTTGGGATCGGCGTAACCGCCCATGACAAGGTTCCGCAGCTGCCCGTACCGACGGCTGAACCGCGCGACGAGAGTGGGCAGCTCGACCGCGCCAGAAACGGTCAGACACACATGCCCCACCCCATGCCCGCCCCGCGCGCACACCAACTCGCGCCCACCCGGCCGCACCAAGAAGTCAACGGCATCGAACAGCTCCTGATCGCCCATGGCCGGACAGTGAAACACACGCCACCGAACCTGTTCGGCGCGCCTGAACTCCTCCCACTGCTGGCACTCCGACCAGCCGCGCAGCGCGCCGGGCCATGTGATCGTGGAGGCCGCCGAGGCCGTGTTGCGGACCCACGGCAAAGCCGGCTACCGAAAGAAATGGATACAGCATCACTTCCCCAGCACAGCTCGGGACGACCTCCGACGGCTGCATCGGCAGCACGACGCGTGCTCGCACGAGAGCTGCCGGATCAGCGCTGATTCCTGACATCAGCGCTGACATCGACGAGGCCGGACGGCGGCATACAGCAGCATCCCCTCGCGACTGCCGGACCCGCCGCAGACGACGACCCCCGGGGCGGTCGTTGACCGAACTCCTGATGCGGTGCTCACGCACGAGCGCCCTCCCGGGCCGTCCCAGGGCCGTGGAAGGGCGCTCAGCGATGACCAACGCCGACAGCTGCCGACAGCTCAGCAGCAGGTCAGGGCGTTGATCGATAAGTCGGCCGCAGGTCACGGCCGCCGGTGATCAGTTGTGGCTGTGCAGAACGTCGTTCAGGCCGCCCCACACCGCGTTGTTCGGGCGGGCCTCCACCGTGCCGGTGACCGAGTTGCGGCGGAAGAGGATGTTGGACGCGCCGGACAGCTCGCGGGCCTTGACGACCTGCCCGTCGGGCATGGTGACCCGGGTGCCGGCGGTGACGTAGAGGCCGGCCTCGACCACGCACTCGTCGCCGAGGGCGATACCCACGCCCGCCTCGGCACCGATCAGGCACCGCTCGCCGACGGAGATGCGGACGTTGCCCCCGCCGGACAGGGTGCCCATGGTGGACGCGCCGCCGCCGATGTCGGAGCCGTCACCGATGACGACACCGGCGGAGATGCGGCCCTCGACCATCGACGTGCCGAGCGTGCCGGCGTTGAAGTTGACGAAGCCCTCGTGCATCACCGTGGTGCCCTCGGCGAGGTGCGCGCCGAGGCGGACACGGTCGGCGTCGGCGATGCGCACGCCCTTGGGGGCCACGTAGTCGGTCATGCGCGGGAACTTGTCGACAGAGGTCACCTGGAGGTGCAGGCCCTCCGCGCGGGCGTTGAGCCGCACCTTCTCCAGCTCGTCCACGGCGACCGGCCCGAGGGAGGTCCAGGCGACGTTGGCGAGGTGGGCGAAGATGCCGTCCAGGTTCTGGCCGTGCGGCTGCACCAGGCGGTGGGAGAGCAGGTGCAGGCGCAGGTAGACGTCGTGCGCGTCGACCGGCTTGGCGTCCAGGGAGGAGATGACCGTGCGGACCGCGACGACCTCGACACCGCGGCGCCGGTCCGGGCCGACCGCGGCGGTGGCGCCGCCGCCCAGCAGTTCGGCGGCCTGCTCGGCGGAGAGGCGCTCGGTACCGGACGGGCCCGGCTCGGCGGCGAGCTCGGGGGCCGGGAACCAGGTGTCGAGGACGGTGCCGTCGGCGGCGACGGTGGCGAGGCCGGCGGCCACTGCGCCGGTGGTGCTCTGAGCAGTCGTGTCGGTCATGAGGGCAACCTAACCGGCCGGTGGCCGCGGACGCGAACCGGTCCCTCCGGCATCTCAGGTGCCGGTCCCGGGACCGCGTCCGGCCCCACCGCAGCAGCCCGGGGCAGGACACCGCGGGCGCGCGCCTGGTCCCAGGCCGTCCCCGCACCCGCACCGCGTTCAGACCCCATGGCAGCAGCCGCCCCGGCGCCCCGCGGGCGTACGCCCCCTCCCGAGCTGAAGGCGCTCCCGCGACCGCGTTCAGCTCGGTGGCAGCAGCCGTCCCAGCACCTCGCGGGCGTACGCCTCGTCGTAGGGCATGCCGGTCAGCAGGACCTGGAGGCAGATGCCGTCCATCAGCGCCACCAGGGCCCGCGCCGTGACCGGGTCCGTGCGGCGGGACAGCTGCGCGGCGACGTCCTCGCACCACTCGGCGGCGACCGGACGCAGGGCGGGGCGCCGCAGCGCGGCCAGGTACAGCTCGTACTCCAGCTCCACGCCCGTCCGCTCGCCGCCCAGCCACTCCCCCATCAGCCCGGCCAGCTCGGCCGCCAGATCGGTGCGCGGGTCCTCCAGGCCGCCCCGTGAGGCGATCACCTTGGCGAAGCCCTCGTTGGCCTGGCGCAGGGCGGCGACCATCAGTTCGTCGAGGGTCTTGAAGTGGTACGTGGTGGAGCCGAGCGGGACGTCGGCCTCCCGCGCGACGGTGCGGTGGGTGAGGCCCGCGATGCCGCCGCGGCCCACCACCCGGATCGCCGCGTCGATGATCCGCTGCCGCCGTTCGGGGTCGTGCCGACGCGCCGCCATCAGTGCGCGCCGCCCAGGTTCAGCACCACGACCCCGATGATGATCAGCGCGATGCCGGCGGCCTTGGCGACGGTCATCCCCTCGCCCAGGAACACCATCCCGATCGTGGCGATCGCGGCGGTGCCCACGCCCGCCCAGATGGCGTAGGCGGTGCCGACGGCCACCGTGCGCAAGGTCTGCGCGAGGAGGGCGAAGGAGACGACGTAGCCGAGCACGGTCAGCACGGAGGGCCAGAGCCTGCTGAAGCCGTCGCTGTACTTCATGGCGGTGGTGGCGCACACCTCGGCGGCGATGGCCCCGGCGAGCAGCAGGTATCCCATGTGTACGAGCGTACACACCGACGCGTCGGGCGGAGGCACGAAAACGGCGACGCCCCTCGAAAGGGGCGTCGCCATCCATCGGTGTGCAGCAGGCTCAGACGTTGAAGCCCAGCGCCCGCAGCTGCTCACGGCCGTCATCCGTGATCTTGTCCGGGCCCCACGGCGGCATCCAGACCCAGTTGATGCGCAGCTCGCTGACCAGGCCGTCCGTGGCGGACTTGGCCTGGTCCTCGATGACGTCGGTCAGCGGGCACGCCGCCGACGTCAGGGTCATGTCGATGGTCGCCACGTTGGAGTCGTCCACGTGGATGCCGTAGATCAGGCCCAGGTTGACGACGTCGATGCCCAGCTCGGGGTCCACGACGTCCATCAGGGCCTCGCGGAGCTCCTCCTCCGAGGCCGGCTTCATCTCCACGGTCTCGCTCATGCGGTTGTCCTTTCGGCGTCGGCGCCCAGCGCCTGGGCCGTCGCGTCCTTCCACGCCATCCAGCTCAGGAGGGCGCACTTGACCCGCGCGGGGTACTTGGAGACACCGGCGAACGCCACCGCGTCCTCCAGCACCTCCTCCATCGCGTCGTCGGGCTCGATCTTCCCCTTGGACTGCATCAGCTCCAGGAAAGTCCCCTGGATCTTCTGCGCCTCGGTGAGGTCCTTGCCGACCAGCAGGTCGTTCAGCACGGACGCGGACGCCTGGCTGATGGAACAGCCCTGCCCCTCGTAGCTGACGTCGCTGATGGTCGTGCCGTCGTACTTCACGCGCAGGGTGATCTCGTCGCCGCACGTCGGGTTGACGTGGTGCACCTCGGCGTCGCCGTCCCGGAGACCACGCCCGTGCGGGTTCTTGTAGTGGTCCAGGATGACGTCCTGGTACATGGAGTCCAGCTTCACGCCTCAGCCCCTCATCCGAAGAAGTTCCGTACGTGCTCCAGACCGTCGACCAGTGCGTCGATGTCCGCCGGCGTGGAGTACAGATAGAACGACGCTCGCGTGGTCGCAGGAATTCCGTACCGCAGGCAGACGGGACGGGCGCAGTGGTGGCCGACCCGGACCGCGATGCCCTGCTCGTCGAGGACCTGGCCCACGTCGTGCGGGTGGATGTCCCCGAGGGTGAACGAGATCGCCGCGCCGCGGTCCTCGGCCGTGGAGGGGCCGATGATGCGCAGGTCCGGCACCTCGAGCAGCCGCTTGACGGCGTACTCGGTGATGGCGTGCTCGTGCGCGAGGATCTTGTCCATGCCGATGGCCGACAGGTAGTCGATCGCCGCGCCGAGACCGACCGCCTGGGCGATCGGCGGGGTGCCCGCCTCGAACTTGTGCGGGGCCGGGGCGTACGTCGACGAGCTCATCGACACGGTCTCGATCATCTCGCCGCCGCCGAGGAACGGAGGCAGGTCCTCCAGCAGCTCCTGGCGGCCCCACAGGACGCCGATGCCGGTCGGGCCGCACATCTTGTGGCCGGTGAAGGCCACGAAGTCGGCCTGGAGGGCCTGCACGTCCAGCGGCATGTGCGGGGCGGCCTGGGAGGCGTCGATGCACACGAGCGCGCCGACCTCCTGGGCACGGCGCACTATCGCCTCGACCGGGTTGACCGTGCCGAGGATGTTGGACACCAGCACGAAGGAGACGATCTTCGTCTTCTCGGTGATGATCTCGTCGATGTTCGACAGGTCGAGCCGGCCGTCGTCGGTGAGGCCGAACCACTTCAGCTTCGCGCCCGTGCGCTGCGCGAGCAGCTGCCACGGCACGATGTTGGAGTGGTGCTCCATCTCCGTGATGACGATCTCGGTCTCGTGGTCCACCCGGTAGGGCTCGTCGGCCCAGCCGAGCATGTTGGCCACGAGGTTGAGCGACTCGGAGGCGTTCTTGGTGAAGATCACCTCGTCGCGCGAGGGCGCGTTGACGAACTCCGCGACCTTGTCGCGCGCACCCTCGTACAGCGCCGTGGCCTCCTCGGCGAGCACATGCACACCGCGGTGGACGTTGGCGTTGTAGCGCTCGTAGTACTCGTTGAGGGCGTCCAGCACCTGCCGCGGCTTCTGGCTGGTCGCCGCGTTGTCCAGGTACACGAGCTTGCGCCCGTCGTGGACCTGGCGGTCCAGGATGGGGAAGTCCTTGCGGATCGCCTCGGTGTCGAGGAGGCCCGGCAGCTGTGTCACGCGGATACGCCACCCTTCGCATATGCCTCGTAGCCCTCGTTCTCCAGCTTGTCGGCGAGCTCGGCGCCGCCGGACTCGACGATGCGGCCGGCCGAGAACACGTGGACGAAGTCGGGCTTGATGTAGCGCAGGATGCGCGTGTAGTGCGTGATGAGGAGGGTGCCGACCTCGCCGGTCTCGCGGACGCGGTTGACGCCCTCGGAGACGACGCGCAGGGCGTCGACGTCCAGGCCGGAGTCGGTCTCGTCGAGGATGGCGACCTTCGGCTTGAGCAGCTCCAGCTGAAGGATCTCGTGGCGCTTCTTCTCACCGCCGGAGAAGCCCTCGTTCACATTCCGCTCGGCGAAGGCGGGGTCCATGTTGAGGCGCTCCATGGCCTCCTTGACCTCCTTCACCCAGGTGCGCAGCTTCGGGGCCTCGCCGCGGACGGCGGTGGCGGAGGTGCGCAGGAAGTTGGAGACGGAGACGCCGGGGACCTCGACCGGGTACTGCATGGCGAGGAACAGGCCGGCGCGGGCGCGCTCGTCGACGGACATCTCCAGGACGTCCTCGCCGTCGAGGGTGACGGTGCCGCCGGTGATCGTGTACTTGGGGTGACCCGCGAGGGAGTAGGCGAGGGTCGACTTGCCCGAGCCGTTGGGGCCCATGATGGCGTGCGTCTCGCCCTGCTTCACGGTCAGGTCGACGCCCTTGAGGATCTCCTTCGTGGCGTTGTCGGCCTCGACGGTGACGTGCAGGTCTCGGATTTCAAGCGTTGCCATGGGTGCCTCAGGACTCCTGGGTGAGGGAGACGAGCACGTCGTCCCCTTCGATCTTTACGGGGTAAACGGGGACGGGGCGCGTCGCCGGGAGGGCGTCGGGCTTTCCGGAACGGAGGTCGAAGCGCGAGCCGTGCAGCCAGCACTCGATGTGGCAGTCGTCGACTTCGCCCTCCGAGAGGGACACGTTCGCGTGCGAGCAGATGTCGTTGATCGCGAACACCTCACCCTCGGTGCGCACGACGGAGACCGGCGTGCCGTCGAGTTCCACCCGCTTGGGGGTGTCCTCCTCCAGCTCGCCCAGTCCACAGACGCGTACGAAGGTCATGCGACCGCGGCCTCCAGCTCCTCCTCGATCTTGGCGATCAGGCGCTCCTCGATGTCGGGGACGCCGATCTGCTGGACGAGCTCGGCGAAGAAGCCCCGGACCACCAGGCGGCGGGCGTCCTTCTCGGGGATGCCGCGGGCCATCAGGTAGAAGAGCTGCTCGTCGTCGAAGCGGCCGGTCGCGGAGGCGTGGCCGGCGCCGACGATCTCGCCGGTCTCGATCTCCAGGTTCGGCACGGAGTCGACCCGCGCGCCGTCGGTGAGAACGAGGTTGCGGTTCATCTCGTAGGTGTCGGTGCCCTCGGCCTTGGCCTCGATGAGCACGTCGCCGATCCACACGGCGTGCGCCTCCTCGCCCTGCAGCGCGCCCTTGTAGACGACGTTGGACTTGCAGTGCGGGACGTTGTGGTCGACCAGGAGGCGGTGCTCCTGGTGCTGGCCGGCGTCGGTGAAGTACAGGCCGAACAGCTCGGCCTCGCCGCCGGGGCCCGCGTAGGTGACGCGCGGGTGGAGGCGGACGACGTCTCCGCCGAAGGTGACGACGACCGACTTGAAGGAGGCGTCGCGGCCGACGAGCGCGTTGTGCTGGGCGACGTGCACGGCCTTGTCGTCCCAGTCCTGGACCGAGACCACGGTCAGCTTGGCGCCGTCGCCGAGGACGTACTCGACGTTGGCGGCGAGCACCGCGTCGCCGGTGTGGTCGATGACCACGAGGGCCTCGGCGAAGGCGCCGAGCTCGATCACCTGGTGGCCGTAGGCGGTGCCGCCGTCGCCGTGCACCGCGATGCGGATCGGCTCGGTGAGGACGGTCTCCTTGGGCACGGTCACGACCGAGGCCCGGGTGAAGGCCGAGTACGCCTGGGCGACGACGCGGTCCGCCGGGGCGCCGGTGCGGCCGAGCCGGGCGTCGTCGCGGCCGACGGTCTCGACGGTGACGCCCTCGGGCGCCTCGACGGCGACCTTGACGCCCTCGTCGGTGGCGGTGGCGGTGCCGTCGTGCAGGCCGCGCAGCCGCTCCAGCGGGGTGAACCGCCACTCCTCCTCGCGGCCGTGGGGGACGGGGAAGTCCGCCACGTCGAAGGACGGGGGCGCGCTCATGCGCGTGGCGACGGTCGACTCGGCGGCGACCGCGATCGAACCGGCGGTCGTCGATCCGACCGGGATGTTCTGAGCCTCAGCCATGGCTGTCGTAGTGCTCGCTTTCCTTACGTAAGGGGCTTGACGGAACGGCGGGGCGGCCGATGGCCGCCCCTGGCCGGTGTCAGCCGACCGCGCCTTCCATCTGGAGCTCGATCAGCCGGTTGAGCTCGAGCGCGTACTCCATCGGCAGTTCCTTGGCGATCGGCTCGACGAAGCCGCGCACGATCATCGCCATCGCCTCGAACTCGCTCAGACCGCGGCTCATCAGGTAGAAGAGCTGGTCCTCGGAGACCTTGGAGACGGTCGCCTCGTGGCCCATGGACACGTCGTCCTCGCGGACGTCCACGTAGGGGTAGGTGTCCGAGCGGGAGATGGTGTCCACGAGCAGCGCGTCGCACAGCACGTTGGACTTGGCGCCGGGGGCGCCCTCGCCGATCTCGATCAGACCGCGGTAGGAGGTACGGCCGCCACCGCGCGCCACCGACTTGGAGACGATGTTCGACGAGGTGTTCGGGGCCATGTGGACCATCTTGGCGCCGGCGTCCTGGTGCTGGCCCTCGCCCGCGAAGGCGATGGACAGGGTCTCGCCCTTGGCGTGCTCGCCCATCAGGTAGACGGCCGGGTACTTCATGGTGACCTTGGAGCCGATGTTGCCGTCGACCCACTCCATGGTCGCGCCCTCGTAGGCCACGGCACGCTTGGTGACCAGGTTGTAGACGTTGTTCGACCAGTTCTGGATGGTCGTGTAACGGCAGCGGGCGTTCTTCTTGACGATGATCTCGACGACCGCGGAGTGCAGCGAGTCCGACTTGTAGATCGGCGCGGTGCAGCCCTCGACGTAGTGCACGTAGGCACCCTCGTCGACGATGATCAGGGTCCGCTCGAACTGGCCCATGTTCTCGGTGTTGATGCGGAAGTAGGCCTGGAGCGGGATCTCCACGTGCACGCCCGGCGGGACGTAGATGAAGGAGCCGCCGGACCACACCGCGGAGTTCAGCGACGCGAACTTGTTGTCGCCGACCGGGATGACCGTGCCGAAGTACTCCTTGAAGAGCTCCGGGTGCTCCTTCAGGGCGGTGTCGGTGTCGAGGAAGATGACGCCCTGCTCCTCCAGGTCCTCGCGGATCTGGTGGTAGACGACCTCCGACTCGTACTGGGCGGCGACACCGGCGACGAGGCGATTCTTCTCGGCCTCGGGGATGCCCAGCTTGTCGTAGGTGTTCTTGATGTCCTCGGGGAGGTCCTCCCACGACTCCGCCTGCTTCTCCGTGGAGCGCACGAAGTACTTGATGTTGTCGAAGTCGATGCCGGAGAGGTCGGAGCCCCAGTTCGGCATGGGCTTCTTCTCGAACAGGCGCAGGCCCTTGAGACGGAGCTTGGTCATCCACTCCGGCTCGTCCTTCTTCCCGGAGATGTCCCGGACGACTTCCTCGTTCAGGCCGCGTCGCGCCGACGCACCGGCCTCGTCACGGTCGGCCCAGCCGTATTCGTAGTTGCCCAGACCCTCCAGCTCGGGGTGGGCAGTCTCCGTGGGGAGAGTCATGCGGGGTTCCTCCCGGACGTGCTTGCAGATGCGTTGTGGGAAATCTTGGGGATGAACGTCGTGCAGACGCCGTCGCCGTGCGCGATCGTCGCCAGTCGCTGTACGTGCGTACCGAGAAGCTCGGCGAAAAATTCCGCCTCGGCCTCGCAGAGCTGTGGGAACTGTTCGGCGACGTGGGCGACCGGGCAGTGGTGCTGGCAGAGCTGCTCGCCGACCGGTGCGCTGCGCGCGGTGGCAGCGTACCCGTCCGCACTGAGCGCCTTGGCCAGCGCCTCCGTCCGCTTCTCGGGCGGCACACCCTCGACCGCCTTGCGGTACGCGCCGGCCTGACCGGCGATGCGGGCGCGGGCGAACGCGGCGATCGCCTCGCTGCCGCCCTCCCGCTCCGCGATCCAGCGCAGCGCGTCAACAGCCAGCTTGTCGTAGGACTGGTCGAAGGCATCCCGGCCGCAGTCGGTCAGGGCGAACACCTTGGCCGGGCGCCCCCGCGAGCGGGCGCCGTAGACGCGGCGGTCACGGGCCTCCACCACGTTGTCCGCGGCCAGCGCGTCCAGATGCCGGCGTACGGCCGCCTGGGTGAGCTTCAGCCGCTCGGCCAGTTCTGCGACGGTCGACGGGCCGTGGTCCAGGATGGACCGGGCGACGCGGTTGCGGGTGGACCGCTCGCCGGTTGCCAGATCCTCGTGGGACGCCTCGCCAACGTTTTTCACAACGCCATTGTTGCGTAATTCACCGGAGCCCGGCAAGCCGCGCCCGGACCACCCCCAGTGCGCTGCATCACTTAGGTGAACCTAATTCGACCTGCGCAAACGATCTTTGATCGATCAAACCGGGGACGCCCCCGGGCACCCTGCGGACACTCCCGCACCCCCTCCGACCGGCCCGGTTGTCCGTCGCGGACCACACGGCGGGGGTCCGCGCAAGGGCGCCTTTCCCGTCCGGGCGACTTCCCGCACCCGCCGGTCGGAGCCCCCCGGCATCTCCCTAGACTCGTGACCCATGCGAAGTGAGCCCGTGGTCCAGGTGCAGGCCCTGGTGAAGCGGTACGGCACGAAGACCGCGGTGGACGGCCTCGACCTGGTGGCCCGGCAGGGCGTGACCGCCGTGCTCGGCCCCAACGGCGCCGGCAAGACGACCACGGTCGAGACCTGCGAGGGGTACCGGAGGCCGGACTCCGGCACGGTGCGCGTCCTGGGCCTCGACCCGGTCCGCCAGGCGGCGGCGCTGCGTCCCCGCATCGGCGTGATGCTCCAGTCCGGCGGCGTGTACGCGGGGGCCCGGGCGGAGGAGATGCTGCGGCACGTGGCCAAACTGCACGCCCGCCCGCTGGACGTGGACGCGCTGATCGAGCGGCTGGGCCTCGGCTCCTGCGGCCGGACCACGTACCGGCGGCTGTCCGGCGGGCAGCAGCAGCGGCTCGCGCTGGCGATGGCCGTGGTGGGCCGCCCGGAACTGGTGTTCCTGGACGAGCCGACCGCCGGCCTCGACCCGCAGGCCCGCCACGCCACCTGGGACCTGGTCCGCGACCTGCGCACCGACGGGGTCTCCGTCGTCCTGACCACGCACTACATGGACGAGGCCGAGCAGCTCGCCGACGACGTGGCGATCATCGACGCCGGCCGGGTCGTCGCCCAGGGCTCCCCCGAGGAGCTGTGCCGGGGCGGCGCCGAGAACACCCTGCGCTTCTCCGGGCGGCCCGGGCTGGACGTGGCCTCCCTGCTCAAGGCACTGCCGTCCGACGCCTCGGCCGCCGAGGTGACCGCGGGCTCCTACCGGGTCACCGGCAAGGTCGACCCGCAACTGCTCGCCACGGTGACCTCCTGGTGCGCGCAGCACGGCGTGCTGCCGGACCGGATCTCGGTGGAGCGCCACACCCTCGAAGACGTCTTTCTTGAGCTGACCGGCAAGGAGCTGCGTTCGTGACGGCCACCGGGACCTACTCACCGCAGCCGGGCGCGGCGCCGCTGGCCCGCATGATCGCCGCCCAGGCGGTGCTC
Source organism: Streptomyces sp. CNH189 (assembly GCF_000527195.1). Taxonomy (NCBI): domain Bacteria; kingdom Bacillati; phylum Actinomycetota; class Actinomycetes; order Kitasatosporales; family Streptomycetaceae; genus Streptomyces; species Streptomyces sp. CNH189. The sequence goes on from NZ_AZUS01000020.1 coordinate 149,835, forward strand.
GAGACGAAGATGCTGCTGCGCAACGGCGAGCAGCTGCTGCTCACCGTGATCATCCCCACCCTGCTGCTGGTGCTGTTCAGCACCGTGGACGTGGTGGACACCGGTGACGGCGCGGCGGTCGACTTCCTCGCGCCCGGCATCCTGGCGCTCGCCGTCATGTCGACGGCGTTCACCGGGCAGGCCATCGCCACCGGCTTCGAGCGCCGCTACGGCGTGCTGAAGCGGCTCGCGGCGTCGCCGCTGCCGCGTTGGGGCCTGATGACCGCCAAGACGCTGTCGGTGCTGGTCACCGAGGTGCTCCAGGTGGTCCTGGTGACGGTGATCGCGCTGCTGCTCGGCTGGGACCCGCAGGGCAGCGCCCTCGCGGTGGTCGCGCTGCTGGTCCTCGGCACGGCGGCCTTCTCCGGGCTCGGGCTGCTGATGGCGGGCACGCTCAAGGCGGAGGCGACGCTCGCCGCCGCCAACCTGGTCTTCCTGCTGCTGCTCGTCGGCGGCGGGGTGGTCGTGCCGCTGGACAAGTTCCCCGACGCGGCTCAGGGCGTGCTCGGCCTGCTGCCCATCGCCGCGCTGTCGGAAGGGCTGCGGGACGTGCTCCAGCACGGCGCCGGGATGCCCTGGGCCGACCTCGGCGTCCTCACCGCCTGGGCGGTCGCGGGACTCGCGGCGGCCGGCGCGTTCTTCCGCTGGGAGTAGGTGCGGGATGCCCGGAACCGACCCTCGTGAAAGCGTGCACAAGCGGCGGCCTACGATGGGACGCGTGCCAAACGTGACCCGCGCCGACGCCCAGGCGGCCCTGCGCAACCCGCTCGCCTTCATCGCCGCCCGCTGGACCCCGGATCCCCGGACCGTCCGCCGCGCGGCCCTCACCGCGCTCGTCATGTCGGTGGTCATCGTGGTCACCGGCGGCGCGGTGCGCCTGACCGGCTCCGGACTGGGCTGCCCGACCTGGCCCAAGTGCACCGACGACTCGCTCACCACGACCAGCGAGATGGGCCTGCACGGCGTCATCGAGTTCGGCAACCGCCTGCTGACCTACGTGCTCTGCGCCGCCGTCGGCTGGGCGATCATCGCCGCGCGCTCGCAGAAGCCGTACCGGCGCGGCCTCACCCTGCTGGGCTGGACGCAGTTCTGGATCGTGATGGGCAACGCGATCCTCGGCGGCATCGTGGTGCTGGTCGGCCTGAACCCGTACACGGTGGCGGCGCACTTCCTGCTGTCCTCGGCGCTGATCGCCGTCGCCACGGTGATGTGGCAGCGCACCCGCGAGGGCGACGCGGAGCCCCGGCCGCTGGTCGGCAAGGCCGTGCAGCAGCTCGTGTGGTTCCTGGTGGCCGCGTCCGCGCTGCTGATCGCGGCCGGCACGGTGGTCACCGGCGCCGGCCCGCACGCGGGCGACTCCAGCGAGGTCCCGCGGATGCCGCTGGACTGGGAGACGGTCACCAAGCTGCACGCCGTGCTGGCGTGGATCGTGGTGACGCTGACGTTCGCCCTGTGGTTCGTGCTCAAGGCGGTGGACGCCCCCAGGGGCCCGCTGGCCCGCACCCGCGAGCTGTTCCTCGTCCTGCTCGCGCAGGGCCTCATCGGCTACGTGCAGTACTTCACAGACCTGCCCGAGGTCCTGGTGGGCCTGCACATGTTCGGCTCCTGCGTGATGTGGATCTGGGTGCTGCGCGTCCTGCTGTCGCTGCGCGAGCGCCCCAGGGAGGCGGCGGCCCCGGCGGCCACGCCCGTGCCGGCTCAGGAACCGGCCACCAGCCCGTCGATCGCCGGTCCCAGGTAGCCCCGGACCAGTTCGGCGCGCCGCCGGATCCACTTCTCGTCGGTGGCCACCGTCCCGCCGTAGCGGCGCGCCCGGATGTCCGCGACGACCTCCTCGGGCGCGCCCAGCGCCGGCAGCACCTCCAGTGCCTCCCGTTTGGAGATCAGGCGTCCCTCCCGGACGGTGACGGTGACGCGCGCGAAGGTCACCATGCCCAGGTCGACCCAGATGTCCCGGGTCCACAGGTCGGCCCGGTCCACGTGCGACCGCCAGTAGTCACGCTGGTCGCGCAGCACGTACGCGGCGAGTTCGCCGTCCGGCACCGGAGGCACTACGTCCGCGGGCGGTGCCCCGTGCAGCACCCGGCCGAAGGTGTGCAGCTCCGTCCGGGTGACGGGGGTGACGGTGCGCCGGAACAGCTGTTCGTGCGCCCAGGTGAGGTGGCGGCGCTCCACGCCCGCCGCGGTGCCGGCGGTCAGATACGTGCAGTGGAGCCCGGCCGCGAGCGGTTCGGCACGCAGCCGGGCGTGGAGGACGGCGAGCCGCCACACCGTGCGCGGGCCTGGCGGCGCGGGCAGGACCGCGATCAGGTCGAGGTCGCTGCGGCCCTCCACGTAGTCGCCCCCGGCCAGTGAGCCGTGCGCCCACACGGCGACCGGGGACAGGGGCGCGAGCCCGGTGAGGAAGCGGTCGAGCAGGGCGTCGGTCTGCTGCATCCGCCCAGTCTCCACCCCGGTACTCCCCCAGCGGGCCTCTTCCGGCCGGTCCGCCGTACACCGCCCCCGTCAGTCAGTCAGTCCGTACACCCGGTTCGCGTTGCCCGAGGCGATCATCGCGGCGACGCGCCGGGCGTCGGACAGGGACCAGGCGCCCTCGGCCACCCAGGTGCCGAGGACCCGCCCGAGGGCCTCGCGGAACAGGTGGGCGCCGACCACGTGCAGCTCGGGCAGGCCGCGGGCGCCGCTGGAGAAGAGGATCTTGCCGAAGGGGGCGAGCTCCAGCACCTCCGCGAGGACGGTCGCGGCGCGGGCGCCGGTGCGCACCAGGGCGGCACCGCAGTCGGTGTAGACGTGTGGGAAGACCCCGGCGAGGTGGGCGGCGTGCCGGTGGTACGGGTAGCCGTGCAGCAGCACGAGGTCGGTGCCGAGCCCCGCGGTGGCCCGCACGAAGTCGGTCAGCAGCACCGGGTCGGTGCGGTCGACGCGCGCGCCCGGGGCGCCGAGTCCGGCGTGCAGCTGGAGGGGCAGACCGGAGGCCACCGCGATCCACAGCAGATGACGCAGCAGCACCGGGTCGCTCAGCCGGCCCCCGGCGCCGCGCGCGGCCAGCCAGCGTCCGGCGGCGCCGCGCACCTCCCCCGCGTCCGGCGGTTCGGGGGCGAGCGCCAGCCCGTGGCGCAGTCCGGCGACGGAGGTGAAGGCGACCGCGTGCGCGGCGGCGGCGTGGACGGACTCGGCGAGGTTGGCCAGGAAGGACTCGACGGTGCCGGAGGTGTCGGCGACCTGTTCGGCGAGCTGCTCCAGGCGGACGATCTCGTGCGCCTCGGCCTCCCCGGCCCGGCCCAGCTCGGCGGGGTCGGTGAGGTCGTCGGGCAGGCCGGTGTCGACGAGGTAGGCGGTGATGCCGCTGCCCCGCAGCAGCCGGCGGCCCGCCTCGACACTGCCCAGCTCCCGGCGCCGGGCGAGGTAGTGGGAGGGCGGGCAGTGCGGCTCCAGGCCCAGCAGCGGCGGGCACCAGCGGCGCACGGCGAACCCGGTCTGCGTGTCGAAGAGGGTGGTGCCGGGCGCGGGCGGGCCCTCGGTGCGGGCCAGCTGGGCCTCGAACGTGCCGAGGCCCAGCTCCGTGCGCAGTACGCCGTGGCAGTACTGGTCCACGAGGGACGGCGGGTCGATCATCTCCGGGCTCTCCCCGTGTGGACGCTGTCGCTGCCTACACGTCCTAACGGGTGAACCGGTGAAGAGGTGTTGCCCTGGGGGCGGTCAGTCGTTGGAGGGGCCGCCGACCTGGATGCCCGCCATGCGGCTCCACTCGTACGGGCCGGTCTTCACCTTGGCGGCGAACTCGCCGTCGAACTCCTCGTGCACGGTGATGCCGGCCTTCTCGACGGCCTGCCGCGCGATCTCCATGGAGGGGGCGAAGACGTCACCCCAGGCGCCGTCCTCGCCGACGAGGACGATCCGGGCGCCGCGCTGTCCGAGGTACTCCACGTGCCCCTCGGCACCGCCGTGCTCCTTGGCGAAGCCGCCGATCCGCTTGGCGAGCCGGGCCGCCTTCTGCCCGTCCTTCGGGTCCACCTGCTGCGTGTCTGCCATGACCAGGATGCTACCGACGAGTAGGTCAAACGGCGACGGGCGGGGTCCGTGGCCTTGGCCACGTGCCCCGCCCGTCGGCGCGTTGGGGTGTCTCAGCGCAGGAACGGGTCCACCGCGACGGCGACGAAGAGCAGCGAGACGTAGGTGATGGACCAGTGGAACAGCCGCATCTCCTTGAGCTTGGCGCCCGTCACCTCGGCCTTGGCGCGGTGCAGCAGCGCGTGCGCCTCCCACAGCCACCAGCCGCCGGCCGCCAGGGCCACCGCGGTGTAGAACCAGCCGGTGTAGCCCATCGGGGTGAGCAGCAGCGACACGCCGACCATCACCCAGCTGTAGAGGACGATCTGCCGGGCGACCGTCTTGTTCCCGGCGACGACCGGCAGCATCGGCACGCCCACGCGCGCGTAGTCCTCCTTCACCTTCATGGACAGCGGCCAGTAGTGCGGCGGCGTCCAGAAGAAGATGACGAGGAAGAGGACGACCGGGGCCCAGGACATCGAGTTGGTGACCGCGGACCAGCCGATCAGCACCGGCATGCAGCCGGCGATGCCGCCCCACACGATGTTCTGCGACGTTCGCCGCTTGAGGATCATCGTGTAGACGACCACGTAGAAGAGGAGCGCGCCGAGGGAGAGCCAGGCGGACAGCCAGTTGACGGTGAGGCCGAACATCAGCGTCGAGGCGACCGCCAGGGTGATGCCGAAGACCAGCGCCTCACGGGGGCTGACCATGCCGGTCACCAGCGGCCGCTGCGAGGTGCGGTCCATCAGCGCGTCGATGTCGCGGTCGATGTACATGTTGAGCGCGTTGGCGCCGCCCGCCGACAGGTAGCCGCCGACACAGGTCAGCAGCACGAGCGTCAGGTCGGGCACGCCCTGCTGCGCCAGGAACATCACCGGGACGGTGGTGATGAGCAGCAGTTCGATGATCCGCGGCTTGGTGAGAGCCACGAAAGCCATCACACGGGCCCCGAACGGCCGATGCGCAGGGCTCTGACTCGTCCCCAGGACCCCCGCCGGGCGGGATTCAACGGCCGTCACGCACACCCCTACAGAGACATCCCAGCGAGCCTCCCCATGTGAAGTGGCGGTAAAGGCTCGCGCGTACCACGCCACTCTAGACGTTGCCCAGACCCGGGCATTCGCGGGGGTCCGGTCGTGTTGGCGAATGCCCTCCGAGGTGCCCCCCGAGGCGCTCTCCGAGGTGCGTTCGCGAGCTCGATTGAGCACGCGGATGAGCGGCTCCGTATTCATCTGCCGAATGCGGAAACTTCCCTGTCAGGAGGCGGATCCCAGGGAGTGCCCGCACTCTGGAACGACCCGGAAAAAGGCACGTCCTACGGGGGTAGGCTCGACCTCGTCGGTGGGTAGTCACCGGCATCCGACATGTGGAGAGGAGCCCTGACCCAGGGTGAGCACAAAGCCGACCACCACAGACCTCGAGTGGACCGAGTTGGACCAGCGGGCCGTCGACACCGCCCGCGTCCTGGCCGCCGATGCCGTACAGAAGGTCGGCAACGGCCATCCGGGTACGGCGATGAGCCTGGCACCAGCCGCGTACACCCTCTTCCAGAAGGTGATGCGGCACGACCCGGCGGACGCCGACTGGGTCGGCCGCGACCGCTTCGTGCTGTCCGCGGGCCACTCGTCCCTGACCCTCTACACCCAGCTGTACCTGGCCGGCTTCGGCCTGGAGCTGGACGACCTGAAGTCCTTCCGCACCTGGGGCTCCAAGACCCCGGGTCACCCGGAGTACGGCCACACCACGGGCGTGGAGACCACGACCGGTCCGCTCGGCCAGGGTGTCGCCAACGCGGTGGGCATGGCGATGGCCGCCCGCTACGAGCGAGGTCTGTTCGACCCGGAGGCGCCCGCGGGCGAGTCCCCCTTCGACCACTTCGTCTACTGCATCGCCGGTGACGGCTGCCTCCAGGAGGGCATCTCCGCGGAGGCGTCCTCGCTGGCCGGCCACCAGAAGCTGGGCAACCTGGTCCTGCTGTGGGACGACAACCACATCTCGATCGAGGGCGACACCGAGACGGCCGTCTCGGAGGACACGGTCAAGCGGTACGAGGCCTACGGCTGGCACGTGCAGCGCGTGGCGCCCAAGCCGGACGGCGACCTGGACCCGAACGCGATCTACGACGCGATCCAGGAGGCCAAGAAGGTCACCGACCGTCCGTCCTTCATCGCGATGCGCTCGATCATCGCCTGGCCCGCCCCGAACGCACAGAACACCGAGGCCGCGCACGGCTCGGCGCTCGGCGACGACGAGGTGTCGGCCACCAAGCGGGTCCTCGGCTTCGACCCGGAGAAGTCCTTCGAGGTCTCCGACGAGGTCATCGGGCACACCCGCAAGGCGCTGGAGCGCGGCCAGGCCGCCCGCGCGGTGTGGGAGAAGTCCTTCCAGCAGTGGCGGGACAACAACCCCGAGCGTGCCGCCGAGTACGACCGCATCGCCGCCGGTGAGCTCCCCAAGGGCTGGCAGGACGCGCTGCCGGTGTTCGAGCCGGGCAAGGGTGTCGCCACCCGCGCCGCCTCCGGCAAGGTGCTCCAGGCGCTCGGCGCGGTGATCCCGGAGCTGTGGGGCGGCTCGGCCGACCTCGCCGGCTCCAACAACACCACGATCGACAAGACGTCGTCGTTCCTCCCGGCGGACAACCCGCTGCCGGAGGCCGACCCGTACGGCCGCACGATCCACTTCGGCATCCGCGAGCACGCCATGGCCGCGGAGATGAACGGCATCGCGCTGCACGGCAACACCCGCATCTACGCCGGCACCTTCCTGGTGTTCTCGGACTACATGCGCAACGCGGTGCGGCTGTCGGCGCTGATGCACCTGCCGGTGACCTACGTGTGGACGCACGACTCCATCGGTCTCGGCGAGGACGGCCCGACCCACCAGCCGGTCGAGCACCTGGCCGCGCTGCGCGCCATCCCCGGCCTGAACGTGGTCCGCCCCGCCGACGCGAACGAGACCGCGACCGCCTGGCGCGAGATCCTCAGGCGCTGGACCAAGGAGTTCGGCAAGGGCGCCCCGCACGGTCTGGCGCTGACCCGCCAGGGCGTGCCGACGTACGAGCCCAACGAGGACGCGGCCCGCGGCGGCTACGTGCTGTTCGAGGCCGAGGGCGGCGAGCCCGAGGTCGTCCTGATCGCCACCGGTTCCGAGGTGCACGTCGCCGTCGAGGCGCGGGAGCGGCTGCAGGCCGACGGCGTACCGACGCGCGTGGTGTCCATGCCGTCCGTGGAGTGGTTCGAGGAGCAGGACCAGGGGTACCGGGACAGCGTCCTGCCGCCGTCCGTGAAGGCGCGCGTGGCCGTCGAGGCGGGGATCGGCCTCACCTGGCACAGGTTCGTGGGCGACGCCGGCCGCATCGTCTCGCTGGAGCACTTCGGTGCCTCCGCCGACGGCAAGGTGCTGTTCCAGGAGTACGGCTTCACCGCCGAGAACGTGGCCGCCGTCGCGCGGGAATCGATCGCCGCCGCCCGGCGCTGACGCTCATATACGACACGTAGGAGATGGAATTTCCATGACAGACGCACTGAAGCGCCTTTCCGACGAAGGCGTCGCGATCTGGCTGGACGACCTGTCGCGCAAGCGGATCACCTCCGGCAACCTCGCCGAGCTGATCGACCAGCAGCACGTCGTGGGCGTCACCACCAACCCGTCGATCTTCCAGAAGGCGATCTCCGAGGGCGACGGCTACGACCAGCAGCTCTCCGACCTCGCCTTCCGCAAGGTGTCGGTGGAGGAGGCCATCCGGATGATCACCACGGCGGACGTCCGCGACGCCGCCGACATCCTGCGCCCGGTCTTCGACGCCACGGACGGCCGCGACGGCCGGGTCTCGATCGAGGTGGACCCCCGCCTGGCGCACAACACCAAGGCGACGGTCGCCGAGGCCAAGCAGCTGGCGTGGCTGGTGGACCGGCCCAACACGCTCATCAAGATCCCGGCGACCGAGGCCGGTATCCCGGCGATCGCCGAGACCATCGGGCTGGGCATCAGCGTCAACGTCACGCTGATCTTCTCCCTGGAGCGCTACCGCAAGGTCATGGACGCCTTCCTGACCGGCCTGGAGCAGGCCAAGGCCAAGGGCCTGGACCTGTCGAAGATCCACTCCGTGGCGTCCTTCTTCGTGTCCCGCGTGGACACCGAGATCGACAAGCGGATCGACGCGCTCGGCACCGACGAGGCCAAGGCGCTGCGCGGCAAGGCCGCCATCGCCAACGCGCGTCTGGCCTACCAGGCGTACGAGGAGGTCTTCTCCACCGACCGCTGGGCCGCGCTGGAGCGCGAGGGCGCCAACAAGCAGCGTCCGCTGTGGGCCTCGACCGGTGTGAAGGACAAGGCCTACAAGGCCACCATGTACGTCGACGAGCTGGTGGCGCCGAACACGGTGAACACCATGCCGGAGGCGACGCTGTTCGCCACCGAGGAGAAGGGCGAGATCCGGGGCGACGCCGTCGCGGGCACGTACGAGCAGGCGCGCGCCGACCTCGACGCGGTCGAGGCGCTCGGCATCTCGTACGACGAGGTGGTGCGGCTTCTGGAGGACGAGGGCGTCGACAAGTTCGAGGGTGCCTGGAACGACCTGCTGAAGTCGACCGAGGCGGAGCTCCAGCGCCTCGCCCCCTCGGAGGGCTGAGATCTTGTCGAGCAGCAATCCGCTGCGTGACCCCGCGGACCGACGGCTCCCGCGTATCGCGGGGCCGTCGGGCCTGGTCATCTTCGGCGTCACGGGTGACCTGTCGCGCAAGAAGCTGATGCCGGCCGTGTACGACCTCGCCAACCGGGGGCTGCTGCCGCCGGGCTTCTCGCTGGTGGGCTTCGCCCGCCGCGAGTGGGCGAACGAGGACTTCGCGCAGGAGGTCCACGACGCGGTCAAGGAACACGCCCGGACCCCCTTCCGTGAGGAGGTCTGGCAGCAGCTCATCCAGGGCATGCGCTTCGTGCAGGGCACCTTCGACGACGACGAGTCCTTCGAGCGGCTGCGGGGCACGATCGAGGAACTGGACAAGGCGCAGGGCACGGGCGGCAACTTCGCCTTCTACCTGTCGGTGCCGCCACGGTCCTTCCCGGTGGTCATCCAGCAGCTGAAGAAGCACGGGCTGGCCGACCAGACGGACGGTTCCTGGCGGCGCGCGGTCATCGAGAAGCCGTTCGGACACGACCTGAAGTCGGCCGAGGAGCTGAACGCGATCGTCCACGAGGTGTTCGCCCCGGACCAGGTGTTCCGGATCGACCACTACCTGGGCAAGGAGACCGTCCAGAACATCCTGGCGCTGCGCTTCGCCAACACCATGTTCGAGCCGATCTGGAACCGGTCCTTCGTGGACCATGTGCAGATCACCATGGCCGAGGACATCGGCATCGGCGGCCGGGCCGGCTACTACGACGGCATCGGCGCCGCCCGCGACGTCATCCAGAACCACCTGCTCCAGCTGCTGGCGCTGACCGCCATGGAGGAGCCCGCCTCCTTCGACGCGGACGCGCTGGCCGCGGAGAAGACCAAGGTGCTCGGCGCCGTTCGGCTGCCGAAGGACCTGGGCCGCGACACCGTGCGCGGCCAGTACGCGGCCGGCTGGCAGGGCGGTGCGAAGGTCATCGGGTATCTGGAGGAGGAGGGCATCGACCGGTCCTCCAAGACCGACACCTTCGCCGCGATCAAGGTGGGCATCGACAACCGCCGCTGGGCGGGCGTCCCCTTCTACCTGCGCACCGGCAAGCGCCTCGGCCGCCGGGTCACCGAGATCGCGGTCGTCTTCCAGCGGGCGCCGCACTCCCCCTTCGACACCACGGCCACCGAGGAGCTCGGCCAGAACGCCATCGTCATCCGCGTCCAGCCGGACGAGGGCGTCACGGTGCGGTTCGGCTCCAAGGTGCCCGGCACGTCGATGGAGATCCGGGACGTGTCGATGGACTTCGCGTACGGCGAGTCCTTCACCGAGTCCAGCCCGGAGGCGTACGAACGGCTGATCCTCGACGTCCTGCTCGGCGACTCCAACCTCTTCCCGCGCACGGAGGAGGTCGAGCTGTCCTGGAAGATCCTCGACCCGATCGAGGAGTACTGGGACACCAACGGCACGCCGGCGCAGTACCCGGCCGGCACCTGGGGACCCGTCGAGGCGGACGAAATGCTCGAGCGAGACGGACGGAGCTGGCGCCGGCCATGAAGACAGACCTCACGGACACCACGGCCAGCAAGATCAACAAGGCGCTGGTGAAGGCGCGGCGGGCCATCGGCACGCCGGCCGTCGGCATGGTGCTGACGCTGGTCATCGTGACGGACGAGGAGAACGCCTACGACGCGCTGAAGGCGGCCGGCGACGCCTCGCGCGAGCACCCCTCGCGCACCCTGGTCGTCATCAAGCGCGTCTCCCGCTCCCCGCGCGACCGGACGCAGTCGCGGCTGGACGCCGAGGTGCGGGTCGGCGCGGACGCCGGCACCGGCGAGACGGTGGTGCTCCGGCTGCACGGCGAGGTCGTCGACCACGCCCAGTCGGTGGTGCTGCCGCTGCTGCTCCCCGACGCCCCGGTGGTGGTGTGGTGGCCGGTCAACGCGCCGCTGGACCCGGCGAACGACCCGCTGGGCGCGCTGGCCCAGCGCCGGGTGACCGACACCTACGCCTGCGAGCAGCCGGTGAAGGAGCTCGCCGCCCGCGCCGACGCCTACACCCCGGGCGACACGGACCTGTCGTGGACCCGCATCACGCCGTGGCGTTCGATGCTGGCCGCCGCGCTGGACCAGGTCGCCTGCGAGGTGCAGGGCGTCGAGGTGGAGGGCGAGGAGTTCAACCCGAGCTGCGAGCTGCTGGCGATGTGGCTCGCGGACCGGCTGGACGTCCCCGTCAGGCGCACCCGTTCGGCCGGGCCGGGTCTCACGGCGGTCCGCATGGACACCGACTGCGGCCCGATCGTGCTGGACCGCGCCGACGGTTCGCTGGCGACGCTGGCCATCCAGGGCCAGCCCAAGCGGGCGGTGGCGCTCAAGCGCCGGGAGACCGCGGAGCTGATCGCGGAGGAGCTGCGCCGGCTGGATCCGGACGACACCTACGCGTCCGCCCTGCGCTACGGGGTGGAGCGGCTGAAGCAGGCGAACGGCGGTGACGCGCCGGCCAAAGGAGAACGGCAGGCCGTCCCGGCTCCCGTCGAGTCGGTTGCGAAAGGTCCCGCGGCCGAGGCGACCGCGGAGGCACCGGTGAAGAGGGCGGCGGTCAAGTGAGTACGGCACCCCAGCTGGTCGTGCACCGGGACAAGGAGCTGATGGCGCAGGCCGCGGCGGCCCGGCTGATCACCCGGATCGTGGACGCGCAGTCCTCCCGGGGCGAGGCGTCGGTGGTGCTGACCGGCGGGCGTAACGGCAACGGCCTGCTGGCCGCGCTGGCCGCCGCCCCGGCCCGGGACGCGATCGACTGGTCGCGCCTGGACCTGTGGTGGGGCGACGAGCGGTTCCTGCCCGAGGGCGACCCGGACCGCAACGTCACGCAGGCCCGTGAGGCGTTGCTGGACGCGGTGCCGCTGGACCCGAAGCGCGTGCACGCCATGCCCGCGTCGGACGGTCCGCACGGCTCGGACGTGGAGGCGGCGGCCGACACCTACGCGGCCGAACTGGCCGCGGCGGCGGGCCCGGAGGACCACGGCCCGGTGCCGGCCTTCGACGTGCTGATGCTGGGCGTGGGCCCGGACACGCACGTGGCGTCCCTGTTCCCCGAACTGCCCGCGGTCCGCGAGACGGAGCGCACGGTGGTCGGCGTCCACGGTGCCCCCAAGCCCCCGCCGACGCGGGTGACGCTCACCCTGCCGGCGATCCGCGCGGCCCGTGAGGTGTGGCTCCTGGCGGCGGGCGAGGACAAGGCGGAGGCGGCGGCCATCGCTCTCTCCGGCGCCGGCGAGATCCAGGCCCCGGCTGCGGGAGCGCACGGCCGCTCCCGCACCCTGTGGCTCCTGGACTCGGCAGCGGCGTCGCAACTCCCGAGGTCGCTGTACCCTCCGGCGACGGCCTGACGTTCCAGCCCGTCCGGCGAACGCCCGGCCCGCACGGCGAACACCCAGCCCGTCCGGCGTTTGAGGACAAGGCCCGAAGGGCCGTAGGGGGGCCAGGGGCGCAGCCCCAGGGACGGGAAGGGAAGGGGCGGAGGGGGCGAACAACCCTCCCCGCCCCACCCCTTACTTCACGGACCCCGCCATGACCCCCTGCACGAAGTGCCGCTGGAACGCGAAGAACACGACCACCGGCACCACCAGCGACAGGAACGCCCCCGGCGCCAGCACATCCACATTGCTGCCGAACTGCCGAATCTGCGACTGCAGTTCCACCGTCAGCGGCTGCGACGAACTGTCCGCGAACAGCAACGCCACCAGCATGTCGTTCCACACCCACAGGAACTGGAAGATGGCGAGGCTGGCGATGGCCGGCCGCCCCACCGGCAGCACCAGCCGGGTGAAGATCCGCCACTCGCTTCCGCCGTCCATCCGGGCGGCCTCCAGCATCTCCTTCGGCATCTCGGCGAAGTAGTTCCGCAGCAGGAACACCGCGAACGGCAGCCCGTACGCCACGTGGAACAGCACCACGCCGGGGATGGTCCCGAACAGGCCCAGCTGGCCGAAGAGTTTGGCGACCGGCAGCAGTCCGATCTGCACGGGGACCACCAGCAGCGCCACCACGACCAGGAACACCGCGTCCCGGCCCGGGAACTCCAGCCAGGCGAAGGCGTACCCGGCGAGCGCGGCGACGACCACGACGAGCGCGGTGGTCGGCACCGAGATCAGCACGGTGTTCCAGAACGCCTGGGTCATGCCGGAGTTCTCCAGCAGCGCCGAGTAGTTGTCGAAGGACAGCTGCCCGGGGCTGGTGAGGACGGTCCACCAGCCTCCCTTCGCGGTGTCCTCCGCCGACCGCAGCGAGGACAGGAACAGTCCGGCCAGCGGGGTGATCCACACCAGCCCGATCACCACCAGGAAGGCCTGCACCACCGCGCTGCTCAGGCCGCGACGGATCGCGTTCATCGCTGACTCCTCTTGAAGCGGCGGACGTTGAACACCATGGCCGGGACCACCAGGAGCAGCAGCAGGACGCCGAGCGCGCTGCCCAGTCCCTGGTTGTTGCCGCCGCCGAAGGACACCAGCCACATCTGCGTCGCCAGCACGGTCGCGTCCTCCTGCACCGGGCCGGGCGCGATGATGTAGACGAGGTCGAAGACCTTCATCACGTTGATCACCAGTGTCACGAAGACGACGGTCAGCACCGGTGCGAGCAGCGGGACGGTGATCCGCCGGAAGATCTGCCACTCGTTGGCCCCGTCCATCCGCGCCGCCTCCAGCGCGTCCCGGGGCAGGGTGGCGAGGCCGGCCCCGATCAGTACCATCGCGAACCCGGTCCAGATCCACAGGTAGGCCCCGATGATCGCCGGGGTGACCAGTGCCGGGCCGAGCCAGGAGATGCCGTCGTAGGGCGGCGCGAAGTTGGCCGAGGGCAGCTTCAGCGCGTACGAGCCGTCGTCGAGTCCGGTGAAGCGGAAGGAGCCGTCGGCCGCGGTGGTGGTGCTCGCGACCTTCTTCCCGTCGCGCACCGCCTCGACGGTCACCCCGGGCAGTCCGCTCTCGTCCGGGTCGACCTCTCCCTGCCGCCCTCCACCGCCGGGCGTGAAGTCGAGGTACACCACGCCGCGCACCTCGTCCGCTGCGGCCGTGTCCGACGCCGCCTTCGACGCGGGTCCGGCCTCGCCGGGGAGGTCCTTGGGGGCGACGCCGACCAGACCGAGCGCCGCCGTGCCGCCGGGTGAGACGTCCGACGCGGTGACGTAGGAGCCGTCCGGTTCCTTGGTGAGTCCCTGGTCGTCGCGGGCGCGGGCGGTCGGGTAGGAGGAGCTGCCCGTGAAGGCGTCGTGGACGGAGACGACGGCCGCGTTGAGGACACCCTTGTCGGGGTCCTCGTCGTAGGCGAGGCGGAAGATGATGCCGGCGGCGAGGAAGGAGACCGCCATCGGCATGAACAGCAGCAGTTTGAAGGCGGTGGCCCAGCGCACCTTCTCCACCAGGACGGCCAGGATCAGGCCGAGTCCGGTGAGCAGGGTCGGGGCCACGACGACCCAGATCGCGGTGTTGCGGACGGCCTTGAGGGTGGTCGGGTCGCGGAACATCTCGGCGTAGTTCTCGCCGCCCACGAACTCGGTGCCGGAGGCGTCGAAGAAGCTGCGGCCGACGGAGAACAGCACCGGGTAGACCACCAGCGCGCCCAGCAGCAGCAGCGCGGGGAGTGCGAACAGCAGGGCGACGATCCGCCCTCGCCGGCGCAGGCGCCGCCCGCGCGCGCCGTCGGGGCGCGCGGGGGCCGGCGGGGTCGCCTCTTTCAGGAGTGTGGCGGTCATGGCCGTCAGTTCCCGTAGGCCTTGGCGGCGGCCTTCTCCAGCTCGGCCGCGGTCTTCGCCGGGTCGGACGGGTCGCGCAGGAAGTCCTGGAGGATCTTCCACTCGCCGGCGCCCTTGGTGCCGCCGAAGGCGGCGGGGGCCTGGTCGGACATGTCGAAGCGGACGGAGTCGCCGGCGGCGATCAGGGACTCGGCGGTGGCGCGGGTGACGTCGTCGCCGTAGGAGGACAGGTCCAGCTTCTTGTTCGGGGAGAGGAAGCCGCCCGCCTCGGCCCACACGGCAGCGGCTTCGGGGCTCGCCAGGTACTCGACGAGGGCCATGCCGGCGTCACTGTTCTTGCCGTCCTTGAGGACGACGGCCGCGTCGCCGCCGCTGACCACGGGTGCCTCGCCGGCGCCGACCGGCGGGAACGGGAAGAAGTTCGCGTCGGTGCCGATGGTCCTGCCGAACTGGTCCTTGGCGACGCCGGCGACGAAGTCGCCCTCGTAGACCATGGCGGCCTCGGCCTTCGGGCCGAAGACCTTCTCCACCGAGCCGGGGAAGTCGGTGTTGAGGGCCGCCTTCTGGCCGCCCGCGACGAGCTGCTTGTCCTTGAACAGCTTGCCGAGGGTGGTGAGCGCGTCGACCACGGTCGGGTCGGTCCACTTGATCTCGTGCGCGGCGAGGGCGTCGTACTTCTCGGGTCCTGCCTGGGAGAGGTAGACGTTCTCGAACCAGTCGGTCAGGGTCCAGCCGTCCTGGCCGGCGACGGAGAAGGCGGCGAGTC
This sequence comes from Streptomyces sp. CNH189, assembly GCF_000527195.1. Taxonomy (NCBI): domain Bacteria; kingdom Bacillati; phylum Actinomycetota; class Actinomycetes; order Kitasatosporales; family Streptomycetaceae; genus Streptomyces; species Streptomyces sp. CNH189. Next base: position 165,045 of record NZ_AZUS01000020.1, read on the forward strand.
CGGAGTCGGAGATCGTCCGGCCGTTCTTCAGCATCTCGTCGTAGGTCTTGGGCTCCGCGACGCCGGCCTGTTCGAGCGCGTCGGGGCTGTACCACACGGTCGACTTGTGGGCGGCCTTGAAGTACAGCCCGTACAGGGTGCTGTCGACCGTGCCGTAGTTCTGCCACACCTCGGCGAAGTTGGCGCCGACCGCGGACTGCACCTTCTTGTCCAGCGGCTTCAGCCAGCCCTGCCCGGCGAACTGCTTGAGCACGCCGACCTGCGGGACCATCACGACGTCGGGGGCGTTGCCGCCTTCGATCTTGCTGCCGACGACGGTGGAGACGTTGTCGCCGGTGGAGACGAACTGGGTCTTGGCGCCGGTCTTCTCGGTGAAGGCGTCCAGCACCTTCTGGAAGTTCTTCTGCTCGCTTCCGGACCAGACGCCGGCCACGGTGACGGTCTGGCCGTCGAGCGACTTGTCGCCGCCGCCGGCGGTGACGGGGTCGCCGCTTCCGCAGGCGGTCGCGCCGAGCGCGAGGACGAGGGCGGTGCATCCGGCGAGCAGGGTGGTACGTCGTCGCATCATCATCGATGTCCCTTCGGGGAATTTCGCGAAACGGGAGGTGACCGGGCCGTGGTGGCCGGGCGTGCTTCTCAGGAGCCGTCGATCCACCAGGCGGCGGTGGAGCCGGGCAGTTCTCCGGGCGGGCAGGGGCCGCTGGCGAGCAGCGGGGTGCCGGGGACCGGAGCGGGTACGGGGGCGGTGCCGAAGTTGACGGCGCAGACGAGGTCGTCGCCGCGGGTGAAGGCGAGGACGCCGGGCTGGGTCTCCAGCCAGCGCAGCGAGCCCTCGCCCAACTGGTGCAGGGCGGCGCGCAGTTGCAGGCCGTCCCGGTACAGGTGCCAGGAGGAGCGGGTGTCGGCGAGGGCGCGGTGGGTGGCGTACTCGGCGAAGTACTCGGGCTGCGGCAGCCACGGCTTGGCGCTCTCGGTGCCGGAGGTGAAGCCGAACGGCGAGGCCTGGCCGGACCAGGGCAGCGGCACCCGGCAGCCGTCCCGTATGCGGGCACGGCTGCCGGTGCGGCGGAAGATCGGGTCGGTGAGCACGTCGTCGGGCAGGTCGACGACCTCCGGCAGCCCCAGCTCCTCGCCCTGGTAGATGTAGGCGGCGCCGGGCAGCGCCAGCATCAGCAGCGCGGCGGCACGGGCGCGGGCGGCGCCGAGTCCGCTGCCCTCGGCGGGCTCCCCGTAGCGGGTGACGGTGCGCACCTGGTCGTGGTTGTTGAGGACCCAGGTGACGGTGGACCCGGTCCCGGCGATGTCCTGCATCGCCTCGGAGACGACCTTGCGGAAGGCGTCGGCGTCCCAGGGCGCGCCGAGCAGGTCGAAGAAGAAGGCCTGGTGGAGCTCGTCCGGGCGGACGTACTTGGCGTGCTCGCGGGCGGAGGGCACGGACACCTCGCCGACCAGGAGACGTTCGCGGCCGTCGCGGGCGGTGTACTCCTCGCACACCGCGCGCCAGTGCCGCCACACGTCGTGCACCTCGGGCTGGTTCCAGGCGAGCGGGTTGACCGAGTCGCGGGTGCGGGCGTCGGCCTCCGGGTCCGGGGAGTCGGGCAGGTCCGGGTGCTTGAACAGGCCGGCGGCGACGTCGATACGGAAGCCGTCGACGCCCCGGTCCAGCCAGAAGCGCAGGGTGTGGTCGAACTCGGCGGCGACGGCGGGCTCGCGCCAGTTCCAGTCCGGCTGTTCGGGCGTGAACATGTGCAGGTACCACTGGCCGGGGCGGCCGTCGGACTCGGTGACGCGGGTCCAGGCGGGGCCGCCGAACATGGCGTGCCAGTTGTTGGGCGGCTCCCCGCCGTCGGGGCCGCGGCCGTCGGCGAAGTGGAAGCGGGCGCGCTCGGGGCTGCCCGGCGCGGCGGCGAGGGCCTCGCGGAACCACGGGTGCTCGCTGGAGCAGTGGTTGGGGACGATGTCCAGCAGGACCCGGATGCCGAGGCGGTGGGCGGCGGCCACCAGCCGGTCGAACTCGGCGAGGTCGCCGAAGACCGGGTCGACGTCGCGGTAGTCGGCCACGTCGTAGCCGTGGTCGTGCTGCGGCGAGGGGTAGAAGGGGCTGAGCCAGATCCCGTCCACGCCGAGCTTCCTCAGGTACGGCAGTCCCGCCCTGACCCCCGCGAGATCGCCGATGCCGTCACCGGTGCTGTCCAGGAAGCTGCGGACGTACACCTGATAGATCACCGCGTCACGCCACCAGTGGTGCCTGTTCACCCCGTCGACCTGTCTGTGAGGAGAGCTGCTGCCTGTTATGCATGCATGTTAGGTAGCGGTGAACAGCAGGTGTCAATGAACTGGCGCAAGCTACCGGGAGGTTACGGGGTACAGGGCAGGGCGAGCTGGGGCATCTCGGGCGTGACTGAGACGCTCGCGTTACCTAACACGTAACTAGGGAGAGGGTCAGCGGGAGGAGACGGCGGCGAGCTCGGCCGCCAGCCGGCGCACCGCCGCCCCGGGCGTCTGCCGCCCGGTCATCGCGTCGTGCACCACCGCCTGCACCACCAGGCTCACCTGGTCGTAGTGCGGGCTCTTCGGCCGGGGGGCGGCGGCCAGCACGCTCTCCCGCAGGCTCGGCAGGTACGGGAACCGGCGCACGAGTTCCTGGTCGTCGTACAGGGCGGCCCGTACGGGCGGCAGCGCGCCGCGGGTGAGCACCTGGCGCTGCACCCGCTCGCTGGTGAGGTACGCGATCAGGCGGGCGGCGGAGTCGGGGTGCCGGGCGTGGCTGCTGACGGCCAGGTTGGAGCCGCCGAGGACGCTGGTGCCCGGGCCGTCCGGGCCGGGCAGGGGCACGGCGCCGACCCGGCCGGCGACCTTCGAGCCGGGCGCGGAGGCGGCGACGTAGGCGTAGGGCCAGTTGCGCAGGAAGAGCAGCCGGCCGTCCTGGAAGGCCTGCTTGGACTCCTCCTCCTTGTACGCCAGCGCCTCCCGGGGGATCCAGCCCTCGCGGACGCCCCGGGCGAGGAAGCCGATGCCCTTGCGGGCCGCCCGGGAGTCCACGGTGACGCGTTCGCCCTCGTCGCCGAGGATGCTGCCGCCCGCCGAGTACACGGCCTCGGCCGCGTTGACGGTCAGCCCCTCGTACGGCAGGAACTGGCCGGCGTAGCCGTCCAGACCGCGTGCGGGGGCGAGGGTCTTCGCGGCCCGTTCCAGTTCGGCCCAGGTGCGCGGCGGCGGGACGCCCGCGTCGGCGAGGACGTCCTTGCGGTACAGCAGCAGCCCGGCGTTGGTGACGTACGGGACGGCGTACAGCCGGTCGTCGTAGGTGGCCGTGTCGACGACCCGGGGCAGGAAGGTGTCCAGCGGGAAGCGGTCGCGGGGCAGCGGGCGGATCCAGCCGGCGGCGGCGAACTCCGAGGTCCAGCTGACGTCGATGTTCAGCACGTCGAAGCGGCCCTGCTCGCCGTCGCGCAGATCGGTGATCATCTGCGCGCGGGTCTCGTCGGCGGAGTCGGGCAGTTCGACGAGGGTGACCTCCTCGCCGGGATGGGTGCGGTTCCAGCCGTCGAGGACCGCGCCGAGATAGCCGGTGAGGTCCCCCGCGGTCGCCAGGGTGAGCGGTCCGCGCCCGTCGCCCGGACCCTCGCCGGCCTGCGCCCCGGAGGCGACGTAACCGGTCAGAACGACGATCAGGACGAGAAGGCCCCTACCCGCGGCATGGATCCACCGCATAGGTTCCTCCCTGTACACCGGCACCCGGGCACCCTTGCCGGGGTCAGAGGCCATGTATACCCGTTAGGTATGGGCGATACTAGGTCCTGCGGCACATTACCCAGGAGCGCGAGGAGGAGAGCACGAGTGCGGCTGCCCCTCCTGGCGCTGCTCGCCCGCGGCCCGGCGCACGGTTACGAGCTCAAGCAGGACCTTGAGCAACTGCTGGGCTCCGCGTACCCTCAGCCGAACGTCGGCCAGATCTACGTCACCCTCGGCCGCCTCGAGAAGACGGGGCTGATCGAGGGCGAGGCCATCGAGCAGTCGAGCCGGCCGAACAAGAAGGTCTACCACCTCACCGAGGCCGGGCACGAGGCGCTGCGCGCCTGGTACGAGGAGACGGCGGACGAACCCCGGGTGCGGGACGAGTTCTTCATGAAGCTGGCCCTGGCCCCGCAGACCGGTCTCGCCGACCAGATCGCCCTCATCAACAGGCAGCGGCGCCAGTATCTGAACACCATGCGCCAGTTGTCGAAGCTGGCGGCCGCCGAGGACCGGGACAACCGCATCTCCCATCTGCTGATCGAGGGCGCGATGCTGCACCTGCAGGCCGACCTCGACTGGCTGGAGCGGTGTCAGGAAGAGCTGGAGGAGCTTCAGTGAGCGAGAGCGACGCTCCCGTGCTGCACGCCGAAGGCCTGGTCAAGACGCACCACGGCGAGGGCGCCCCGGCGCACGCCGTACGCGGCGTCGACCTGCGGGTCACCCGGGGCGAGTTCGTGGCGATCACCGGTCCCTCGGGGGCGGGCAAGTCGACGCTGCTGCATCTGCTGGGCGGGCTCCAGCGGCCCGACGCGGGCAGCATCCGGCTGGACGGCGAGTGCACCGACGGCTGGAGCGAGGCCCGCTGGGCGGTCGAGCGGCGCCGGCGGATCGGGATCGTCTTCCAGTTCTTCAACCTGGTCTCCGACCTGTCCGTGGCGGACAACGTGGAACTGCCCGCGCTGCTCGCCGGGATGCCGCCGAGGAAGGCCCGCGCCGCGCGCGGGGAGCTGCTCGCCGAGCTGGGCCTCACGGGCAAGGAGCGGAGCATGCCGGGCGAGCTGTCCGGCGGTGAGCAGCAGCGGGTCGCCCTGGCCCGGGCGCTGGTCAACCACCCGCCGCTGCTGCTGGCCGACGAGCCCGCGGGCAGCCTGGACAGCAGGGGCACGCGCGAGGTGATGCGGCTGCTGTCCCGCTTCAATCAGCGCGGGCAGACGATCCTGCTGGTCACGCACGACGCCCGGCTGGCGAGCGCCGCGGACCGGGTGATCTCGTTCTTCGACGGCCGGATAGCCGACGACGCCGAACTCGACGCCGGTCCCCCGCCGCGCCGGGCCGGTACGTCCGGCGTGCTGGAGCTCAGGGACTGACATGGGCGTCACGACCGGCCCGCGAGGCACCGACCTGCGCGCCACCACCGGCCCGCGAGGCACCGACCTGCGCGCCACCACCGGCCCGCAGCGCCCTGACATGCGCGTCCACGACCGACCCGCGAGGGGCTGAGACCGGTGCGAGCGACTCTGCGCTGGGCGCACTCCGATCTGCGATCGCACCGCGGCGAGGCCCTGTTCCTGGTGCTCGCCACCGCCGGCGTCGTGGTCTCCCTGCTGCTGGCCACGGCCCTGTTCGGGTACGCCACCAACCCTTGGCAGAGGGTCTTCACCCAGGCGCACGGCGCCCACGTCACCCTGCACACCACCACGTCCGCCGACGCGTCCAGGCTGGCCGGCCTGGACGGGGTGCGGTCCGTCGCGGGCCCCTATCCCACGGCCTCACTCACCCTGGCCTCGCAGGGCGGCCGGGCCTCCGTCGAGATGCGCGGCACCGCGGACCGGCCCGAGGTGGGCCGCCCCCTCGTCGCCTCCGGGCACTGGCTGGATACGGCGACGCCCGACGGGGTGGTGCTGGAGAGCGGCCTCGCCCGCGCGCTGCTGACCGCCCCCGGCGACACCCTCACCGTGCCGGGCACCGCGCGCCGGCTGACCGTGGTGGGTGTGGCGGACAGCGCCGAACCGCGTTTCCGGCCGGGTGAGCGGGCCGGGCTGGTGTGGGCGCTGCCGTCCGCGGTGCCCGAGCCGGACGGGCAGGTGATCGGGCTGCGGCTGGCCGATCCGGGCGACACCGGGTACGCCGTGCAGCGGGCGGTGACCGCGCTGGGCGCCGGGGCGATCGGCGAGGTGGCGACCTGGCAGCAGGCACGCGCCGAGGCGCAGGGCGACAACCGGCTGCTCGGGCAGGTGCTGGGGCTCTTCGGGCTGGGCGCGCTGGTCGCCGCCGGGCTCGCCGTGCACGGGGCGATCACCACACGCATCCGGGGCCATCTGCGGGACATCTCCGTCCTCAAGGCGATCGGCTTCACGCCCGGCCAGGTGGTGCGCGTCTTCCTGATCCAGCACCTGGGTTACGCCCTGCTCGGCGCGGTGGCCGCCGCCGCGCTCACCGAGGTCCTCGGCGGCGCGGTGCCGGGGCGGCTCGGGGACGCGGTGGACGTGTGGCAAGGGCTGCCCGGGCACACCGTCGCGCTGTGCGTCGTACCGGTGGGGGCGGTGCTGTTCATCGGCGCGACCACCGGGCTGGCCGCCTGGCGGGCGGGCCGGGTCCCGCCGGTTCCCGTGCCGCGCCCCGCGGCGGCGCCGGCCGGCCGGCTGACCGGTGTGGCGCGCCGCGCGCTGGGCGCGCGGGTGCCTCCGGCGCTGGTGCTGGGCTGGCACAAGGCGTTCACCCGGCGGCCGCGGTCGCTGGGCGCGGTGGGCAGGCTGGCGCTGCCGCTGCTGCTGATCGTGGTGGCGCTGAGCGCGTGGACGACGATCGACCGCTTCCACAGCGCCCCCGAGCGGGTGGGGCTGCCCGCCGCGCTGAGCGTCCGCGCCGACGCCTCGCTGGACGACGGGGAGGTGCGGGCCCTGCTGGAGAGCGATCCGCGGGTCACCGCCGCCCATCCGGGTGTGGAGGTGGCCGCGCTGGTCCCCGGCCAGACCGCCACGATCGCCCTGCGCGGGTTCGGCACCCACGAGAAGCCGTACCCGTTCTCGGTGGCCGAGGGCCGGGCGGCGCGCGGCCCGGACGAGGCGGTGGCCGGGCAGGGACTGCTCGACCTGCTGCACGTGCGGGTGGGTGACTGGGTGCGGATGACCGTCGGGGACCGGCCGCAGATCCTGCACATCGTGGGCCGGAGCATCGAGCCGGAGAACGCCGGCCGGGTCATCTCCACCTCGCTCGACACCCTGCGCGCCAACGACCCGGAGATGCGGCCGGGCCTCTACCAGCTGCGTCTCGAGCCGGGCGCGGACCCGGCCGAGGTGGCGGCGCGGCTCGCGTCGGAGGGCCGCGGTCACCTGGACGTGCACACCGTGGCCAACCCGGCCGACGGGCTGTCCCCGCTGCGCGCGGTGGTGCTCGGGCTGGTCGTGGTGCTGGCCCTGATCGGGCTGGTCGAACTGCTGACGGCGATCGGCGGCACCGTCCGCGAGGGTGAGCGCGACCTGCTGGCGCTGAAGGCCGTCGGCCTGTCCCCCCGGCAGATCACCGCCGTCACGGTCACCGCCACCGCCGGTACGGCCCTGGCGGCGGTGCTCCTCGCCACCGCGCTGGGGCTGCCGCTGGCCCACTGGCTGATCGACGCCCAGGGCCGGTCGAGCGGCATCGGCGCGGGGATAGCCCAGCTGCCCTCCCCCGCGCTGCTGGTGCTGCTCGGTACGGCCGCCGTCCTGGGCGCCGCCGCCCTCGCCGCGCTCCCGGCCGCCCGCGCGGCCCGCCGCCGCCTCGCTGACACGCTGAGCGCGGTGGCCTGAGCCGGGGGTTGCACGACCGCGGGAGGCGGACGGCGCTCCGCCGTCCGCCTCCCGGGTGCTCAGCTCCGGCCGCGCAGCTCCCGGTAGGCGGCGACCAGTGCCTTGGTGGACGGGTCGAGGCCGGGGACGTCGGCACCCTCGGTGAGGGCGGGCTCGACACGCTTGGCGAGCACCTTGCCGAGTTCGACGCCCCATTGGTCGAAGGAGTCGATGTTCCACACCGCGCCCTGCACGAACACCTTGTGCTCGTACAGCGCCACGAGCTGGCCGAGGACCGACGGCGTGAGGGCGCGCGCGACGATCGTGGTGGTGGGGTGGTTGCCCTGGAAGGTCTTGTGCGGAACCAGTTCCTCGGGGACGCCCTCGTCGCGCACCTCGTCCGGGGTCTTGCCGAAGGCCAGCGCCTGCGTCTGGGCGAAGAAGTTGGCCATCAGCAGGTCGTGCTGGGCGGCGAGCCCCTCGCTCAGCTCCTCCACGGGCTCGGCGAAGCCGATGAAGTCGGCGGGGATCAGCTTGGTGCCCTGGTGGATCAACTGGTAGTAGGCGTGCTGCCCGTTGGTGCCCGGCGTGCCCCACACCACGGGGCCGGTCTGCCAGTCGACCTCGTGTCCGTCCCGGCCGACGTACTTGCCGTTGGACTCCATGTCGAGCTGCTGGAGGTAGGCGGTGAACTTCGACAGGTAGTGCGAGTACGGCAGCACCGCGTGCGACTGCGCGTCGTGGAAGTTGTTGTACCAGANCCCCAACAGNCCNANNANCAGNGGNNCGTTGNCCTCCGGNGGGGCGGTGCGGAAGTGNTCGTCGACGATCCGGAACCCGTCGAGCATCTCGCGGAACCGGTCCGGGCCGATCGCGATCATCAGCGACAGGCCGATCGCNGAGTCGTACGAGTAGCGNCCGCCGACCCAGTCCCAGAACTCGAACATGTTCGCCGTGTCGATGCCGAACCCGGCGACCTTCTCGGCGTTCGTCGACAGGGCGACGAAGTGCCGCGCCACCGCCTTCTCGTCACCGCCGAGNCCCNCCAGCAGCCAACTGCGGGCCGAGGTGGCGTTGGTGACCGTCTCGATCGTGGTGAACGTCTTCGACGCCACGATGAACAGCGTCTCCGCCGGGTCCAGGTCGCGGATCGCCTCGTGCAGATCCGCGCCGTCCACGTTGGAGACGAACCGGAACGTCAACTCC